>JBGTKO010000150.1:0-2668 GCA_041744595.1 Pirellulales bacterium
GAGACGGTCTCGTCGGCCAGGGCCCGGGCCACCGTGTCGGGCTCGCGAGATGCCGGCACCACGAGCCGCCCGCCCGTGAGCATGGCCTGCATCCACACCTGCATCCCAGCCCACCGCGTGGCGTCGTACACCAAGAGCCAGCCGAGGCCGTGCCAGTGTTCCGCGAGCCTCGCCGCAGCTAAAAGCGAATCCCACGAATGATCGACCAGCTTCGGAGGGCCGCTTGTGCCCGAGGTAGCGACGGTCACCTCCGGCGGCACCGTTTCAAACTCCAATCGCATGCGACCACCGGCCGGCGCCCCGGGCAGCGAAAGGGAATCGTCGACCACCAGCCAGTCGCTGTGCTCACCGATAAGGTGGCGGGAGTCGTCGGGCAGAAACGCCACCGGCACATGCTGCCGGCCGCAGGCCGCAGCAATGACCACAAGGCTCTCGACTCGAGATACGCGGGCAACGATTCCAACGGGTCGCGTGGCATCGAGATCGGCCTCGAGGCCCGGGATCGCCAGCGCGAGCGAGCGGTAGTCGATCGTTTGCCGGCTCTCACTGCCGGCTTCAGCGATGATGGCCGGCCGATCGGGAAACTGTCGAGCCACCTCGCTGATCGCAAAGGCGAGGCGATCTTCTATCGGGGCATCGAGAAGCGTGGGGATCGGCAAGGCGGTGGTTGGCATGGGTGATGTGAGCACGTGAGGGCTTAGGTGGGTGGAGACGCAAGGGCGTGGTCGTAGATCGAAACCAGATCAGAGACCGTGCGGACGGTACGGCTGGTCGAAGCTGAGCGGAAGGGATCAATTCCCAGGGACCGCTCCAAGAGCACGATCGTCTGGGCGAGATCGAGCGAATCGAGACCTATATCAGCGGCGAGGAGCATTGTGGGATCGACGGGCTTTGTATCGCGGCCCGTGTCTCGGAGCACCGAGCGAATGGCTGTGGTGACTGCCGCGGAAACGTCGGGCTTCACGGAGCGAATTCCTGCATGGTGGCCGAACCAGGGGCGGCAACGCCGCGGCCCGTGATCGCTTGCCAACTTATTTGAAAGATCGTCACCAAAACTATCCAGAAATCGGTGAAAGGCGCCGCCGAGCGGGCTAGTCTTTCGACATATTCAGCATCATATTCCAGTCGCTCTGGCCAGGCTACGTCGTTCCGGCCGTGGATCTGGGCCCAGCCGGTGAGCCCCGGCCGCACCAGCAGCCGCGTGGCCTGCCGGGCGTCATATCGCGGCACATATCGCATCGGAAGGGGCCGCGGGCCGACCAGGCTCATGTCGCCTGCTAGCACGTTGAAAAGCTGCGGAAGCTCGTCGAGGCTCGTGCGGCGGAGGAACCGGCCAAAGGCCCCGAGCCGCTGGGCATCGGGAAGGAGCACGCCATCTGGGCCAGTCGCCGTGGTCATCGACCGAAACTTGACGAGCCGGAAGGGCCGGCCGCCGAGTCCCGCCCGCTCGTCGTAGTAGAGGGCGGGCGACCCGAGAAAGACCCGCACGGAGAGCCAGGTGAAGAGCATCACCGGCGACAGGAACACGATCAAGGCAATCGCGACGACGACATCGAGAAGGCGTTTGAGGACGCGAGCGTAGAACGTGAGGCTGGGGGGCAAGAGACGTTAGCGGCTTGCTTGTGGCGAAGGGGGCCGCGACGGGGACAGTCCCTTGCCATTGGTTGCGACCGACAGAAGGACGACAGGCACCGCGAACACCATACCACCGGCTGCCGTGACAAAGAGAAGACCGCTCGACGGCACGACGATTGATGCCACTGCGAAACCGCCGGCCGTCACAGCGAGCAGACCATAAAGCGTGGCCACGCGGCGGTGTGACCAGCCCGCGATGACGAGCCGCTGGTAGATATGGGTCTCGTGGGTTTCGAGGATGTTTTCCCGGCGAACCATGCGCGTGAGGAGCGTGGTCGAGGCGTCAAAGATGAACGGCCACATGGCAAGCATCACGACCGGCACAACGGCCATCCGGCCAGGCGACGGAACGACCAGCGGGAGCGTGGCAATCGTAAAGCCACAAAACGTGCTGCCGACGTCGCCCATGAAAATTCGTGCTGGCGGCCAGTTCCACGAAAGAAAGCCTGCCGCAGCCGCGGCGAACGCGGTGGCGATGATCGTGACCACCCCACAGCCAACAGCCGATGCCGCAACCGTCAGGATTGCCCCAGCAACCACGGCGGTGAGCCCCGCGATGCCGTCGATGCCATCCATGAAATTGAACGCATTGGTCATGCCAACGATCCAGAGCAACGAAAGCGGCCAGGCGGCCAGGCCAAGGGAAACGAACCCAAGCTCACCGAAGGAAACGGTCTCGAGTGGACCGACCGCCCATACCGCCGCAACCGCCGCCGCGACATGCACCGCGAGCCGGACAACCGGTGGAACCGTCCGAAAATCGTCTCGCAAGCTCACGGCGGCGATGGCGACCGCCGGCAACGCCCAGCCACCAAGAAGACGCCCCCCCTCGGGAAAGAGCCATACGAGAGGAGCAGCCACAACCACGGTTGCAAGCACAATGGCGAGCCCCCCTCCCCGCGGCACTGCACGGCCAACGCGGCATGGGCCAGGCCGCGTGACGGCACCGTATCGAGCGAGGAGAGGACGGAGCCAGATGACGAGCGTGGCGGCACCCGCGTATGCGGCCACGCCGACCGACAGGGAAACAATA
>JBGTKO010000151.1:0-1665 GCA_041744595.1 Pirellulales bacterium
TGAGGGACGCATGACCATGGTCGTCATGCTCGCCGAGGAGACGAGTGACGATGACGCCATGGTGGACTCAATCACCCCACCACGAGAAGACAACTCGCCGCCACAGGACCACGCCGGCGTGGCGGTGGCTTCGCCAAACGATGTTCCTCCACCGCTCGTCCCGCTCGCCGCAGCCGAGGCCGCGACGCCCCCATCCGATGTCGTGCCACTGCTCGATGTTGCCGATGTGGACCCGCACGAGGCACGACCGAATCACAACCAGCCTACTGACGCGACGCCATCGCCAGAAACCCAGGCAGCATCGATCGGCGTACCAGCTGTCTATACCGACCGGTCTGGGGCTCGCAGGACGGCGGCGGCGATGGCGAGAGGGGGATCACAGGAGACCGAGCAAGCGGTCCAGGCGGCGCTTGCATGGCTGGCCCGTAACCAGTCGAGCGACGGCCTCTGGAACGCCGCCCGTCACGGCGCCGGCGGAGGAAGTCGGACAGGTGGCCAACACCATCCCGACATTGGTGCGAGGAGTGATCACGGCGTGACGGGACTGGCCCTGCTCGCGTTTCTTGGTGCCGGCAACACCCACCGTGAGGGTCCGTACGCAAGCGTTGTCGCACGCGGCATTGCAGCGATCGCCGCAGGGCAGCGGGCAGACGGGTCACTCTCTGGCGATGCCGAGTTTTTTGCTGCGCTCTATTGCCACGGGATGGCCACCATCGCGCTTGCCGAGTGCGTTGCCATGAGCGGCGACGACTCCCTTCGGCCGGTGCTCGATCGCGCCGTCCGCCACACCCTTTCGATGCAGCATCCACAAACCGGGGGCTGGCGGTATGCGGGTGGCGATCGCGGCGACACGAGCCAACTCGGCTGGCAGGTCATGGCACTGTATTCAGCCCGCAATGCCGGACTCGGTGGCTTCGATACGGCCGAAGCCAGGGCGCGATCATTCCTCACGACTGTCTCCTCTGGCGCATCCGGTGGACTGGCTTCCTACCGGCCCGGCGAGCGACCGAGCCTGGCGATGACCTCCGAAGCCCTCTTTTGCCGTTTACTCCTGGGGATGGCCGCCGATCATCCCGCCGCCGGCGAAGCGCTCGCGGTGCTCGCCCGTTCGGCTCCAGGGACATCTGCTTACGACATTTACGCCTGGTATTACGCCACACTCGCGTCCTTTCATGCCGGCGGTCCGCAGTGGGATATTTGGAACGCACGGCTCCAGACAGTCCTTCTCCCGCTCCAGCACCGATCGGGGGGACCACTCGACGGGAGCTGGGAGCCCGATCGTGTATGGGGACGCCATGGCGGTCGCGTCTACGCGACGGCGCTCGCGGCCATGACCCTTGAGGTCTATTACCGGCATTTGCCGCTTCACGGCCAATCCCCTCGCATGGCTGCGGCCCCGCGATAGCCGGCAGTTTGAATGCCGCAACCACTGGGTATAGACTTTTAGAGTTGCTCCGAAACCTGCTGGAGCGATCCCCAATTGGAGAATGGCACTGTGACACCCGTGTTCGCGATGTTTGGTCTGGGCCCGACCGAACTGATCATCGTGGGAGTCGTCGTGCTGCTCCTGTTTGGCTCGCGGCTTCCGAAGGTGATGCGGTCGCTCGGCGAAGGCATCGTTGAATTCAAGCGGGGCGTGCAGGGCATCGAGGACACCGGTGGCGG
>JBGTKO010000152.1:0-10251 GCA_041744595.1 Pirellulales bacterium
AGTCATCGCTCCAGACGCCATCGAGCCCAAACCCGCCTCGGTCTAGGTCGGCAGTGATCCGAGCGTCATTCTGATTGGTCTCGGCGATCACGACGACCGACCGCCCGCAGGCCGCCGCGGTCTCTTGCACCTGGGCCTGCAATTCGGCGAGGAGATGGTAGGCACTCTGGTCGACGATCGTCTGCACGGCATCGAGCCGGAGTCCGTCGATGTGAAAATCGCGAACCCACTGGCACGCATTGTCGATCACATAGCGACGGACCGGATCACTGTCCGGGCCGTCATAATTCAGCGCGGCTCCCCACGGCGTGTGATACCGCTTGGTAAAGTAGGGCCCGAACTGGCCAAGGTAGTTTCCCTCCGGACCGAGGTGGTTGTAGACCACGTCGAGCAGCACCGCCAATCCGGCCTGGTGCGCCGCATCGACCAGGTGCATCAGTCCCAGCGGCCCGCCATAGGAGCTCTGCGTGGCATAGGGATGCACGCCGTCGTAGCCCCAGTTCCGAGTCCCTGGGAATTCCGCGACCGGCATGATCTCGATCGCCGTCACGCCCAAGGCTTTGAGGGCGGCGAGCCGGGGAATGATGGCAGCGAAGGTACCCTCCGGGGTGAAGGTGCCGACATGGAGCTCGTAGATCACGAGGTCAGCGGATGACACGCCTTTCCAGCCAGCGTCATGCCAGGTGAAGTCGGCGGGGCGAAACACGGCCGACGGCCGATGGACGCCGTCTGGCTGCCAGCGTGAGGCGGGGTCGGGCAGATCATGCGCGGTGTCGCCAAGCCGATAGGCATACCGTGTTCCGCTGGCAATGCCCCTCGCCTCGAGCGAGAAATAGCCGTCGTCCTCCGCCGTCATCGGGAGCACGCGGCGGTCGACTCCCTCGCCCAACACCAGCCCGACCGAGGCTGCCTGCGGTGCCCACACACACCAGCGAATGCCGTCTCCCTGGATCGCGTCTCTCTCGATCGGCAGTGCCCCGTGCGGCTGGGCACAAAGCGAGAAGGGCGACGTCATGGGGAGGGCTCCTACATGGGCGAATCGACAGCAGCATGAGGGGGCGAATTGTAGCCGCTGTGGTGCATGGTGTCACGCACGCTATGGCTTCACACGATGACGCGTTGCGAGGTGCAACTCAAATGCTTTGCACACAAATCATTTGACTTGCAATTATTTGTGGTGCTGTGTTAGCATCCCCCCGCAGCGTGACATCCGGCAGCCGCCGGGGCGCTTCCCGGGATGATTCCTTACAGAAGAATGGTGTTCATGACCTCGCTGGAAAGTCCCGTTGAGCGTCGCGTACTAACGGCGCTTCGCCGCATCGTGCAGGCCATCGACATGCATTCGCGGAAGCTATTGGCGGAATGCGAAGTCACGACGCCGCAGCTCGTGTGCCTCCACATGCTGTCACTGGAAGGGCGATTGACATCGAAGGCGCTCGCCGAGAAAGTTCGCCTCCATCCCAGCACGCTCGCGGGGATTCTCGACCGGCTCGAGGCCAAAGGGTTTGTATCCCGTGAGCGAGATCACGAAGACCGACGCTCGGTGTTCGTCGAGCTCACGAAGCGAGGCGTGGCCTTTGTCGTCAAGGCGCCGTCGCCGCTGCAATCAGCGCTCGCCGACAGCTTTCGCAGGCTCGCTCGAAAAGACCAGCACCGGCTGGCGGCTGCGATCGAGGAGGTGGTCAGTCTGATGCAGGCAGACGGTATCGATGAGGTTCCCGTGCTCGCGTCCACTCGGTTTGCGAGAGACCGCGACAGGGAACACACGCGGCGGGTCAAGGCGACGCGGCGTTCCTAGCAACGACAGCGCAACGACAGAAAGAAGAGCTCATGATTCGTGTTCCAGACCAGTGGGCAGTCGGCCAATGCCGTGTGGTGATCGAAGGCGTGACGCCACAGGTGGATCATGGGCGATTCGCGGTAAAGCGGGTGGTCGGGGATGTCGTCGACGTGGGGGCCAGGATCTTTGCCGACGGCCACGATGTGCTGCGGGCGCGGCTCCAGTTTCGGCATGCGACGCAACCTGCATGGAGCGAGGTGGATCTCGATCCGCTTCCGAACGACGCGTGGCGAGGTTCCTTCCCGGTCGATCTCCTTGGCCGATATGGCTTCACGATTGAGGCGTGGGTGGACCGCTTTGCGACATGGCAGCGTGATTTCGTGAAGCGGGTCGCTGCCGAGCAGGATGTGAGGGTGGATCTTCTCGAGGGCCTCGCCATCATTCGGGAGCATCTGCCACGTGTCGCCGGGCAGGAGCGGGTGCGGCTCGAGTCGTTCGCCGAGGAGTTGGCAGGCGATGACGACATCCGCCGACAGATCGAGGCTGCGGTCTCACCGGAGCTCGCCACCCTCATGGGCCAGCATGCCGAGCGACGCCATGCCACGCAGTATTCCCTGGAGCTGCCGGTGGAGGTCGATCGTCCACGGGCGGGGTTCAGCACCTGGTATGAACTGTTTCCGCGGTCATGTTCGCCCACGCCGGGGCGGCATGGGACTCTGGCAGACTGCGAGGCGAAGCTACCCGATGTTGCGGCGATGGGCTTCGATGTACTTTATGTCCCGCCGATTCATCCCATCGGCCGCAGTTATCGCAAGGGAAAAAACAACGCCGTCGCAGCCGAGCCAGGAGACGTCGGCAGCCCGTGGGCCATTGGGGCCACCGAGGGTGGCCACAAGGCGATCCATCCCGACCTCGGTACGATCGACGATTTTCGTCGGTTGGTGTCGAAGGCCCGATCCCTTGGCATCGATCTCGCACTCGACATCGCCTACCAGTGCGCGCCGGATCACCCCTCCGTGACGGAACACCCGGGTTGGTTTCGCAAGCGGGCCGATGGCTCCATCCAATACGCCGAGAATCCGCCCAAAAAATATCAGGACATCTATCCATTCGATTTCGAATCTCCCGACTGGCAAAGCCTGTGGGATGAACTGAAGAGCATCCTGATGTTCTGGGCCGACGAAGGCGTCCGGGTGTTCCGCGTAGACAACCCGCACACCAAGTCGCTGGCCTTCTGGGAATGGGTCATCGCCGAGGTCAAGGGGGCGTATCCCGAGACGATTTTTCTTGCGGAAGCGTTCACCAGGCCCGCGGTCATGCACCGGCTGGCGAAGCTGGGATTCACGCAGTCCTACACCTACTTCACGTGGCGAAACTCCAAGCAGGAGCTCACGGAGTATTTCACCGAGCTGTCGCAGCCGCCGCTCGCAGACTTCTTTCGGCCCAATGTCTGGCCCAACACGCCCGATATCCTGAGTGAGTATTTGCAGTTCGGCGGACGGGCCGCCTTCATGTCCCGGTATGTGCTGGCCGCCACGCTGGCCGCGTCCTGTGGCATCTACGGCCCGGCGTTTGAACTGTGCGTGGCTACCCCGCGAGAGCCTGGCAGCGAGGAATACCTCGACTCGGAGAAGTATCAGCTTCAGCAGTGGGACTGGAATGCTTCCCATAGCCTGCGGCACTTCATCACCCGCGTGAATGCCATCCGCCAAGACAACGTCGCCCTCCACGACAACCTGACGCTCCGTTTCCATCCGGTCGAGAATGACCAGCTCATCTGCTACAGCAAATGGTCGGCCGACGGCTCAAACGGTGTGGTCGTGGTGGTCAACCTCGATCCTCACCACACGCAGGCGGGCTGGCTCGAACTCCCCGTGGAGGATTTCGGCATCGACGCCGACAGCCCCTACCAGGCGCACGACCTCCTGGGTGACGGGCGGTATGTATGGCACGGGCGGCGAAACTTCGTGGAACTGAACCCCCATGAGTTGCCTGCTCATATTTTCCGGATACGGCGAGGGGTGCGGTCGGAATCGGACTTCGCGTATTTCCAATAGCTGACTCATGGAGGAGATGGTCGCATGACAAAGGATTCTGGTCCCAGCGATGGCGACACGCTCTGGTACAAGGACGCCGTCGTCTACCAGGTGCATGTCCGGGCGTTTTACGACTCCAACGGCGATGGGATCGGCGATTTCCGCGGGCTCATGAGCAAGCTGGATTACATCCAGGACCTCGGGGCAACCGCGATCTGGCTCCTCCCGTTCTTTCCATCGCCGTTGCGGGACGACGGCTACGACATCGCCGATTACACGGCCGTCAATCCCAGCTACGGCACGCTGCACGACTTCAAGGCGTTTCTTCGGGCCGCCCATGATCGCGGCCTGAAGGTGATCATCGAGCTGGTGCTCAACCACACGTCCGACCAGCATCCCTGGTTTCAACGGGCCCGCCGCGCCAAGCCGGGCAGTCGCCACCGCGATTTCTACGTCTGGAGCGACACACCGGAGAAGTACCAGGACGCCCGGATCATCTTCAAGGATTTTGAGACATCGAACTGGACGTGGGATCCGGTGGCCAGGGCGTACTTCTGGCACCGGTTCTATAGCCATCAGCCCGACCTGAACTTCGAGAATCCCGAGGTCCACAAGGCCATGATTCAGGTCCTCGATCATTGGCTCTCGATGGGCGTCGATGGCCTGCGGCTCGATGCGGTGCCGTATTTGTTCGAGAAGGAGGGATCAAACTGCGAGAACCTGCCGGAAACACATGAGCAACTACGGAAGGTCCGTGCCCATGTCGATGCCCACTATCCCGACCGGATGCTGCTCGCCGAGGCGAATCAGTGGCCGGAGGACGCCGTCGCCTATTTTGGCTCAGGCGATGAATGCCATGCCGCATTTCACTTCCCGGTGATGCCGCGGATGTTCATGGCCGTGCAGATGGAAGATCGCTTTCCGATCATCGACATCATGCAGCAGACGCCGGAGATTCCCGATGTCTGCCAGTGGTTCATGTTCCTTCGGAATCACGATGAACTGACGCTGGAAATGGTGACGGATGAGGAGCGGGACTACATGTACAGCGTGTATGCCCACAATCCTCAGGCTCGCATCAACCAAGGGATTCGCCACCGGCTGTCGCCGCTTTTGGGTGGCAGCCGCCGCAAGATCGAGCTTTTGAATTCGCTCCTCATGTCGCTGCCAGGCACGCCGGTCATCTATTACGGCGACGAGATCGGCATGGGCGACAATATCTATCTGGGCGATCGCAATGGAGTCCGCACGCCGATGCAGTGGACGCCCGACCGCAACGCCGGCTTTTCCGATGGGAACCCGCAGCAGCTCTTCCTGCCGGTGATCATCGATCACGAGTACCACTATGAAGCGGTCAATGTCGAAACATCACAGCACAATCTGACATCGCTCTTCTGGTGGATGAAGCGGATGATCGCGCTCCGCCAGCAATCCGCCGTGTTTGCCCGCGGATCGCTCCGGTTTCTGCTGCCGGAAAACAATCGGGTGCTGGCCTACGTGCGGTGCCTCGAGCATCAGACGATCCTCGTCGTGGCAAACCTGTCGCGGTTCGTGCAGTTTGTCGAATTGGATCTGTCCGAGTTTCGCGGATACACGCCCACGGAGCTGTTTGGCCAGACGCTGTTTCCGCGGATCGGCGAGCTGCCCTACATGCTCACGCTTGGCCCCCACAGCTTTTATTGGTTCTCCCTGTGCCCCGCTGTCGAGCCAACGCTCGCCGCGACCGATACGACCCCGTCGGCGGCCAAGGCGGCCGACCATCTGCCCGTCCTTGTAGCCAAGGGAAAATGGCAGCGGGTGCTCGACGCCAAGAACGCCTCGTCCCTGACGAAGGTGCTGCCGGAATGGCTGGTGACACGGCGATGGTTTTCCGGGAAGGCAAAGGCGATTCGCGGGACGCGGATCGCCGATGCGGTGCCATTGGATCCCGATGAGGATGGGGAGCAGGTGTTCTTGCTCTTCGTGGAAGTCGAGTACGTCAACGATATCCCTGAGACCTACCTGGTGCCGGTGGGATTCGCGACCGGACCGGAATGCGAGCAAATGCTCGGCGACAATTCCCCGTCACTCATCGCCACGCTCCATGTGAACGCGGGCACGGAGGCGGCCGGGAAGGCAGCGGTGTCGGGGGTCTTGTATGACGCCTTCGGCGGTGAGGGCATGGGGCGAACCATGCTCGACATGATCGGCGGTCGCCGCCGCGCCCAGGGAAGATCGGGCTCGGTCGTCGGCCAGCCGCTGAAATCCTTTCGGTCGCTTCGTGGGCCGCAGGCCGACCAGCTCAGCGTGCGGAGTCTCAAGGCCGAGCAGAGCAACAGCACGATCATCTACGGCGACCGGCTGCTCCTCAAGCTGTTCCGACGGCTCGACGATGGTGTGAATCCCGACCTGGAAATCGGGCGGTTTCTGACCGAGACCGCAAACTTCCCCCATTCCCCGGTGGTCGCCGGATCGGTGGACCACCAGACCCGTTCGGGGAAGACATCGACGGTTGGAATTCTCCAGGCGTTCGTGCGGAACGAAGGAGACGCCTGGAGTTACACGCTGGACAACGTCCACCGCTTTTTCGATCGCGTGCTGGCGGCCCAGCGGATCGATCCGCTCACCAAGGCCGAGTTGCCGAAGCGAGGGCTCGTTGCTGCCGCGGATGAGCCGTTGCCGGAGTTGGCCCGGGATCTCTGCAACGCGTATCTCCAGTCGGCAGACCTGCTCGGCGAGCGAACGGGGCAGATGCACCTGGCGCTTGCGTCCGCGGCCGAGCATCCCGACTTTGCTCCTGAGCCATTCTCCGAGCTCTATCAACGGTCGCTCTATCAGGGGATGCGGGGCCTCGCCCGCAAAACGCTCCGCATACTCCGCAGCAAGGTGGCGACCTTGCCCGACGCAGTCCAGGAGGATGCCCGAACTTTGCTCGAGGCCGAGTCGGAGCTCGTGGGCCGCTTCGAGTCGATCGTCGGCCGCAAGCTCAGCGGGGCGAGGATCCGCTGCCACGGCGATTTTCACCTGGGGCAGGTCCTGTTTACAGGCAAGGATTTCGTCATCATCGATTTTGAAGGGGAACCCAGCCGCCGGCTCAGCGAGCGGAAAATCAAACGGTCGTCGCTGCGGGATGCCGCCGGCATGATTCGCTCCTTCGACTATGCCGCTCAGACGGTGCTTCTCAATCATGTGGCCGGCATCGTGCAGAAAGAGGTCTTCCCCTATTTTCAGGACTGGGCCGTCTTCTGGTCGCAATGGACCAGCACGCAGTTTCTGGCGTCCTATTTCCGCACGATCAAGCCGGCTGCGTTCGCGACCCAAGGCGACGCCGAGGTGACCACGCTGCTCAATGTCTTCCTGCTGGAAAAAGCGGTGTACGAGTTGGCCTATGAATTGAACAATCGACCAACGTGGGTCCAGGTGCCCTTGGGGGGCATTCTCCGGATTCTCAAATCCAAGGAGTGATGCCATGCCCGACTCCCTTCTCCACGACGATGATCTCCATCTTTTCAACGAGGGAACTCACCTCCGACTCTACGAGAAGCTCGGCGGTCATCTGGGAGACCAGAACGGACAGCGGGGCACTCGGTTCGCCGTCTGGGCGCCAAATGCGAGCGCCGTCGCCGTCATCGGGGACTTTAATGGCTGGAACAAACGGGCCCACACGATGTCGCCCCGGGGCCGATCAGGCCTTTGGGAGACATTCGTTCCCGGCGCGTCGGCCGGCCATCGGTACAAGTACTGGATCGTCAACGAGCGGGCGCACACCGCTCAGGAGAAGGCCGATCCGTTCGCGTTCGCGGCCGAAACGCCCCCCGACACGGCCTCGGTGATCGTCGATCTTGCTGCCACGTGGCACGACGAAGCCTGGATGGCAAAGCGGCATCGGCATCACACCCTTGCGTCGCCGATTTCGATCTATGAAGTCCACCTCGGCTCATGGATGCTCGCGCCACACGGCCGCGAGGCCGTCTGCTCGTATCGCACGGCGGCGCATCGGCTCGTCGAGCACGTTCAGTCGATGGGGTTCACCCATGTCGAGCTACTCCCGATCATGGAGCATCCCTTCTACGGCTCGTGGGGCTATCAGACGAGCTCGTACTTCGCGCCGACCCGACGGTATGGGCCGCCGCAGGACTTCATGTACCTGGTCGACTATCTCCACCAGCATGACATCGGCGTGATCCTCGAGTGGGTGCCGTCGCACTTCGTGACCGATGCGCACGGGCTCGGCCTGTTTGACGGCACAGCCCTATTCGAGCACGCCGACCCGAGGCAGGGCTTCCATCCCGACTGGAACACCTTCATCTTCAATTACGGCCGGAGTGAAGTTCGGAGTTTCCTGCTCAGCAACGCCCTGTTCTGGCTCGAGAAGTACCACGTCGATGGCCTCCGTGTGGATGCCGTCGCGTCGATGCTCTACCTCGACTATTCCCGCGCCGCGGGGGAGTGGGTGCCCAACGTCTTCGGTGGCCGGGAGAATCTTGAGGCGATCGATTTTCTCAAGACCATGAACGAGCAGGTCTATCGCGCCTTCCCAGACGTGCTCACGGCTGCTGAGGAGTCCACGGCGTGGCCGAAGGTGTCGCGGCCGCTCTACGACGGCGGGCTAGGGTTTGGCTACAAGTGGGACATGGGCTGGATGCACGACACGCTGGCGTATGTGCAGCAGGACCCCGTCCACCGCAAGTTCCACCACAACGAGATCACATTCCGTTCGGTGTATGCCAACTCGGAGAACTTCATCCTGCCACTCTCGCATGATGAAGTGGTGCACGGGAAGGGGTCGCTGCTCGGCAAGATGCCGGGTGACGACTGGCAGAAGTTCGCGAACCTCAGGCTGCTCTTGGGCAATCAGTTCGCGCAGCCCGGCAAGAAGCTGCTGTTCATGGGATGCGAGTTCGGACAGCGGTCGGAATGGAATCACGACGCCGTGCTCGACTGGGAGTTGCTGGAGTTGCCGGCCCACGACGGCATCCGGCACTGGGTCCAGGATCTGAATCGGCTCTACCGCACCGAGCCAGCGATGTCGCAGCTCGAAGCCAGTCCTGATGGTTTCCGTTGGATCGACGGCAGCGATGTCGAGCGGAGCATCCTTGCCTTTCTCCGGTGTGGTGTGGACCGAAACGACGACATCCTTGTCGTCTTCAATTTCACACCGGTGCCGCGGCACAACTACCGCATCGGTGTCCCTGCCGAGGGGTTTTGGCGTGAGCTGCTCAATAGCGACAGCCATTACTACGGCGGTTCGGGCGTCGGCAATATCGGTGGCCTGCCAGCCTCACCTGTTCCCTGCCACGGCCAGATGTTCTCCCTGAACCTGACACTCCCTCCGCTCGGCATGGTGTTCTGCAAACGCGACGCCGAGAAACAAGCCGAGCCGCCAGAACGCCAGATTGACCGCCGGCGACCTCTGCCAGTCTCGAGCCATCGTTTCGCGTGACAACGCAAAACCACAATGGCTAATTTTGTTCCACAAGAAATGGCTATTCAGCCGCTCGTGCCGCGAGGGCGGCGGCGAAAGTGACTTCATCGCCGTAGCGACGGCAGGCGTCGAGGAGCACGCTCCAGGCGCCGCTCTCGCGGGCAAGTTCGACGAGCGATGGCAGGAGGCCGGCGGCCTGGAGTGTGCTCGGTGGCATGCCGTCGCGCGGGCGATCCACCGCAGCCTGAAGTGCTTCGGCGGCTCGGCCCACTCGCACAAGCAGAAGAACAAGCGTGTCGAGGGGCAGTGAGCCCGCAACGTCGGGATCAGCCGTGGCAGCAGCGCGTCGGAAGGAGGCGATCGCGCTCTCCACATCGCGGCCAATCTGTGCCCCGAAGAAATGCCGTGAGGCCTCGGCGACATTTTCAAACGGTGGCTCGCCAGGGTAGGTCACCTCCGCTGGAAGCCGACATCCATACGTGGCCAGTTCGAAACAGCGGCGAAGCGTGGCTCTTTCGGCACACACCCGCGCGATCCGCAGTACCGACTGAAGATGTGACACGTCAACGTGAATGCTTGGATCCCCCACGAGTCCGCCGGCCGCATCGAGAAGCGCCACCAGTGGCATCTCGGCACCGAGCGCCGCCGCCGTGTCGATCCCGCGGGATTGAAGGTCCTCCGCAACCACCCGCACAAGATCGGCGTGAAGATGAGCGACCAGTCGCTCCGCCGCAGGCTCCTGCCGTGATGCCGGCAGTCGTGACACCGCCTGCTCGTACGCGGTGATGGCGTTGCAGGTGCCCTGCGTTTCGAGAATGAGCCCGATACCAAGCGCCGGATCGGCCGACTCCCAAAGCGCCACGCCCAAAATCTCTTCGATCATCCGCGACGACTCCTCGTCGGCGTCGTCACTCGCGGTCGCTGCAAGCGCCCGCATGGCGAGCGGTGCAAGCCGCGTGGCCACCTCACTCGGCGAAACGGCTGCCCGCAGATACATCCAGGCCGCAGCAACTTGCCCCGCCTCCAACAGC
>JBGTKO010000153.1:0-4623 GCA_041744595.1 Pirellulales bacterium
ATCCCCCGGCTCAGTCGCCGGGGGCTTTATTTGGAGGAGTCACCGTTTCTCGCCGAAACGTTCGATCTTTTGATCGCTCAAATCCGGGAGGCTCAGGGCGGCCCGTGCCGGAGGCGACGGCGTAGAAATCCGAGCGGAGCCGGGAGGGCGAAGCTCGGATTTCTCCGAGTGGGCGGAGGGCAGGATGCCCGGAGCGAGCGTCCGGCGACCCGGCACGGGCCGCCCTGAGCCGGCGCCTCGAGTCAGGGTCTGCCCTGAGAAGGCGCGTCACACAGCGGCTCGCATTCCGCGCAGCACCAAGTCGTGAAAGCTCACCACACCAATGACGGTGCGGTTCTCGATGACCGGAGCTCGCATGATCCCAAAGCGTTCCAATAACCGCGCGCAATACCGAATGTCCATTTCCGGATCGACGCCGAGCACCGGCTTGCTCATGATCTCGTAGAGGTTCACCCGATCGGGTGACCGATCCGCCGCGAGCACCTTCTTCGCGATGTCGGAGAGCAGAACCAGACCATACTCGTCGTCGGGATGCCGTTTATCGACGATGAGGGCGCGGGTCTCTTCGTGCCGCATCGCAGCCAAGGCCTCCTTCACGGTGAGCTTGCCATCGACAAGATCGAACTCCCGCTTCATCACGTCCCGCACGCGAACAACCTGCCGCTCGCTCGTACTCATAAAAGCTCCTCCATTTTCGGTGTGATCAGGGCCGCCTGATGGGCAACACCCACGGCATCCTCGACATCGACCATAAATGCGATGCCTGTTCCGGGCGTCGTGTCGAACCGGCCGGTCTGCTCGATTGTTTCGAGGATCGAACGCGCGAGGTGCGACTCGACGAGAAACAAGAGCACGTCCCGCTGGCTTTCGAGCGACAACCCGAAAAACGTCGTGGCGGGCTTGAGCCCTTCGCCGCGGGCATTGGTGATGATCGTCGCGCCGGTGGCGCCAGCCCCTCGGGCGGCCTGCATGACCTCGCTGGTACGGTCGTCATCACAGAAGGCAATGATGAGTTTGAAGTGCATGGCGTTCAGCCCTCCGCGGTCGTGGGTCTTGGCCGCCGTCGCGACCGCCATTCGGCCAACTGGGCATAGCCCATGACCGTGAGCATAGGAAACAACGAAGCAACCGCAATCAACCCAAAACCATCCGAGAGCGGATTGCGTCCCGGAATCTGGCGGGCGAGGCCGAGGCCGAGGGCCACGACGAGCGGCACGGTCACAGTCGATGTCGTCACGCCCCCCAGATCATAGGCCAGCGGCACGATTGCACGGGGCGCCAGAAACGTTTGCACGACCACGAGGGCGTAACCGATCACCATGAACCAGGGCAGCGGAAAATCGACGACGATTCGCAGCACCGCCGCCATCACGCCGAGCCCGACTCCCAGTGCCACAGCAAAGCGAATGTTGCGGGCAGCGACCGTGCCGCCCGACACCTGCTCTGCCTTCAGCGCAACGGCAATGAGGGCGGGCTCGGCGATCGTCGTGGCGAATCCCAGACAGAACGCAAAGAGGTAGGTAAAGGAGTAATCGGTCCATACGGGCTCGCGGCCAGAGGCGACAAAAGCCGGATCGGTGAGCTGCGTCGCCATGGCCTCGCCAAGCGGAAAAAGGCCCGTCTCGAGGCCGACGAGAAACATCGCCAACCCCACGATGACCGCAGCAAAGCCGGCGATGACCCGCCGCCAGTTCGCCAGCCGCTTTCTGAGCACGACAAACTGAAAGAAGAGAATGACCAGAGCGATTGGCACGACATCGCGAGCCGTCCCCGCGAAGGACTGCATCAGACGAGCGGCGATGGTTGAAACAAAATCCATGACGATGCGACGGGGTCTCGACTGTCCTACTCCACTGGTCCCGCAACGGGCCAGACCGTCCCAAACAGGAGTACAAAAACGATCGGCATGAGGGCAGCCAGGGCGATGAGTCCAAATCCGTCCAAAAGTGGATTGCGTCCGCGGATGCTGCTCGCAAGCCCCACGCCGAGGGCGGCCGTCAACGGCACGGTAATCGTCGATGTGGTGACGCCTCCGGAGTCGTAGGCAACGCCCACGATCGTCGACGGGGCGAAGGGCGTGAGCACCATGACCACGAGGTACCCGCCGACGATAAGCCACTGAATGGGCCAACCCAGAAGGATTCGAAGCACACCGATGACGAGGGCAACGCCCACGGCCGAGGCGACCGTGAGCCGCAGGGCGAACTGCCAGGCCTCACCTCCACCCGTTAATTTCCCGGCCTCCGCGGTCACTGCAATGAGCGCGGGCTCAGCCACCGCCGTGCCAAACCCGAGGGAAAATGCGAAGGCAAGGAGCCAGGGAACACTCCCCTTCCGGGCAAAGGCGTGGGCGAGGCCCTCGCCCACAGGAAAGAGCCCGGCCTCGAGGCCAAACACGAAAAGCGTCAGGCCTACGACGACAAGAGCGAGCCCCACGGCTACCGAAGCAAAATTGTCCAAAGGCTGCCGAAAAACGAGCAATTGAAACGCACCGATCACAACGATGATCGGCACCAGATCACGCAGGCTGCCGAGCATGGCCCGACCGAACCGGGCCAGGCTTTCGAGAAGCAGGCGAAGTTGTTCCTGCAGCATCGTGCGGCACCATCGTGAGCGGAGCCTCCCGGGGAGCGGGCGGCAATCGCCGGAGTGTACCGCGATGGAGTTTCAAACTGCACTTCGCTGCGTCTACACTTCGGCTCCTCCCGCCCACCTCGGTCCCCGCCATGCCCGCCCCCTCGGCTGACACTTCCCATCTGGGTGATCCGGTCACCTGCCACATGCGGACCGACTTTGCCCGGCTCTCGGCGAGCCTCACCGTGGGCGAGGCGATCGCGGCAGCTCGGGCCACGCCCCCGTCAGGCCGGATCGTCTACTTCTATGTGCTCGACGACGAGGGCCGTCTCGAGGGTGTGGTACCCACGCGTCGACTTCTCCTCTCAGCCGATAGAACACCGGTTCGAGACATCATGGTGGGTCGAGTCATCACGATTCCCGCCGAGGCCACCGTCCTCGACGCCTGCGAGTTTTTTCTGCTCCACAAGTTTCTCGCGTTCCCGGTCGTGGACGACGAGAAACGGATGCTCGGCGTCGTGGATGTCGATCTCTACACCGACGAGCTTGCCGACGTCGATCGCCGCGAAGAGCTCGACGACCTCTTTCAGCTCATCGGTGTCCACCTCGAAGACTCCCAGGCCCGCTCGCCATTCGTGGCGTTTCGGAGTCGCTTCCCATGGCTCATCGCGAACATCGCCGGCGGGATCGCGGCGGCGTTTCTCTCGGGGTTCTATCAGGCGGAGCTCGAGAAGGCGGTGGCCCTCGCCCTCTTCGTGCCGGTCGTGCTCGCGCTTGCCGAGAGTGTGGCGATCCAGTCGGTGAGCATCGCACTCCAGCGGCTGCACGGCCGACAGCCCACGCTCGAGGGTCTCATCAAGGCCCTGCGTCACGAGTCACTCACGGGGCTCTATCTCGGGGCGGCAAGTGCGGCAGCGGTGGCCATCGTCTCGCTTGCTTGGCTCGGAAATCAAACCGTGGCCGTGGCGCTCCTCGGAGGCATTACTGGGGGCGTTGTCTGCGCGGCAGTGATCGGCGTGGCGATGCCCAACATCCTCCGGCTCTTCGCCCGCGAGCCGCAGGTGGCCGCCGGCCCGGTGGCCCTCGCTGCTACCGACATGGTGACGCTCGTGATCTATCTTTCGCTGGCCCGTCAGCTTTTGAGTTGACGCAGAGGCGTGTTCACCCGCGGCGTTCAAACCGCGTGATAAACCGAGACTCGGCCTCCACGTCGCCGACAAGCACAAGCTCGCTTCCAGCTTCGAGCCGATGGAGGGCGTCAGGGTTGGCATCAAAGTGGTCGTGACTGCCGATCGCGATGACCGTACAGCCCGTGTCGCGGCGGATATCGGTGTCCGCGAGGCATCGGCCCACGAGCGACGGCGGCGTATCGAGTCGGAACACATGAAGGCCTTCGGCAACCAGGAGAATATCGACCCGCTTGAGGAGGTTGTAGATGGCGGTGGCGCCCGTCGTTGCGTAGGACATCACGAAGTCGGCCCCTGCGCGGTGAAGCGTGGAAACGTTTCGTTCGCGCGTGGACCGCGACAGAATCTGGACATCGGGGCGGAGCTTCCGGCAGTAGAGCGTGAGGTAGACGTTCACGTCGTCGTCGTGCGTCGTGATTATGACCGACGAGCAATCGCGAATACCCGCCCTTTCGAGAATCTCGTAGTCGGCCGCGTCGCCAATGACGCTGCGGGCTGGATCCCGAACCCGTGTGGGATCTTTATCCACAACGCGGTACTCGAGCCCCTCAGCCTTGAGGGCCGCCGCCGCTGCTCGTCCGACGCGACCGCTTCCGATGATGATCGTCAAGCCGGCAGCCGCCCCCGCCACGGCATACCGGTCGTCATAGCGGGCCAACTGATCCCGAGAGCCAGCCAAGACGAGCACGCTTCCACTCCCGAGTCGCATCGTCGGGCTGGAAACCTCGAACGAGCCCCGCTGCCAAGCGCCCACCGCGCTCACCCCGGCTTCGTCACGAAGACGGGCCTCGGCGAGCGTGCGGCCCATAAGGTCGGTGCCCGCGACGGCAGCCTCCGCAATGAAGAGATCGTCAAACTCGCC
>JBGTKO010000154.1:0-1889 GCA_041744595.1 Pirellulales bacterium
CACTTCAAGAAAAGGCTTCCTTGGGAAGCAGGCAGGCCGGACATCGTGTCCAGCTCTTCGCGGCCTTGAACAGGCGGCTTGGGGCACTGGTGCGGCGGCAACCCTGGGCCGCAGGCCTCAGCGCGGCCTGCCACACTTGCATGGTGGTGTCGCGGCGGGGCTGCCACATTCATGGTATTGTCGTATCTTGTAATTTGGAGCGAGATTGCACATTCGCTGTACAGGACTTATGTGCCCGATTCGGTCCCCGAACAATGGGGCAAATAACCGGCTTTCAGAAGCTTGGATACACGCCCGTTAAAGCCCGGAACGTTTGCCACGAAAGCGGCCCAAAGGAACTGCCATGAACCGAGTACTTCAACTGATTCTTTGCGGGCTTTTCGGTGTTGCACCCACAGTCCGCGCCGACGACGCATCGCTCGAACCTACCACCCGAATCACTTTTCTCGTCTGCGGCGACCCTCAGTACCTGGCCGAGCATGTCGAAAATCCGACAAAGCTCGATCCACTGTCGGAACAGGCCAACAGCGGATTCGTGAAGCGCGTTCGCGCCCTGCCAGGGTCCAAGTTGCCAGAGACGATGGGCGGTGGAACTGTCGCGACTGATCTGCGCGGTCTCATCAATACCGGCGATCTCATCGACAGTCTCGACAAGAATGGCGGCTACTATCCCGCGATGCAGCGTTTCGAGTGGCAACGGTTCCTGACGGACTACGGCCTCACCGGGAAAGATGGGCGTATCCCACTCCCTGTCTACGAAATACATGGCAACCACGATGGGCCACAGGGCGACACATTCGTTGTCGAGGCCATCATCGAGCGCAACAAGAGGCGGCCGGGAGTCGTCAGCGTGTCCTCCAACGGCCTGCATTATTCCTGGGACTGGGGGCCGGTGCATCTGATCAACCTCGGGATTTTCGTCGGCGCGGGCGAACGGCGGCGAGACGATCATCATTATGCGCCCCGTGCGAGTTTGGAGTTCCTCAAGGCCGACCTCGCCAAACACGTCGGCGACAGCGGCCGGCCCGTTGTCATTTCCCATCATCTGCACCTCGATGCCCCAGAGTACGACTGGCCCGCCGAGGATCTCGCGGCCTACTATGAGGCCATCCGGAGGTATAACGTCATCGCCATCTTCAACGGCCACACCCACGGTTCACCCCCGAAACATCGTCGCTGGAATGGTGAGCGGATCGGCCCCGATGTCGAAGGCATCGACAACTTCGATCCCGACGACGCCGGCGCTTCCAAGCTCCACAAGGGCGAGCCAGTCGGTCTCGCCCATGGCCTGCTCTACATCGAAATCATCGATCGCCCCGGCACCGGTCACGACCAGATGAAGGTCCGATCGTATGTGACCCGAGACAACTGGGAGACCGCTCGGTGGGACCGTCTCTGGGAGAAGTCAATCGAATCGCCCGACCGCGAGCCGGACGATTCTGCAACGGCACCCTGACGCGCAATTGTCGTCTCGCGAGTGCCAAAGGGCGCTCAGGCTTCTTCGATTGGAGTTCGCAATCTTGCGATCGGTTTCGTGTTCATTCAATTCACAGGTCACACTCGAACCCGCTTGCAGTTCCCCCCACTAATCCCCCCACTAATCAATGAAAACCTACTTTGAGCAAAGCCAAGTCGAAGTCAGAATGAAATGAAAGTGCCGTAAAACAAGGGCATTTTGAAGCCAAGTCGAAGCGTAAGCAAAGAGTTGTTGCACTTGGGGACCGAAGGGTACGTTGTTCTTCACCACCAGCGCGCCGGAGGTTGTAGGCAACCGTCTCTTCCAGGGCCGGGTTGCGGGGCCAGCCCATGTACATGCGGCTCACCGCGGCCCCCGTCGTCGTGCCAGGTGCAGGCGAGGATTTTTCATCGACAGGCGCTTCCGCAACGGC
>JBGTKO010000155.1:0-1601 GCA_041744595.1 Pirellulales bacterium
GGGCATGGCTGGATGTTCGTACTGTTCGTTCATCAGCGTCAAGTAGTAGAAGACGTCCTCCTCATCGCCGTACATCCGTTTGATGCCATCTTCGATGATCACGGCCAGCTCGTAGGCAAACGCCGGGTCGTAGGCCTGACACGTCGGATAGGGCATGGCATAGACGTGGCTGTTGCCGTCTTCGTGCTGCAGGCCCTCGCCGTTGAGCGTGGTGCGGCCCGAGGTGGCGCCGAGCAGGAAGCCGCGCATCCGCTGATCGGAGCCGGCCCAGATCAGGTCGCCGACCCGTTGGAATCCGAACATCGAGTAGAAGATGAAGAACGGGATCATGTTGATGCCGTGCGTCGCGTACGAGGTCCCCGCCGCGATGAACGACGACATCGACCCGGCCTCGTTGATGCCTTCTTCGAGAATCTGTCCGTCTTCGGCTTCCTTGTAATAGAGCAAGGTATCGCGGTCGACCGGCTCGTACAACTGACCGCTGTGCGCGTAGATGCCCACTTGCCTGAAGAGCGCCTCCATGCCGAACGTGCGAGCTTCGTCGGGCACGATCGGCACCACGAGCTTGCCAATCTGTTCGTCGCGCAGGAGCTTGCTCAACATACGCACGAACACCATCGTGGTGCTCGCCTTGCGGTTCTCGGTGCCTTTCATGAACTCAGCGAACGCCTCGGACAGGTTCGGCCGAATCGGCTCGGCGCGCACTTGCCGCCTGGGCACGGCGCCGTGCAGCGCCTCACGCCGTTCGATCAGGTACTTGACTTCGACGCTGTCCTGCGGCGGGCGGTAGAATGGCGCTTTCGCCACCTCCTCGTCGGAAATCGGGATGCCAAAGCGGGTGCGAAACGCCGTCACTTCCTCGTCGTTCAGCTTCTTCTGCTGGTGCGTGACGTTCTTGCCTTCGCCGGATTCGCCGATGCCGTAGCCCTTGATGGTGCGCGCGAGGACGACCGTCGGCAGGTCTTTGGTCTCGACCGCGTTCTTGAACGCGTTGTACACCTTGGTCGGGTCGTGCCCGCCCAACGTCAGCTTCTGGAGCTGTTCGTCGGACAGGTGCTTGACCATGTCCGCCAGGCGCGGGTCCGCCCCCCAGAAGTGCTTGCGCACATACGCGCCGGACTCGACGGCGTATTTTTGATATTCGCCGTCCACCACTTCGCCCATGCGCTTGACCAGGTCTCCGGAAACATCCTGCTGCAGCAGGGTGTCCCAGTCTCCGCCCCAGATGACTTTAATGACGTTCCAGCCGGCGCCGCGGAAGATGGCTTCGAGCTCCTGGATGATCTGTCCGTTGCCGCGGACCGGGCCATCGAGCCGCTGCAAGTTGCAGTTGATCACGAAGATCAGGTTGTCGAGTTTCTCGCGCGACGCCAAGGTGATCGCGCCCAGAGCCTCCGGTTCGTCGGTTTCGCCGTCGCCGAGGAAGGCCCACACCTTGGCGTCGGTCACCGGCTTGAGGCCGCGATCTTCGAGGTAGCGGTTGAAGCGGGCCTGATAGATCGCCATGATCGGCCCGAGGCCCATCGACACCGTCGGAAATTCCCAGAAGTCCGGCATCAGCCACGGATGCGGGTACGACGACAGGCCGCCGCCCGGCTTCA
>JBGTKO010000156.1:0-6761 GCA_041744595.1 Pirellulales bacterium
CGAGGCAGCACTCGCGGCGGGCCAACCATCCGCCGCAACGACACTTGCCCGCGGTGGCCTTCGCGGCCCCGTTGGCCGGGCGCTCGCCCAAGCAGCCGATCCGGCAAACCAGTCGATTATTGGAAGGCTCAGGCGGGTCTCGAGCAAGGCGAGTCTGGCGATTGGCGCGACCGAAATACCGGTCGATGAGTCGGACCCGGCCTATCCACTTTTCAAGTCAGCGGCAGAGTTCGGTCAAGGCAATCTCGACGCGGCCTGGAACCTTTATAGGGAGCATGCCGAGCAGCTCGGCACCGCGCTTCGCAGGCTGTCGCCCGACTATGCGTTTTGGCTCTTAAGCCGAAACGTGGCCGAGGGTCGCGCGGCCGATGCCGAGAATCTCATCAAGGAGATCACGCTCTGGTCCCGCGAGGTGCCTGGACTTCTCAATCGCGACCAAGACGCTCGGCTCAAAATTGCCTATGCGGATGTCTCGTTCCTTCGCGGCGGCCTGCCCACGGCCAGGGCCTGGTACCGCAAGGTGGCCGATGCCGAGGAGTTTCGGGGCACGGAGATGCACCTCCTCGCCGGGCTCGGCTCAGCCCGCGTCGATCGCGTCACAAAGAACTTCTCCGCAGCGCTCACGGAGCTCGACAAGCTCACGGCGATCGGCAACCCGGCGTTTGGCCAGCGGATCCGCTACGCCCGTGCGGAAGTCCTCATGGATCAGGAGAATTTCAAAGAGGCTCTCGATGAGTTGGCCGGGGTCCTCCGGCAAGAACCAAAACATGCCGACTCGCTCATTCTCCAGGGCAAGATCCACACGGCAATGCGAAAGCTCATCGAAGCCAGCGAGATCGAACTGGGGCCTTCGCAGACCGACACCGTGCTCGTGCCGGGTGAGCCGGTGAAGATCAATCTTCGCGATCCCACGCTCGGCGTCTCGGGGATCGCGACGGAGATCGAGGTAGAGGTGCGAACGAAGTCGGGTGACCGTGAGTTGGTGTTGTTGGCGCCCTTTGGCGACAGCCGCGAAAAACTCCGCGGCGAGTTGCCGACGGCACTGGGGGCTGCCGTGCCTGGCGACAAGACGCTCCAGGTGCTCGGCAACGACAAGATCCGTTTTGGTTACTCGCCACGATTCCGGGCAAAGATGCGAGACCTGCCTGCTGACCCGGATGTCGTGATCAGCGTGGCGTCGGATGCGCGGCTCGGCATCTCGGCCGGCGGTTTTCCAGGGCTCCAGGGGGAGCGGCGGCTGTCGATCGAGGAGCTCGGGGTCTCAACGGCCCAAGCAAAGCTCGGCTTTCGCTCGGTGCGTCCCGGCAATCCGGTCTACGTTCGCGTGATCGACCCTGACCAGAGCACGACACCGGCCGCCGACACCGTGACTGTCTCGCTCCAGGCATCGAGCGGTGACGAGGTACGATCGGTAACACTGACCGAGACGGGCCCATTCACGGGCGTCTTCGAAGGCGTGGTTGCGACAGCACCATCGCAGGCGATCGCCTTCGCCTCGGAAAACGCCCCTGGCCGCGATGCCGGATCCGCCATCAGTCCGGGCCCGCAGCCAGGCTGGCAGGGCCAGGCCGGTGACCCGGAAAAATTACGAACCTTTGGCGTCGACCTAAACGACGACGTGCCGCTTGGCGTGATGTCGATCCAGTCGCCACAGGGGCAGGCGCCCACGCACTTTCTTCTCCAGACATCTCAGAACGGGCGAGACTGGGTCACACGCTCACGCTACCGCGGCGCCCCCGATCCTGCCGTCTGGGATGGCCGGCCGCAGGTGACATCGTTTCCGACGTACGGGAAGGGATCCGTCAAACTCTCGGAGCGCAAGGGGCGAGATGTACCCCGCGACTGGCGGGAGACAATGGATGTCCTTTCGGCTCGGGGGTCGGTGGGCTTTGTCGCGGGCAATGTGCCGGGCATCGAAGCCAAGCTGCCGCTCGCTTCAGGTGGCCATCCTGGCTATCCCTTGCTCGTTCGCTTCCGTGGGTTTTTCTACCAGCCGTCGGCGGCCATCCGTCGGTTCAAGAGCACGGGCTGGCCAGGCGCCATCCTCCTGGTCGATGGACAACCGGCTGACAAGGACGCACCCGACCCACTCACGATCGAGCGAGAGCTCACCCCGGGTCTTCACACGCTCGAGGTCTGGTATCAGGCCGGAGCCGATGCGATTCGGAAATCGAAACCACAGCTCCTCTGCGATGCCGACGAGAAGGAAGAATTGATCCCGTGCCCCGACGCGATGTTCGACCCGGCAAAGTTCCCAGAGGACGTGCGGGCCGAGTTGCCGATGCCCGCGATGGTGCAGTCGAAGAATGGCACGGTCGACGTGGCCTTCACCACGGGCACCCGTGCCAGGCTCGTGCGGCTTGTCATCGCGGGGTTCGCTGGAGTCGCACCGGCCATTGAAAAGGTCACGCTCACCGATGCCACCGGGAAGAAACGGCTGCCGGTTGCCGAAGACGCGATGGGCCTGCGGAATAACGACCGGCTTGAAGTCCTGCCAGGTGACACGGTCACCGTGCGGTATGTCGATCCGGTTCCCGCCACGCCCGGTCGCACGCGGCACGAAGACCGGCTCACCGTGGCCTACGACACCGCGCGGATGACCGCGTCGTTCTTGAATTACAAGGAGACGCCCGAGGGTCGTGTGCTCGAGCTCGAGCCGATCCGTCGTTTCGGATACGGCGCCGCGGTCGGCATCGTGATTGACGACGCCGACATGGATACAAGCGACGAGCTCGACGTGGTCGAGTTCACCGTGCGAGCGGCGGGGGGAAAACCCGTCACGATGGCCGCGGTTGAAACCGAGAGGCACAGCGGGCGATTCATCGGACGCATCTTTCCCGTCGCCGGCACACCATCCCGCAGTTCGGAGATCCAGGTGGTGGAAGGGGGCAGTCTGACGGCGACCTACCGTGACATGGAAAACCTCGATCCTGGCGTGCCGGCTGACCGCACCGTCACGATTCTTCATGCCCGGTACAAGACTCCTGCGGTCGCCGGGTACACCGTGTCGAGCACACCGATTCAAGTGCCGAAGGCCGCCCCGGCACAGCCGAAGGCCACCCGCGGACGCAGTGCCGCCGCGGCATTCCCGCCGCGACAGGCCCTTGCCTATGCCTACGCGGGTGAACCGAAAGGACACGCCGACACGCTTGACGCCGTACTTTTGGCGCCGGTGAGGGTCGATGTGGTCGTGCCGCATCTCGCGTTTGCCAAGTCGAGCACGGTGAACGCATATGTGCAGACCGAGGCCGCGAGGAAGGCGGCGAGCGCATCCCGAAAGGACATCGGCGACGGCTTCGACGTGGGCCTCCCCGGAACGCTCAAGGTCAAGGGCGAGCTGGTTCGCCCGTCGATCCTTCCACCCGCCGGATACACGCTCGCGACGCCACCACAGCCCCCTACCAACAAGCCGCCGCTCGACGAGGGCCGCTTCGCGTTCACGATTCCGCTCATCCTCGCTGACCCGCCCACGCGAAGCTTTGCTGACAAAGCCGCCGAGGCGCTCCCTCGCTCGGCTTTTCCAGAAGGGCTGGCCGTCAAGGCAGGCGATGTCATCCATGTCGGGTTTCCCTGGCAAGACGAGCAAAAGCAGGTTCGCTGGAAGACGGTTTCATTCACCGTGGGCAGCCATGCCTTTCTCGACGTGCTCTCTGGCGACGCCTCGGCCCCGCTTGTTGCTGCGTATGTCGGCGAACGCGTCGTCGTTCGACTTCTCGCGCCGGGGCTCGATCGCAGTGCCGCTCGTGACACGGCGGAAGTCACTCTCACCGCCGGCAGTGGAGGCAAGGCCAACTTACAGCTCCACGAGACCGAACCCCACTCGGGCGTCTTTGTCGGCGGCTTTGTGACAGCCTATGAGAGCGGCGAAGCAGACAGTGCGACCGAGCCAGCGGCCGCAGGCACGCTCGAGTCTCGAGGGCTTCCGGTTCGCTACGGTGACACAGTCACCATCACCTACGAAGATCACACAAAGACCATTGCGATCAACAAGGGAGCTGATGGCCTGATCGAGCCGTTCACGAAGCGGTATGGCGGCGACCAGATGGCTGTCCGCACCGCCTTCACGCTCGCCGAGTGTTTCCTCGAACTGGCCAAGAAGCATGCCGAGCGGGGTGAAGAGAGTCTGGCTCGCCGGGAGATCGATCATGCCGAGAAGCTGCTCGGCGAGGCGCTTGCCAGCCGCCGCGACCCAGAAATCCAGGCACAGGCTGAGTATCTGCTCGGCAACCTGGCCCAGGAATTTGCCAATCTCGCCAAGAACGAGGAGAGCCGCCGCCCGCGATACCAGCAGGCGCTCAAGCGGTTCTCCGAGATCCCACTCGAATACCCCGACACCGAGTTTGCGTCGAAGGCGCAGTACAAGACGGCGCAGACCTACGAGAAACTCGGCGAGGCTGAAAGCGCCGTCGAGGAGTACGTGAAGCTTGCCTACAAGTATCCGGGCGACGAGCTCATCCCGTCAGTCATGGCACGGCTCGGTGATTATTTTCAGAAGAAGGGACAGACGATCAAGGAACAGGCCGACGCGATCCGCGACAAGACTGATACGGCGTCAAAGGGGGAAGTGCTCCGGCTCGATGAAGAGTCGTACCCCGAGTTTCTGAAGGCGGCGCGGGTCTTTGAGAAACTCTTGGAGCGGTTTCCAGACGATCCGCTCGCGGCGCTTGCCGGCCTGCGGGCCGGGCAGAACTTCATGCGGGCCCACCAGTACGACCGGGCCGTGAGTGTGTTCGAACGGCTGATCAATACCGAGGCCTACGACGGTCCGTCGATCCGAGCCCAGGCAATGTACTGGGGTGCCTACTCCCGTGAGCTCTGGCCGATTCCCGAGAGTAGCTGGAAGGCCCGCGGGGAGCTGATGCAAACGGCCTACAAGCTCTACCGTCGGATCACGTTTGAGTATCCCGATGCAATCTGGGCGAAGCGGGCCCGTGGCCGGTTGGCAGATCCAGCCTTCGCGGGAATCACCAAAGACGACGAGGGCATGCGGCAGAAGATGATCGATGCGCTCGAGGAACAGCGAAAGAAGCAGAGGCGATGACGTGGACGGGATGACTTCACACGAGCGAGCGCTACTCGACACCGCGGTCGGCACGGCCGGCGAGCCACGGCTCTGCCTGCGAAGCAGCACCCGCGTCGATGCTGGCTCATGGCTCCGCCGATCACCCGTGTGGCTCTGCATCACTGATGACCACGTCATCGTTTTGGTCGCCGGCCGTCGCACGCACGTCGCGACCGTGCCCCGAAAAGCCTGCCGCGGCAGCCGCTACGATCCCGCAACCGGAGAGCTGGTGATCGAAGCGACCGAACCGCTCCGATTCGACCGCCTCGCCTTCCCGCCACGAGAAGCCCTTCAGATTCTGCACCACCTCAGCATCACCGGCTAATGCCGCAGACCTTGCCCATCACCTTCCACGTTTCTCTTGATCTCACGTTGTCCCCGAGAGCCTTCTGACCATGATTGAAACGCTCATCAAGGGTGGGCCGCTGATGCTCCCGCTCGTGTTCTGTAGCCTCGCGGCGCTCGCCGTCGTCTTCGATCGGTTCGTGGCCTTCCGCCAGAACGCGAAGGTCGACGTGAGGTCGCTTCGCGCAAAGGTGTTGGCCGATCTCCGCAAGGGGGATCTCCCGGGAGCAATCCAGGAGTGCGAAACCTCCCGCGGCCCGGTGGCAGCGGTGCTCCTCGCGGGCCTGCGATCATTCGCCCACCTGAAAGCGAAGAAGGAAAACGCCGAGACGATGCGACTGGTCGTCGGTGAGGTCATGCAAGACGCTTCCGCCCAGGCGATGGCCGCGGTGAATAACCGGCTCGATGTGCTCACGACGGTGGGCACCGCGGCGCCCCTCTTGGGGATGACCGGCACGGTGACTGGCATGATCGCGTCGTTTGCCGGCTTGGCGGAGGCGGGAAGCTCCGGCGGTGGTGGCGGGGCCGTCGCCAACGGTATTGCCGAGGCGCTCATCACGACCGCAGCGGGCCTCCTCATTGCCCTCGCCGCGGTGATTCCGCAGAGCCTCTTCAACCGCTGGAGCGACACTATCGAGCTCGAAATCGACGAGGCCACCGCCGAGCTCGTCGAATACATCCTCACCAGTCACTAGCTTCACCTGGGCGAAGCCATCCATGGCCTCGTCACGACACCAATGCCACGACGCGATAAGAAACAACGCTCCGGTGAGATTCCGACTGGCTCGTTCTCCGACATCGCCTTCCTTCTCATCATCTTCTTTCTCGTGGCGACGACGCTCGTCCGCGTCCAGTCGATCACTGCCGACATGCCGTCGGGCGACAAGGCCGAGCAGTCGCAATCCGAGAAAACGCCGATCGTGAATCTTCGGGGTGGTCAGATCTTTTACAACGATTCGCCTGTCACGCTCGAGGCGCTTGAAGAGAAGCTCCTGGCCCTCGATTTGCCCGCGAGGCAGCCTGAGAAGCGGGTCATCATGCTCGAGAGCGCCGCGGGCACGCCCTACGAATCCTATTTTCATGCGCTCGCGGCGATCAGCAGCAGTGGCGGCGTCGTCGCACTCGTGGACGGGGAGAAATAACCCCGGCCATGGGACGCACCCGATCACAGACGAAGCGAAAGAAACGGCGGACGGTGCCGGTGCCGACGGCGAGCATGGGCGATATCGCCTTCCTGCTCATCATCTTTTTTCTCGTGTGTAGCGAGGTCTCAAAGGATGCGGCCGACATCCAGGTGACGCTGCCTGAGTCAGCGCGGGTCGACAAGACGAAGGCCAACGCAGTGGCCCGCATC
>JBGTKO010000157.1:0-2906 GCA_041744595.1 Pirellulales bacterium
GGTGTCTCCGACACCGGGTCCATGCGGCTTCCAGCCCAATGGTCACTTCACGTTGAGGTCGTACCGCACGGGCCGCGGGCCTGACGTGGGCACGACGAGGTCGGGCGGCGTGAACCCCTTGGGCTGCGGGAGCACTATGCGCGGCGACCGCCGCTTCGTGCGGCGGCAGCCTTGTTCCAAAGTCTGCTTGGTACCACGATCCACCCTCATTTATTCCAGGGAGGGCTGAACCACATCGATGGTGCCGAGCTTCCGTGTCCCCAGCGCCCAGAGTATCGGCATGGAAATCATTTCTGAAAGAAAATGCACCGAGCCATCAGCGAGCGCCGTCGTCGCGCCGCCCGGGTGACGACTCTTCATGCCGTTGACGCGATTGTCGGCAAGGGCGGGAATGGCGTTGATCGTGCATCCATAGACGTCCGGTGGAAACTCGGAGGGCAACGCGAACGTGTTG
The DNA here is from genome assembly GCA_041744595.1 of Pirellulales bacterium. GTDB lineage: Bacteria > Planctomycetota > Planctomycetia > Pirellulales > UBA1268 > QWPN01. The sequence continues at coordinate 455 of JBGTKO010000157.1, forward strand.
ATCGGAATCATGGTCGATACGGTCATCGGATTCTTTGAAAACACGCCGTTATGGGTCGTTTCCCGCGGAAGGGTTTCGCAGAGCAGGATCGTGTTCGACAAGCCATCGGAGCAGTCATTGAACGAGTATTTGACGGGCTGGGTACTGAAAAAGCCGGGAGTGTAGCCAAACACGGCGGGATCACGATTGCAGCATGGGTTGTTCCGCGACGGCGAAGGAGACGTTCCCCAGGTCGCATTCGTCGGGCAGTGAGGGCAGTTGCCTCGACACGGCGTCGGCCCCATCGACGGGGCGTACCATTGGCCGTGACCTCGCGTCCACAAGCCCATGAAGTTGTTGCAGCGGTTGTCGAAGATCGGCTTTGATCCATATGGATCGCTGGGGCAGATAAGCGTCGGCATAACCACCTCAGCGGCTGCTCGATTCGCCGGGGTGTCTGGCAATCTTCGCGTCAGATCGAGCGAGTCGAACAGACCCTGAAGCTCCAACATCGGGAAAATCATTGCATTCCACGTGTCGGTGCCCCCGCTGCCCCATCCGGTCGCATTCGGTTGTGCGTTACACATCGTCGCCGGTAGCGTGCCATGACTCGAGTCGTACGACTGAAGGGCCAACGCCACTTGCTTGATGTTGTTGGCGCACTGAATGCGACGGGCGGATTCACGGGCGCCGCCGACGGCCGGCACAAGGATCGCCAACAAGGTGGCGAGAATGGCGATCACGACCAACAACTCGACAAGCGTGAACGCGATCCTGCTTCGACGGTGTGTTGACAGGTCGGCCATGATGTCCCTAATCAAGGGGGAAGCAGCATAAGCAGCATCGCCATCTTCACATTCCCCTCACGAAAGGATACCGCGACTGGCCAGGACTCGGCAAGCATCGCGGGCGATCGGGAGCACCTTGACCACGGCGTCCTGGGACTTTGCGGCTGGGCTGGCGTTTCCTTCTGAACGCAAGGCTCCAGGGCCTACCGCTGCGGCTCGACGTCGCGGCCGAAGATTCGCACGTTTGTGAAGTCGTTCATGTCGTCGAACGAGCCGATTCCCACGCGGCCGGACGTGAAGGTCGTATCGACTACCTCCATGAAAGGTGTCTCCAGATCGTCAAAATAGACGGCGATGGACCCAGAGGCGACGTCGCGGACCAGTTTGACCGTGTGCCACTGGTCGTCCCAGGGGATGGGTTTTGCGTTCTTGGTGAGCGGCCGGCGGGGGGCACCGTCCACGATCATGATCTGGCCGCTGGCTGGATCGGGCTTCGCACCCAGATGGACATAGTAAAAGTGCTCGGGGTCTTGCCAGTTGAAGAACACGCAACAGTCACGGTGGTTGCCGGTGTCGAGCGTGCTTTTGACCTCGAAGACGATCATGGTGTCGGACAGGACGATATCCTTCACCATCGCGATATTGTGCGGGCTGCGGACCTTCGGCTCGTAGTCACTCTTGCGGCGATTGAGTCCCCAGGTCGCGCGGTCACCGTCGCGCCCAAGCTTCCAGGCCTCGGGGTCGGTGGGCTCCCAGCGGTCGGCCCCCTTTTGGAAGTTGTCCTCGAATACGAGGGGCCAATGCTCCTCGGCAATCGCCGAACCGCCGCATAGCACAAAAACCGCGGCGACGAATCTCATCCGGTTTCCGATCCGTGACGACTGCAAGCGATCCATGTCGGATTTCCCCAGGATGTCTGCGAGCGAGGCAGAGCCGTTGGTAATCTGCTCATCATGACGACCTTTGACGCTGACCGCTACTCTCGCCAGACGCGTTTTCATCCGATCGGCCCTGAAGGGCAGGAGAGGCTCGCGGTTGGCCGCGTGGCAATCGTCGGCTGCGGAGCACTCGGCAGCGCGTCGGCGATGGCTGTTGTGCGGGCGGGGGTAGGGTTTGTCAGACTGATCGATCGCGACGTCCCGGAGCTTTCAAACCTGCCTCGCCAGGTGCTGTTCAATGAAGCCGATGTCGTGGGCGAGCTTCCCAAGGCCGTGGCTGCGGCAGCACATCTCGAACGAATCAACTCGGGCGTGGCGATCGAGCCGATCGTGGCTGACCTCACGGCCGCCAATGCAGCGAGTCTGCTCTCGGGAGTCGATGTGATCATCGACGGAAGCGACAACCTCGAGGCTCGCTACCTCATCAACGAGCTTGCTTGCCAGAGAGAAATCCCGTGGGTTCACGGAGGTGCGATCGGCGCCGAAGGGCGGGTTCTCACGATCATTCCTGGCGAGACTGCCTGCCTGCGATGTCTCGTGCCAGAGCCGCCGCCGCCCGGCACGCTGCCGACGTGTGACACCGCCGGCATCATCGGTCCTGCCGCAATGGTCGTCGGAGCCGTGCAGGCAGCCGAGGCTATTAAAATCCTCGTGGGTGCTTTCGAGAGCACCGCGGGAAGAATGCTGGCCTGTGACCTGTGGACTGGGCAGTGGCGAATGGTCGATCTCGCGCCCCTGGCCAAAGCC
>JBGTKO010000158.1:0-2100 GCA_041744595.1 Pirellulales bacterium
TCCGGTCGAGGTCACGGCGGCGCTCTCGGCCGACACCGTCGTCATCATGCCGAAGGAGATCGGATCGAACTGCACGCCCGACTCGCTCTGGCTGCTGAGCGGCTTGATGTCGATGATCACGCTGGCCTGGAACGTCCCCGAGGCCGGCGACACCAGGACTCCGGCCTGCGGAGTCGAGGAGTGCACGTTTATCGTGAAGGTCTGTCCGGGTCTCGTCTCCTGCAGGTGGGCCAGGTCGGTGTTCGCCTCGTTGCCCAGGCCGATCAGGATCGCGAACGGCACGTTCGGCGCGGTGTATTCCACGCTGGTCGGCAGGCCGTAGATCCGGATCGCCGGCCTCACGATGTCGACGAAGCCCGTGCTCGTGGTGTAGCTGCTGTTGCGCATCTCGAGCTTGCAGGTTCCCTCGGCACCGAGCACGCCCTTGACGTAGAACGGCGTCGACTCGGTCGCCGAGGCACCGATCGAGCGCGTGATGCTCGCCTGGCCCGAGCCAGTGCGGGAGGTGGCGACGACACAGAGGGATGGGGTCTTGGACTCGATCGTGATCGTCTTCGAGCTCCCCGGAGGGCTCGCCACCCGCACCTTGAACTCGCCCTCCTGGAGCCCGCCACCGACCGCTCCAATCGGCCGCAGCAGCTCCAGGGCATCCGCGGCAACGACGATCGCCCCGCCGGAGACCTCATGCGGAAGCTCCCGCCCGGTTAAATCGCTCACCGCGGTGCGGTGTGGCCAAAGCTCGTACGATCCGGGCGACACGCCAGGCAGAAGATCGAGCTTGCAGGTGAACACCGGACCGTCGGTGATCGAGGCATTCGCGCCGGGGTCATAGACCACGAGACGGATGGCTTCGCGATCCGGCGGGAGACTAGGCTCCCCTGGGAAGGAGTAGTCGAAGGTGCGTCCGAGGAGACGCGGATGGGCGTCGCACTCGATCGAGGCAAAGACGCTCGGATCGAAGCCGAGATCCAGCTGCACGCCGCTCGCCAGCACCGGCAACCCGGTGATCGAGATGGGCACGACCGCCGATCCCCCTGGGAGAGCTGTAGCGTTCTCGACGAGGAACGAGATCGCTCCCCCGGCTCCACCCCCGCCCGCCAGCAATGCTCCACCTCCCTGCGATGACTGCGGGCACGGCGGCGGATTCGCCTCACACGGGGCAGGGCAGCCCGCCAAGAATGTATTGAGCCCACGCCGGAGATCGCCAACCGTGATTCTTCCATCCTGGTTGGGGTCACCCAGAACACACGCGGATATGGGCTGGATGCCTACCAACACGTTTACCATTATCCGCAACTCGCCGAGGCTCACCGAGCCGTCTTGATTGCAGTCGCCGATGCAGCCCAGGTCGCAGGCGTCCCCCCAACCGTCGCAGTCGCAATCCTCCTGGTCCGGATTGGCCATGAGGCGGCAGTTGTCTTCCCCGTTCGGAATGCCGTCGCCGTCGGAGTCGCAGGCGTCACCGACTCCGTCGCCATTCGCGTCTGCCTGGTCGGGGTTATAGTCGTTTGGGCAGTTGTCGCAATCGTTGCAGATCCCGTCGAAATCGGAATCAGCGGAGCTTGGACAGTTGATCATCAGGTTCCAAGTTTCGATCTGCTGAAGCAGGCCCTCATCGTCTCGACCTACTGACGATGTCCGATCCTCCACCTTGACGCTCACGTGATGGCTACCTGGGACACGGCCACGGCTCGCAACGGCGAGGCTGGGAAGTATCCCAGCCTCCACTCCATCGAACTGCCAACCCACAGAGAGATCGTGACTTCGCGGCTGCGGCGTTACAACGCCAAACACCGCAACCTCTGGACAGGTGACGAACACATCCCCTTCCACTGGAAGTCGTTCTTCGATGGGTGACACCTTGTCATATACTCGCTTGATTAGCTGCTCCTCATTGATCTGCTCGTACGGGCGGTAGAGGCTCCTCATCTTAGAATCAAACGTCGGGCGGAACACATCGTCAGTACAGTAAAATGCGCCTTCATAGAGTCCAGGCAACGCCAGCGTCTCCGAGAGCGTGGGGATCGGTGTCGACGGCTCAATCCAGTGGCGCCATGGTATGCTTTCGCGATTCCTCTCGTACGTAACGTTGATTTTTCC
>JBGTKO010000159.1:0-9154 GCA_041744595.1 Pirellulales bacterium
TCTGCAGAATCCCGGCTCGGCGGGGGCAAGCCACGGTTGCCCGCGCCGAGCAGCCCGCCATCCTGGCGGCCGCTCAAAAAACAAACCGCTCTCCTGCTCGGGGTGGCCCGTGTCATGGAGCCGGCGTAGAAAACAAGCGGAGCCTGGAGGGCGAAGCGCCGTTTTCTCCGAGTGAGCGAAGGCCATGGAAGCGAGGCCGCGCGCGGCCGAGCGATGGCCGTAGCGAACGTCCGGCGACATGACACGGGCCACCCCGAGCACACGCAAGACGCTCCACCACCAGCCCTCTTCACGGACGTTCCAACAGCTCGACCTGCATCGCCGGAAGCAGGAATCGAATCGTGTAGACCACCGCAAAAATCCAAAAGCCGATCCAGATCACCCGCACATACCACGGGATGTCGTTGCCCGAGTAGTGGTGGAAACGGTGCTCCGAGTGAGGTGATGTGTCGGTCGAAGCGGGCTGCGAGGCGGAGTCTGACATTCACGGTCTCCTTTCAGGAGGCGGCTTGGCCGCGAGCCTTGGTCGCCGCGTCGATGCGGGCCTCGTTGTCGAGAAAGTCGTATTTCGGCTGTTCGATGTCGCGAAACATCCCATTCCAGGCGGCCCACAGGAGCATGCAGAAGAACCCGGCACTTGCCAGGAGGTAGTTCATGATCGGGGCGACGGCAAATTCGCCCCCTTCTTCGCCGCGGGAGATGTGGACGAATTCAATGAACTTTCCGAGAAAGCCGTACATGCTCGGAATCAGGATCACCATCGCGATCGTGATCAACGCGTGGCGGCTCATGCCGGGCTCTCGGGGCAGAACCCCTTTGGGTGGGGTCGCTGGAGGCGGCCCTTGATCCGATGAAAACCGGAGGTTTTCCAAGCGGCCGGAGGCCACGGATGGCTCCGGTCGCGTGAAGTCATTCATCGGTCACCTCCGCGAGCTCCTCGTAGTAGGGATACTCTGGGAGCCATGAGCCGAGCCACTGGACATACGTGATGATCGCAAATCCCCGGCGGTTAGGCTTGTCGGGCGAGCCATCAAAGAACCAGGGATACTCAGGCATCGGCGAATTGTGTGAAACAACCGACGGCTTGAAGAAGTGGACGGCGTGCCAATCGTTGCCGCGGCGGCCCCCCTCACGCGAAAGATCGGGCCCGATGCGGCGGGTGCCGAACATCACGGGCCGCTGAAGCTCGTTGTCGTATTCCCAGGTCTCTGAGACCGGGCCATACCGCAGTGACTCGTTCGACACTGGGCGCACAAACTGGCTGTGGCAGTGCCAGCAGGCTTCGCCGATGTAAATCTGACGGCCGAGCCTGAGTGCCTCGGCACAGTTCTCCTCAGTGGGCTCGCCGAAGGCGGCTTTGAACGACTCTGGATATCGCTCCGAGAGGTCGCGGAACTGGACCATGATCCGTTTGTTCTCGGCGACAAGATCCTCCACCGATTTTTCCTGGCGGTCCTTGTACATGATCATCGGCACGACACCGTTGCCAAGAAATGCGAGCAGGAAGAATCCAACGCCCGCAATAAAGAAGATGCCTGCTTTGCTTTCGAACATCGCTCGCTCCTATGCCTCCTGGCTCACGATCTCAGGCCCATCGATCGGCTCGGCACCCCGCCAGGTCATCCAGAGGTCGTAGACGAAGCAGAGCATGCCGACAAACATCGCGAGGCCTGCAAACACGCGAGTGATCCAGAAGGGCTGCACAACCTCGGTGGAGGCGTCCCACGGCTGAAGCGCCGCCCAGTAGTAGCCCTGGAAGATGCCGGAGAGCGTAAGGTCAATGAACATCACGAAAAGGCCAACCGTCGAGAGCCAGTAGTGGTACGTAAGGAGCCTGTAGCTGTACCACGGCCGATTCAGGAGCCGCGGAAACAGCTCGATCATGATGCCGAAGAGCCAGAGGCTGAAGACGCCAAACATCACGAGATGGGCGTGGCCCACGACCCAGTCGGTGAAGTGAATGAGCTTTTGGAATGTGAGCGTTACTTGGAGGGCGCACTGGAAACACGTAATGAAATAGAAAACCATGCCGGTGTAGAAGTAACGGATCGGCAGGTTCGTGAAGAACATAGAGCTGCGGCCGGCGAGCGTCCCGAAGAAATTGATCACCACCGTCGCCACCACGAGCTCCACGGCAATCGTCGAGATGACCGCCCCGTACTGGAGGAACATCGGGATGGGCGTGTAGAGGAAGTGGTGGATGCCCTGGAGCGGATAGAAGAAGGCCAGGCCCCAGAAACCCACGAGTGAGAGGCCGTGGCTCCAGATCGGCTTCTTCAAGAGGATTGGCACAAAGTAGTACATGAGCCCCCAGCCTAGGGGCGTCACGAAGAGGCCCACGAGATCATGGATAAAGAGGCCGCCGATGGCCCCCGCGCTCGTGCCGCTGACGGCGTATTCCGGGAGGAGATTTCCCATCCCGTAGGTGAGAAAAGTCCAGACGAAGGCGGCCATGAAGTACCAGAGCGTGACATACATCGGCCCTTTGCTCTTGGCGATCGGCACCATGAAGTTGACCGCCACGAGGGCGAGACCCAGAAGGGCCACGGGATCAATCCAAAACGGAGTCTCACCCCATTCGACACCTTGGGCACCGAGGCTCATGGGGAGTTTCCAATCGCGGGCGAGGTTCAGAATCCACTGCTGGTCCTGAAGGGATGGGCCAATGATCAAGCCCACGGCCGTCGAGACCACGATCACCTGCCAGGCCCAGAAGATGAACCAGTTGAGGGCCTTGCTCGCAACCGGATGGAACGTGAGCCGCGGCACCGCCCAGTTGAGCGCGCCGAGAAAAGCGTTCGCTAAAAAGCCGTAGGCAATGGCGTTGGTGTGCACCATCCGCCAGCGGCCGGGCGAGAAGAGCTCAATGCCCCGCAGCGGGTTCCAGTGGACGAGCTGAATCGCCATCAGGATGCCGCCAAGCATCGAGATCGTGAGGTAAACGAGGCTCGCCACGAAAAAGGCCCCGACGATTTTCTGGTCAACCAGTTCGTCGTGCGTTGGTATTTCCACGTGCGTGTCGGTGGTGGCGGCGTGGGTCATGTGTTGTCCGTCTGCAGGCGGTAGGGATGAAAGAGGCCCCACGGATAGATCACGGCCATCGTCCAGCCAAACACGAGGTGCGTCGCCAGCGCCACCCACCACGGCAGATAGACAGGATCAGTGCTCGTGATCGAGTCGGCGCCGAAGAGCGGCTCCTGGATCCACGAAATGAGCAAGTAAAAATTCACGAGCCAGACGACCACGGCGAGAACCGATGTCCAGATGAGCCGACCGCCCAGGGTCGCCCGCGAGGCATACCGTGTGAGGACGACGTTAAAAACGATGCCCAGAAGCATGCCGGTGGCGATATAGAGAACACAGCCCAATGCGAGCGCGAGGCCACTGTCGAAGTGGAGCGCCTTTTCCCCAAAGCCAAACGTGAGGTAGACGCGGATGAGCTGGAGCGGGTGTTCGCCGGCAATGCTCGCGCCAACGATGTTGAACATGAGGCTCACGAGCGCCGCGACCATCCCCAGGAAGAATCCCGTCGTCGCGTAGTAGGTGAGGTAATAGCCTCGACGTGCCCAATCACCGGCGACCCGCCCAAATGCCTCAGCCTCAATCTCGGCCTGAAGCCGCGACGCCTCCTCGCGGAGCTTCGTGAGCTTGGCCTCCCGCTCGGCAAGCGTTTCGGTGCTCATGGGAGTGTCTCCGGCACGGCGACGGCTTTGACCAACTCATGAGCACTCGTGGAATCGGCGGCCGCTGCCTCTTTCTCGGGTGTCTGCTGCTCAGTGGCCTGCTTCTGGAGCACGTCGAGGATCGCCTCGTGGTCGGCCGTGGCCACTTCATTGTTCTCGATGATCGAGGTCACGAAATGGACGAGATGCCAAATGCGGTCGCTCCGCTGTTCAGGCGTCTCGCCAATCGCGGTGTTGGGATCCTTGGACGAAGGCATCGGCGTGCCGTTGATGCCCGAATAGATCCGTCGGTAAACATCGACAGAGCGACGGCCGCCGTGGAGCATTCCCATCGTGAGGTCTGCCGGGTAGGCGGTGCGGCCCCAGATGTCTTCGCCGACATTGTCTGACTTGCTCCCCCGCGCGTTTGTGCCGTGGCACTTCACACAGTAAAGCTCGGCGAACGCGATCGCGCCTGAATGGATCGTTTCGGGCGTGCGGGGCGGGTTGACCGTGATCGGTCGCACGAGCTCGTCTTCGGCCCGCTTCCACGAGGCCGCAATATCGGTCACGTATTCCGCGACCACCTCCGGATCAAAGTCGTCTCCCTCGTCGAGCTCATTTTCGGCCTCACGCAAGAGCGCGATCTCGAGCTCGCCCCGCGAGGCGAGCACCTGCACATAGTCGAGCACCGCCTCGATCTCCTCTTCGGGGAGGAACCGGAAAGGGGGCATGCTCGTGCCCTTCGCCCCGTATTTCAGAATCCGCCTGAGATCATCGCGGCGAGGCTTGGAGCCACGGGGCGTGGATGTGAACTTGAAGACACCGTTTCGGTAGTCCCGCGGCGGTGGGTTCAGGTGTGGCCCGGCCGCCCCCTTGCCGTCTCCGGTCGTCCCGTGACATCCGGCGCACTGGTTGGTGTAGACCTCCCGGCCGAGCTGGAGGCGAAGCCGATCGAAGCGGGCCGCGTCGCCGCCGGCGATCTCGTAGACCCCTTCGGCCGGCCGATCCGTGGCCGCTGTGGGATCGTCTTTCTCCGAGGCGGCCTCGTAGATTGCGGACGCCATTTCGACCGCGTCGTCGTCGGGCACGGCCATCTTCGGATTGGCGGGCGTGCCGTGAAACATGGCGAGATACTTGGCAATTTGGGCCTTGTGCTTGGCCGGCAGCTCGAGCTTTTCGGCGTCGGCCCTCAGCGTGTAGGTCGAGTCATGCATCCGTGAACAGCCGGCGGCAGTCAGGGCGACCAGGAGCCACGTTGCGACGTGAAGGCGAGGCATCGACTCGAGTCCAAAGATGTTCGTCAGTAAGGACCCATAGAGGTATCACGCCAAATTTTTTGCACCAAATGGAGCGAGAAATTTTCTTTCCGCGCTTGCACTCCAACGCGTCTTTGAGTGACGATGGGGAGCCTCACGGGGGTGCCGCCCCGTCATCTGGCTGGCGGCAGCTTTCCTCCGTCCCTTTCAGGATTTCACAGTTCACCATGGCAAAAACCGCCACCCGTCCCATTGGAAACGCCAAATCCTTGCTCACAGCGGCCGAGAAGAAGGTGCTCGACAGCACGATTGGCGAGCCGCTTGCCGCCGCCTCGCAGGAACAGCTCGAGGCCCTGCGGAAGCACGCCCGAACGCTTCGCGACAAGTGGCGCGACCTCTTCAGCCGCCAGACGATCGCCACGAAGCGGACGCCCGTTCGCAACAACACCGCAGCCAACAACCGGTCCCGCGAAAAGTCGGATCTCTTTGGAGACGCAATTACGCGGGTCGAGGCCAGGCTGGCTGAGCTGTCCACAGCCACATCCACCACCATCGGTGGCACCAAGCGAGGCACGAAGTCCAAGCGCACGAGTGCTGCCCGAACTGTCACGAAGCCCACTCGGCAGGCCGGTCATCGGGCGACCCGCGCAACGATCCGCGGCGAGCTTTCTGAAGCCGTGTCCAAGATGAACGAAGCGGCCCAGACGCTTGCCGGAAAGGCAAGTGGCAAGAAGAAGCCGACGAGGGTCAAGGCCAAGGCCTCAACCGCCCCGTCGAAGCGTGGCGCCAAACCCGAAGCCACTCCCGCAACCGAAGCGGTCGTCGTCAAAGCCGTTCCGCGTGGTAAGAAGGCGTCGCGAAAGCCAGTCAAGTCGAAGAAGGCTCGCCAGGCCGGCAAGCTGCGGGCGCTCGCGGCCGAGGGCACCGGCCAACCCTTGTCGTTCGATGCCAAGAAGCAACGGACGGTCAGCGCGCGATTGAAGTCGGCTCGGATCAAACTCGACGGCCAACTCACCCGCCGCAAGGGTTTTGTCATGACGTCTGGCAAGCGAAAGCAAGCCCGCCGCGACAGCCGCTGAGGGTCGGACAAGTCCTGAGGTGGCATCGTCCGAGCGTCCGTCATGAATCCTCCTTCGGAGATCGATCGATGAGCATTGAACCGCCGCTATTGGCAACATCCTCCCCCGGGGGGCTGCCGCCTGACCTACCACGCCCGGTCGCGGTCACGGTGTTTGGCATCCTGAACATCGTGTTTGGAGCGATCGGGCTGTTGGGGACAGCAGCGTCGTCGGTGATGTTCTTCGTTGAATTTCCGGCAGAGCAGGTGGCCGCCAATCCCACCCTGGGCCTCATGCAATCAGACGCGACCTATCGGCTGATTCTTCAGACGCTTCTGGTCGCCGGGACCGTGGCTTCGATCGCAGGCATCGTGGGCGGCATTGGTCTCCTGAAGGGACAATCCTGGGGGCGGACGATCTCGATCGGATACGGATGGTATTGCATTCTTTCATGTTTCATCGGGCTGGGTATCAACTGGGTGTACCTCTTTCAGCCGATGCTGGCCACGGCGGCCGAGGGCACGCAGGCGCAGAAAGTTGCCGTGATAGGAGGCATTGTGGGTGGCCTCTTCGGTACCTGCTTCGGAGGTATCTATCCCGTCGTGCTCGTGATCTTCATGATGAAACGATCCGTGCGGGAGTATTTCGAAACGGTGCGGGCGACCTAGGCTGATCCTGTGGCTATGCTGCGATCATGAACGATCCTGACGAACAGTTTCCCACGACACCGTCAAGCTTTGGCCGCGAGGGCATCAATCCGTACGCGTCCCCAGAATCCATCGACCTCATCGCCGCGGTGAGCTCAGGGAGTGACACGGCAGACGCCGGCCTCGTGCGGCATGTATTGCCCGTGTCGATTCTGATGATTGTCCAGGGGTCGTTCGAGCTTCTGATCGCGATCATGATGATCGCCATGGCGGTGATCTTCCCGCTTATGATCCCCCAGGAGATGAACGAAAAACAAGGACCGCCGATTCTGCTCTTCGTCGGAATCTACGGAACGATGGGTGGTGTGGGCTTTATCATCGGCATCCTGCATGTCGTCGCTGGGATTTTCGGATTGCGGTTCCGTCGTCGGGTACTCGGTATCGTGGCCCTCGCCAGCGGCATTGCGGGCGTGTTCACGTGTTACTGTGCGCCAACCGGAATCGCGCTGGCCATCTACGGCCTGATTGTCTACTTGAATCCGCGAGTCAAAGCAGCTTTTGACATGGGCGACAGCGGCATGTCGGCGGCGGATGTTCGTGCTCACTTCCGCTGCTGAGTCGCGGCCAGGATTGTGAGCGTCCCCCCGCCTCGCTCCCTCCGCGGCACGCTTCTCCGAGGGCTTAGAAAGGAGCCGCGGCTGTGTTTCCGCCTCTCACCTGCTTCCATGCCCGCGGTGGCAGCGCCCGCGGTGGCAGCGATCGTCCTGATTGCAACAGCCAGCGCCGCTGAAGCAGCCCCGATTGAGACGTCTTCAGCCGACCCCGGCGCTGGCCTCTCTCTGCAACTGCTCTGGCGTCGGTGAACCAACCGCTCAAGGTCGGTCACTCGCCAAGCTGAAAGAGCCGCTTGAGGGCGTCGAGGAGGCCGTGTGGTGGGCCAGACTGGCTCTCGCTGCGGAGTGACACAAGCGGCGGATGCAAGAGCTTCGCCGCATACCGATCGAAGGCCTGGCGGATCTCGGCACGCTCAGCATCGCCAAGATCGGGGAGCCGCCGAAAGAGGCGTTCGAGCTCGGCTTCACCCGTCTCGGTCCAGCCGGCCTTGAGCTGCTCGATCACGGGCGCTGTCGTGCGATGGTGCATGTCGGTCATGAACCGCAGCGTTTCTTCTTCAACGATCGCAAGCGCCGCAGGCATTTCTCGTTTTCGGCTCTGACGATTGGCGTCGCACGCAGCGGCAAGGTCATCGACCGAATAGAGCCAGACGCCGGGCCGATCACCGATTCGCGAATCAAAGTCGCGCGGAACGGCAAGGTCGAGGACAACCAGCGGCCGTCCCTCCCGCTCCCGCTCCACCCGCTCGTAGAGCGCAAGCGACACAACGGGCTCCGACGCTCCCGTCGTGCTGACCACGAGATCGGCCGCGGCCAGCTCGGCGGCCAGCTCTGTAAATGAACCCGGGCGTGCGCCAAGCCTCGCCGCCAGCTCGACCGCGCGTGACGCGGTGCGATTCACCACGGTCACTTCCCGCGCCCCCGCCTCGCGGAGATAGCGAAGCGTCTCGGCAGCCATCTTGCCGGCGCCCACGAGCAGAATCCGCTTGTCGTCAAATCGCTCAAAGACCCCCGCCGCAAAATCGGCAACGGCCACGCTCGGGATACTCGTTCGCTCGCGGCCGAGGCTTGTCTCCGTCGCCACCCGCTTGGCCGTTCGCAGCGCCGCCTGAAACATCCCGCCGGTGAGCGGCCCGCTTGTGCCACTATCACGGGCCAGTGTCCAGGCCCCTTTCACCTGCCCGAGAATTTGCGGCTCGCCAAGCACCATGCTCTCGAGGCCCGCTGCGACCGAAAAGAGATGCCTCACCACCGCCTCGTCGGCCTGCCTCGAAACCACGCCGCCGAGCAGCGCCGGATTCAGTTCGCGACACTCGGCCAGAAACGCGACGAGGTCATCAGCCGGTGGGGCGGGCACGTCGTTTTCACCAGCGACATAAAACTCGACGCGGTTACAGGTCGAAAGCAACACGGCCTCCCGCCCAGGAAACCGTTCTCGAAACGCGGTGAGCGCCGCGGTTGCCTGCTCGGCCGAAAACGCCAAGCGTTCCCGCAGCTCGAGCGGCACCGTGCGGTGGGTCGCGCCGACAAGTGAGAGCGTGGTCGTGGTGCCAGCGGTGATGGAAGTCATCGCGATACCTCCGCCGCGGAAGGTTTCGGGGTTGCCGACGGCATCCCGTGCTTCGACGCACCCAATAACCCCCAAGCGAGCGACCCGGCAAGCACCGCAAGACTCGCGACCGAGAGCCACGCCGCGATGCGATCACCGGCGGGCTGCCTCCGCATCGCAATCGCAACGCCGTCAGCGATGACGAGCCATGCCACCACGATCCCCATCCGGAGCACAACCGGATCGGTCCAGGGCACCGACTCAGGCAGCTTCACCGCGTTGAGCACGACGCCCGACACACACCCCGCGACAGCGGTCCAGGCCGCGATGCCGAGCGCCCGGTGTGTGATCGTCGTGAGCCGCTC
>JBGTKO010000160.1:0-2246 GCA_041744595.1 Pirellulales bacterium
GGCGGTGGCCAGGTCGGTCATTTCGCCGTCGGCCTCAGCGGCGGCGAGCGTGTCGGGTGGCACCACGCGGGGGGCGTCGGCAAAGAGCCGCGTCTCCACGTCATACTCACCGCCGAGCTGCTCGGCCGCTTTGACCGCCAGCCCACGGGCGGCATCAAACCGGCTCCGGCCACCCACGTCATCGGTGCCCATGCCTGATGAGGCATCGACGAGGAATGTCACAAGTGGCTTGCCTGGCGGTGGTGGCACGGCCTCCACCCAAACCGGATTGAGGAGCACGACAAGCGGCACCACCAGCGCCGCGGCCATCAGCCCCACGATCGTCCACCACTTCGCCTGTGGCATGCCGCCTCGCGAGGTGCGGGCATACCACGCAATCAAGAGGCCGCCGGCGATTGCCGCGAGCGACCAGGCGGGCCACGAGATGGAGGGAGCGAAGGTCAGCATGGGAAGCGACGAGCCGCTACGCGCGGAACCATTTAAGGGTGATGATTTCGGCGAGCATGCACGCAATACAGAGTGTGACGAACCAGACCCACCATCGCTGAACGGGTTCGCGGGTAGCCGCAGCGTGGTAGACGGTGGTCCTGCCGCCGGCGAGTCGCTCGGTGAGCACGTTTTCCGGCAGCGGTCGCAGATCCCCCTCAGCCGCAGGCACCACCGCCGCCGCTGCAAAGACCGTTGCCGCGTCGCGGGTCACGCGGTACACGCCAGGTTGGCGGACGGGCGGCGTTTCCCAGAACACGCCGAGGGGGTCGTCGCGAAGCCGGCCCACGGCCGCATCCTCGGGGCCAATCACGGTGAGGGCCGCGGCTGGGCCTATGTCAAACGGAAGGAACGCCGCGATCGGCTGACCGCAGGCAACGACGGGAGGTCCGCCGCTGTCGTCGAGCAGGCTATCTATAAGCTCGCCGACGAGTGGCACAAACGCCTCGGTTCTCGCGAGCTGCGAGGCTTCGAGATCGGCGTTGAGAACAGCGACGCGGCCATTGCCGATGCTCCCGACGGCGAGGCAAACCGTCTGGTCGCTGTACCGAGCCAGGATGTCATCACTGAGCGAATCCGGCCGCGGTGTTGTCACAAGCCCGCTGCGGAGTCGCAAGGGCGCGAGGATGGTGGCAAGCTGGTCTCCGAAGACCGCGAAGGGGGGGCGATCTGCTTTCACGTCGTCGATGAAGACATCAGCTCCGCGACGAGACCGCGGTGGCGGTGCGAAATCGACAGGGAACCGCCAATCGCGGCCGGCCGCGGTTGCCAGTCGCTCGAGATTCGTGGCATCGATCGCTTCCTCGGCCACATACACAATCACGCGTCCACGGCGGGCGGCGGCAAGGAGCTGGGCGATCCACTCATCGCCGAGCAGGCCCGGTCGGTCGAGCACGATCACGTCGGAGGCCCCGGCAGTTTCGGGATCGTCACGCGATGGATCCATGCGAGCGAAACGGGCCGACCGCTTTGGAGAGCGGGACGAGCCCTGAGCACCGGATGCTTCCGGCGCGATCGCCGTTTCCAGAAAGTATGACGACGACGGCCGCATGTGGACGGGCTGCCGCGTAACAAGCAACATCTTGGGCGATCGACGCACCCGAGCCACGAGCGGCAGTGTGTCGTCGGCCGCAAGGGCATCATTGCCACCGACAATCCGCGCGGCCCCCCACTGCCATTCGACCGCGGGCGCCGGGATCTCGGCAGTCAATGTCTGGCGAGCATAGGGCCCACACGTGGCTTGCAACCGTCGCACGGCATCACCGAGCCGCAGTTCGACGTCGATCGACCGACCGGCCGGGCTGTTATTCACCGCCTCGATTTCCACGAGCACTGCCTGGTCGGCGGTGGCGCGGTCGCGGATCGTGCCGCCGGTAAGGCCCACGTTTGTGAGTGGCTCAGCCGGTGCGACAGACTCGAATGTGACGCGGACATCGGCGGGCACGACGCTGAAGTCGGCCCGGCTCCAGCTCGTTCGCTGGAAGTCGCTCACGATCACAAGCTCCTGCCGCTCCCCTTGTTGTTCGTCAAACATCATGGCTGCTGCGGCAAGTGCCGCATTGACATCGAGCTGCTCGGCCGAGACGGTGGCGCGGGAGAGGTCGTCGCGGAGCGCCGAGAAGTTGGCCGACGGCATCGTGAACGTCGCCGCGGGTCGCGCTGCCGCGACGATGAGATTGGCCGCGAGGCCAGGCCGGTACTTCAGCAGTTCGGCCGCAGCACCGCGGGCCCGCTCGAAGTTTGAAATACCCTTGTCGGCG
>JBGTKO010000161.1:0-3123 GCA_041744595.1 Pirellulales bacterium
TACAAGACCGAGTTCCGCGTTTGGCTCGTGCGCGATACCGAAGGCTTTTACGGGATTTATGCGAAGTGCACCCATCTCGGCTGCACCCCGCTGTGGCTGGCGACCGAGAACAAGTTCAAGTGCCCTTGTCACGGCAGCGGCTACTATAAGGATGGCGTCAACTTCGAAGGACCGGCGCCGCGTCCGATGGACCGCGTGCGCATCACCCTGGGGGAAGACGGACAGCTCGTGGTGGACGTCAGTGTTCAGTACAAGTTCGGCACCTGGGACAAGCCCGGTGCCTTCCTGAAAGTCTGAACGCGGCGAATTTCGAAGCGCGGCTTTCTTTCAACGACAGCAATGGTTGGGTAGCAGACGATGGCGATGATCGACGAACTGAAGCGCCAGATCATGGAGTCGCAGGTCTGGCAGTCCATTTTCCGGCACGGCTACGAAGACACGCCGCGCAACCGCATCCTCATGGTGTCGGGCAACGTGTGGCTGCATCTGCACCCCTCGAAGGTGCGCAAACACGCGACGCGGATGCGCTTCACCTGGTGCATGGGCGGGATCACGTTCCTCATGTTCCTGGTGACGACGGTCACCGGCATCTATCTGATGTTCTACTACCGGCCGACCGCCGAGTATGCCTACGCCGACATGAAGTACCTCGAGTTCGACATGCCCTTCGGCATGCTCATGCGGAACATGCACCGCTGGGCGGCGCACGGCATGGTCATCGCCGTGTGGCTGCACATGTTCCGGGTCTTTCTCACCGGCTCCTACAAACCACCCCGCGAGTTCAACTGGGTGGTCGGCGTCATCCTACTGGTCCTGACCATGCTGCTGAGCTTCACCGGCTACCTGCTGCCCTGGGATCAGCTGTCGATCTGGGCGGTGACGGTGGGCTCGAACATGGGTGCGGCGACGCCGTTGATGGGATTCGCCGGGCCGTTTGCCGACGTCATCGGCGTCAACGACCAGTACGACGCCCGCGCCTTCCTGTTCGGCGGCGGCGAAATCGGCCCCCACACGCTGCTGCGCTTCTACATCCTGCACTGCATCTTCATCCCGCTGGTCACCAGCCTGTTCCTGGCCGTCCACTTCTGGCGCATCCGGCGTGACGGCTTCTCCGGGCCGCCGGTATAGGGATTCACATGCGCGTCTTCGTGCTTCCGATCGTCTTCGTGCTGATCGTCTGGTTTCTTTATTGGCTAGCCCGACCGAGGTCCCATGATCGAAGCTAAAGCAGCAACCCCCGCGGCGCGGCGCCTCGAGGTGCCGATCAAGAAGGCGACCGGACCCGGCGACGACAAGGTCCACACCTGGCCGCACCTGGTCCGCGCCGAGTTCCTGTGCACGCTGTTCATCACCATTCTTCTGCTGGTCTGGTCGCTGGTGGTCGATGCGCCGCTCGAAGAGCCGGCGAACCCGGCGCGTACGCCGAACCCGTCGAAGGCGCCCTGGTACTTTCTCGGCTTGCAGGAGATGCTGGTCTACTTCGATCCCTGGCACGCCGGCGTCGTCGCGCCCAGCCTGATCATCGTCGGCTTGATGGTCATCCCGTACATCGACATCAATCCGAAGGGGAACGGCTACTACTGCTTCAAGGACCGCAAGATCGAGCTGCTCACCTTCTTCTTCGGCTTTCACGTGTTGTGGGTGTCGTTGATCGTCATCGGCACGTTCCTGCGCGGGCCGGGTTGGAACTGGTTCTGGCCGTGGGAGATCTGGGACGTGCACAAGATCGAGGCGATGACCAACGTCGATCTGCCGTACCTGGTCGGCATCCGCGACCCGGTGATGGCTTCGATCTTCGGCCTGGTGGTGATCGTCGGTTACTTCGCTGCCGGCACGGCGGCGATGTACCTGTGGGTGATCTGGTTGAAGGGTCGCGAGTTCATGCAGCGTTGGGGCATGCCGCGGTTCATCACCACCTCGTTCCTGTTTCTCAATATGCTCGGGATCTTCATCAAGATGATTCTGCGCCTGGTATTCAACGTCAAATACGTTCTGGTGACGCCGTGGATCAACGTCTGAGCGCGGCGGCCGCGGAGCTGGAATAAGGCGGCTCGTCCGGGTGATGTTCTACCTCGCGAAGATGATCGAGGCCCTGGGCGTCTGTCAGGTCACTTACGGTTTGTTTCTCGGCCTGACGCAGGACAATGCCCTGCGCACCGAGATGAAAATGATGGTCGTCGGCGCGATCGTCTTCTATTTCGGGCGTTTTCTGGAACGCCGAGCATCGGTGTGAGGTGTCGCGGTGGCACGACGCGAAGTGAGTGACGAGCAGCGAACGTACAGCGGAGTCTTTCTGCTGGCCGTCGGCATGCTCCTCATCGGGGCCGTGTGGTCGGTGGTCGACGACAATTTCTTCCGCCGGCCGTGGAAGCTGCATCAAGCGAGGTTCTTTGAGATCGAGCACGATCAGCTGCTCGAACAAATCGCCGCCGAAGACGCGCGGCTGGCGGCCGATCCGGAATACCAGAAGGCCTCCGCCGATCTCGCTGCCGCCAGCGAGAAGCTGCAGGGCGGCGATACGGCGAAGCGTCTCGCCGAGCTCGAAACCAAGCTGCACGAGGTGAAGACGAGGCACGGCGACTTCGATCTCGAGCTGCGTATCCAGAAGAGCCGCCTCGAAGAAGCGTGGTACGAGTACGAGCACGCGCTGCACGCCAAGTACCCCGCGGCAGAGCTCGAAGAGCGCAAGGCGCACATCGCGCATCTGGACGAGGGGCGCCTCACGTTCGAGAAGGGCTTCAACGACACCCGCGACGAAATCAAGCAGATCGAGAGCGAGCTGTCGGAAGTACGCTCCGAGGTGCAGAGCCTGGAAAGCCAGCTGTACGAAATGCGGACCGAACGCCGCCGGCTCGATGAGCGCCTGGCCGGTATCGGCCTCAATCTCGGACCGTGGAAGGTCCCGAAGGTCGGCAAGATCCAGCAGGTCGTGTTGCCGGAGTTCGAACGCAGCAACTTCGATAACCCGCTGATGCGGGTGGACCGTTGCGTCTCCTGCCACGTCGGCATCAACCGCGTCGGCTTTGAGGACGCGCCGCAGCCCTATACCACGCATCCCGACCGCGAGGTGCTGCTCGGCAACCACGATCCCGACAAGATGGGCTGCACGCCCTGCCACCAGGG
>JBGTKO010000162.1:0-6823 GCA_041744595.1 Pirellulales bacterium
GTCGCCCACATCGCGGCGGGCACCGCGGTCGAGCCGCGGACGAGGTAGCTCCCGGCTGCTGCCGCAACGGCCGTCATAAGCGCCGCTGCGCAGGTCATCCAGTGTGGACTCATGCCTTCAGCGTAGGTTCATGGTGGTCGAGACGCAGGCGGTGACCCTGCCGGTTACGCGGCATGGAAAGGATCGGGTGAGCTGACTGACGGCACACGAGCTGCTTCGTCGAAAAAGAACAGTTCATGGCTTTCCCCACCATTCCTCCGCGGACCTCCTCCATGCTCCTTGCTGCTCCCTTCTGCATTCGACGGCAAGTTGCTCTTGTCATTGCCATGACGGCCTTTGCATGCGCCGACGCGCAAGCCATTGAAATGTTCACGTACTTTGGTGACGGCAGCCGCGTTGGGCTTCCGAGCCTCGAGGTTCCCGTTGAAGCCTATCCAGGAATCCCGCTTCGAAGCGACCGAATACGCGCTCGCCGCAGGGCCATGCAGTCAGGTCCAGCAGCGACGACGCCAACCAACCCCAAGGGTCCGTCCCAGACAATCACGATCCGCTCGATGCCAGAGGTCATGGAAGCCCCTCCTGCCGCGGGCCGCTCACCGGCCGTGCCCCGTTCACCGGCTGCGGCCCGTGGGAAGCCGACACCGCGGTCCATTCCCGAGGCCGTGCCCGTGGCACCGGAGCCGGAAGACGTCGCACTGCCTCCGCAAAAGTGACCTTCGCAATGCTCACTCTTTCGCCTTGAGCTTCGAGAGAAGGTCCACGGCATCAGGGCGTGTTGCAAACACGGCCTCATTCGTGAGCACCTCCTCCAGAATCGTCCGCGCCCGGTCCTTATCCCCGCGGTCTGCGAGGAGTTTGGACACATAGTAAGCTCCGTCACTCGTCAGCGCGTTGTTGCGGGCGATCTGGTCGAGAATCTTTTCAGCATCCTCCCGGCGGCCGAGCTTGTAGTAGACCCATGCCAGGGTGGTCAGGGCATTGACCTGCTGCGGGGAGTTTTCGCGGTAGCGGGCAACATTCGCCTCGGCCATCTCGAGCGCCCGCTGTTGATCCTCTCCCTCAGGCGACTCGATGAGGACCAGTGCCAGCGAATTGCTCGCGGCAAAGTTTCCCGGTGACTGGACATGAGCCTCGTTGAAGAATTTCTCCGCCGTGGAATAGTCGCGGGCCACGCGGGCGATCACGCCCCGAACGATCTTGGCATCAAGGCTCTTGGAATCGAGCTTGAGCGCCCGTTCAGCGATCGTCTGAGCCATCTTCAAATCATCTTGGCCAAGGTACCATTGGGCTGACGCAAGCAGCACACCTGGGTCATCCGGAGATGCCTTGAGCGCCGACTCGATCCACTTCCTGGCAACATCCCGCTTGCGGTCTTCGTCATAGAGGCGGGCCAGCGCGAGCTCAGGCTGAATCGCCTTGGCGTCGAGCTTGCGGGCCTCTTTGAACTGTTCGAGCGCCTCTGTCTCCTTGCCGAGATGGAAGAGCACGTTCCCCAGGCGAAAGTGAGGGCCCGCGTTGTCGGGGTCGAGCGTGAGCCACACTCGAAGGTGCTTCTGCGCGAGATCCCATTGCCGCCTGGCCTCGGCGACCGCGGCGGTGCCGGCATTGCAACGAATCTCGAAGTCACGCTTTCGTTTGGGGTTTTCATCGAACGCCGCGGTCAATTGCGTGGCGCGATCGAAAAGAACCGCCGAATCGGTGATCCGCCGCTCCTGGAAAGCGACATCGCCGAGCATGAGGTAGGGCTCGGGGTCTCCGGCAAACTTGACGGCCGTCTCCTCGAGCTCCGCCCGGGCCGCCTGGAGCTGGTTCGCGCTGATCCAGAGCGTCGCCATCATGATGCCGGGTGGAGGAAGCTTTGGATTGTTGTTCCGCGCCCGCTCGAGGATCGCTCGGCAGCCATCGATGTCACGGTTGCTAAAGCGTTCGATGGCGCCCGTGATCTCCTTGAATTGGCTGTCGTCCGAGACGGCCTTTCCGATGAGTGTCTTGGCCGTGAGCTGGGCCGAAGCCACAGGGGCGTGCACAATCCCTGCAACAGCGACCAGCAGGATTGACAGAAAATGGACGCCGCGGACTGGCGGACACGAGAACATGGCTTTTCTACTCCCTAAAAAATGCTGTCGAGGTCCCGTTTCAACTTCGTGGTAGTACTCTACCGCTACGAGAAGTGAGCTTCCACTACGACGCACCGGAGTGCCGCGGGATGATCCTCGGAGCAGTTTTCGAGCGGGAGATTCTCGTGGTTCCCCGAACGCGAGGACTTTATGTGGCACGCGGCCTGGCGGCCGCGACACTCCTCGGCCTCATCGCAACCTCATGGTTGGTCCTGACAGGGACGCAGTCGGTGGCCACCATCGGCGACTCCGCCCGGTTCGGGGCGGCCCTCATGAGGCTCCTGGCGCCGCTTCAGTTGATCCTGGCGATGCTCGCGGCCACGCTCGTGGCGGTGCTGGCTGTCGGCATGGAAAAGGATCGCCGCACGCTCGAGCTCCTTCTCGTCAGCCGCCTCGGCGATGCGCAGCTCGTCCTCGGCAAGCTGGGAGGCAGCCTTCTGCGGACAGGTCTGCTGCTCGTGGCGGCAGCCCCACTTTTCATCCTTGCCTCCCTCTTCGGCGGCGTCACGGTCTGGCAAGTGGCACGGCTCTTTGCCGTGACGGCGGCTGCGGCTGCCACGGCAGCCAGCATTGCTACGGCGGCTGCGTTCTGGCGGGACACCACCTTCCAAGCCATCGCGATCACGGCAGCCGCGCTCGTGACATGGATGGCGGCTGGTGAGGCAGCCGCTGTGTTCGCCAGTCCTTCCATCGGAAGCATCGTCTCCCCTGCACGAGCTGCCTTCGATGCCCTCTCTCCTTCGGGAGACCTCGGCCTCACGAGGTTCCTCGCATTCTGCGGCGGTCTGTCAATCGCATCGTGTGGACTGGCAGTCGCCCGAGTGCGGCAATGGAACACGGCCACCGAGGTCCGCCGCCAACAGTCAGCTCACGTGACAGCCCGCCGGCGGGATGTCTGGGCCAATCCCGTGCTCTGGCGGGAAGTCTGCACGCGAGCCCACGGACGAGCCATGATCGTGGTTCGACTCGCATGGATCGCGATCTTCGCCGTGGCCGTTGCCGCGATTGCCGTCGAGGCAAACGCTCCCCGCCCAGACCGATTTGCCATCGCGGCTGCCGTCGTGCCGATGGTGCTGGCAAGCCTCCTGGCCGTCGCGGCGCTCGCGGTCACGACCGTCACGTCCGAGCGGGATCGGGGCACACTCGACCTTCTCCTCGTCAGCGATCTGGAGCCGCGTGAGTTCGTCCAGGGCAAGCTCCTGGGTACCATCGTGGCCACGCGAGAGATCGTGGTTTTGCCGCTCATAGTCTGTATCGCACTCGTGCCGCTCGGTCTTGCGACGGTCGAGGATGCGGCATACCTCGTGGGAGGACTGGTCATCCTCACAGGCTTCGCGGCGGTACTCGGCGTCTACGCAGGGTTGTCCCACCCCCTTTCACGGATGGCGATCAGTGTGACTCTCGGGATCGTCACATTTCTTTCCATCGGCGTGGCAACCGCCATGCGGATCATGGTGGCCTTCGGTGGCAACTTCGAGCTTCAGCTCGCCCCGTTTCTCGCGGTCATCGTGGGGGGAGGCGTCGGCCTCTATGCCGCCCTCTCGGCCCGCAACCCATCGCCGGCCGTGGGCTGGGCGTCGGCGCTCCTGCCGACACTGACCTTTGTGGCGATCACCGGCTTCCTCCAAGGCAGCACGCTCCAGGTGTTCCTAGTCGTCGTGGCCGCGTACGGTTTTGCCACGCTCGCGCTGCTTGTCCCATCGATTGCCGCCTTCGACCTCCTCACGGGTCGAAGTGGCCACGAATGAGCAACCACGGAGCGAGATCGCCTTACCGAAGAAGGTTGCCTTCCGGGTGCTCGATCGCCGCGAGGCGGGCAGCAGCATCGGCAGGAGCGTCGCCCACGGCAATTGCCCGCCGATAACTCTCGGCGGCGTCCGCCGTGCGGCCAAGCGCTTCCTGGGCGAGTCCCTCGAGGACAAGCACACTGGCCGGCACATCGGGACCGTATGTCTCACCCAGAATCGCGAGCGTAGCCAGCGCCCGCTGAGGACGGTCGAGCCGTCGATAGGCCTCGGCGGTGTCCATGAGCACGGAACGACTGGTGGGCGCGATCCCAAGCGCCCGATGAAAGTCAGCAAGCGCCGGATCGGGCTGGCCGCGAGCCATCGCCACACGCCCCCGCAGGTGCCAGGCGGCCGATGACTTTGGATCGAGCCGCACTGCCTGAGCGGCCAGTCGGTCCGCTGCGTCGAAGAGCCCGAGCTCGAGATACATGCCTCCCGCCTCGACACACAGTGCCGGATCATCACCGGCAATCGCCAGCGCCTTGTCCATCTGCGTCACCGCCTCGGTTCGCAAGCCGCGCCGCCAGAGCACGTCGGCATAGTGGCGGCGGGCTTCCACATCCTGTGGACACCGCTGCACTGCCTGTTCGAGGAGGCCTTCGGCCCGCACGAGGTCGTTGCGATCCGCGGCCGACAAACCCTCGTTACAGAGCCGCCGCGCGGCGGCGAGCTCGGGCGTGACCGGGCCACGCTTCGGGACGAGGCTACAACCCACCCCACACAACGCGATGAGCATCGCGCCGCCGAGGACGATCGCTGGGGGAAGAGACGAAAATGACATCGCGGTCGAGCGACTCCGCGGGCTCCGAAAGCTAGCGATCAGACGAGCTCGATGACAGACCGCTCCTGCGCGAGCCAGGTGAACAGGCCAGGCAAACCGGGCAAACGGCGGGCCTAAGGGAACGTCTCTTCTGGTGTCGCGGTCTTGTTTCCCGCGGAGGCACCGCACTACAAGCCATCCTCCTTTTCCCTGCTGTTCCACCCCGCGGCACACCCGTGCATCTCGACCGCCACCATCGACCGTTTTCATTTCTGCTCCTCGCGGCCCTCGTGCCACCGGCAGTGATCCTCTCGACTGGATGTGACGTCCGGGACGAAGAGGCCCGCGGCGGGTCTGTCTCGCCATGGCTGCCTGAGATCATCGAACGGCTGGCCGCACCGAGCCACCGCTCCACCGAGGTGGCGACGGCCGGCCGAACCATCGAGTTGGTCGATGGCTTTGCCGCTGGCTCGCGACGAGCTGGAGACGGCGGGCTTCCGATGCTCTTGATATTTCGTGCGTCTTGGTGCCGCTGGAGCGAGGCTTTTGTCGCCGAACTTCCGATCGAACCCCGGCTCGTAGGGCTTGCCGGCAGCTTTGTGTGCGTCACCGTTGATGCCGATCGCGATCCGGCAACCTGCCGATCATTCGGAGTCCAGGCCTTCCCGACGGCCATCGTGCTTGACCGCGACCGCCGGGAAACCTTCAGGGCAACAGGGGCCGCCGCTCGGGTCGGGATGGCCACGGCGGTTGAATCGGTCATTGAGGCGCCGGCCCGCCGAATCGCTGGCCAGCCGGTCGCGACACCCCGCTAACGGCCGCTGTCGGCTAGGATGCGGTAAGTCATGGCTGCTTCACCCCCACCGCCTCCCGGGCAAGACGCTCCCCACGCATACCCTTGGTGGAGCCCACGGTTCTGGCACGGCATGCCGATGGGAGTGTGGTTCGGCCTGATGGCCGAACATGGTTTCAAAATTTGGCCCTCGAAGCTGGGCCTGGCGACCACCATCTCGGCAGCGTCCATCTTCAATTCCCTTGCTGAGCCGCTCAGCGAAGCCAGATTTCGGCGGCGTCTTCACCAGCCGCCGAAGACGCCCCCACCCCTTTTCATTCTTGGCCACTGGCGGAGCGGCACAACGCTCCTCCACGAGCTCATGATGCATGACGAGCGATTCTGTTGCCCAACGACCTACCAGTGTTTTGCTCCCGGACATTTTCTCTTGACCGAGACGCTCCTGACGCGAGCTCTGTCTTGGATCATTCCCTCCAAGCGGCCGATGGACAACGTCGCCGCGGGCTGGTCGCGACCGCAGGAGGATGAGTTTGCACTGGCCAACATGGGCGCTCCTTCGCCCTACCTGCGAATGGGATTTCCGGCGACAACCGGCAGTGCACCGGTCGCACTCGATCTTGCGAAGCTTTCGGCTGCCGACCGCAGCCGCTGGCAGGAGGCGATGCGTCGGTTTCTCGTTCGACTCGCAGTACGGGATGCCCGTCGACCGGTCCTCAAGAGCCCTCCGCACACCGCGAGGATCGGCATCCTGGCCGAGATGTTTCCGGGGGCGCGTTTCCTTCATCTCGTCCGCGACCCCTTCGTGGTGTTCCCCTCGACGGTGCGGCTCTGGCGTTCGCTCGACGAAGTGCAAGGTCTCCAGCGAGACCGGGGCGAGCGGCTCGAGGAATACGTCTTCGCCTGCTTCGAGGAAATGTACGACGCCTTCGAGCGGGACCGACCGCGGCTGGCACCCGGACAGCTCCACGAACTTCGGTACGAGGACCTCGTGAAGGATCCCGTCGGCCAGCTCGGCCAGGCCTACGACGCCCTTGGCCTCGATGATTTCGAGACGGTCAAATCAACGCTCGAGTCCCACGCCCGATCCCGGCAGATGACAAAATACCGCACGAATACCTACCGCCACGAGCCGCGGCTCGTCGAGCAAATCGCCCGACGCTGGCGGCCGTTCCTCGAACGCTACGGCTACGCCGTGCCAGATGTTGCTCAGTAGAAGGCCAACCGGAGCTCGGGATTGCCGACGTCATGTCGCCGGACGTTCGCTACGGGCATCGTGCCCTTCGCTCACTCGGAGGAAACTGTGCTTCGCCCTCCGGGCTGCGCTTGTTTCCTACGCCGCCTCCATGACATCGGCAACCCCGAGCAG
>JBGTKO010000163.1:0-5027 GCA_041744595.1 Pirellulales bacterium
CAGGGCATCTCGCGCCTCGAGAAGCATCGCGAGCCCCGCCGCATCCCGCGGTCCTGTTCGCCTGAGGCCGTTGGCTTCGATTCGCCGGCCCACGAGCCTCGCCACGGCGGCCACGAACGGACGCGCCCGCTGGGAGAGACCTGCAAGCCCGAGCAGTCGCCTCACGCCAGGCATCGGTCGGCCACCATTGAACAGTGCCAGGATGTCCCGTCCACCGTCGGCCGAGAGGATCGCCAGATGAAGCCAAGCGGCTGTGTCAGCCAACTCGCCCGACAGTGGCACGGCCTCGACCCCCGCATCTCGTAATCGGGCCGCCGCCTCGGCAACGCCTCGACGAATCGCGGGGGACGGAGGTACTGGCCCCGACGTATCCCACCAGCCGATCCGTCTGACAGGCTCCTCCGAAACCAAAGGCATCTGGATCACCGCCCCGAGCGCGAGCGTCAGATCGGCAACACGTCGAGCCATAAAACCGGCCCGAGGCCGCATGGCCCTGAGGTGCGGCAGCGTGTCAAACGCCCCTCCTTCGCCGAGCACTTCCGACCGCGGCATGATCGCGGCGATGCCGCACGCATGGGCCGGCTGCCTGAGACTGCCTGCGAGATCATTTCCGACGGCGAGCGGCACGACGCCGGCAGCCACGAGCGCCGCATCGCCTCCACTCGAACCACCGGGTCCCCGGTCGGCGTCGAACGGATGGTTCGTTTTCCCGTAGACCGGATTGTCTGTCTCATGGAGATACATCGCCTGCGGAACGTTTCCCTTGCCGACGATGATCGCCCCGGCCGCCCGCAGCCGCGTCACGATCTCGGAATCGGTGGCATCGGTAGCTGCCCCCAGGCCCGGTATCCCGAGCGTGGTGCGAAGGCCCCGGACGGCAAAGCAATCCTTGACGCTCACCGGCACGCCGGCGAGCGGGCCGGTGGACCCTTTCGCAACCTCGAGCGCCGCATCGTCGTGCCGGGGCTGCACGAGCGCATTGAGCCGGGCGTGGCACGCCTCATGCCGGGCGACATGCTTCGCCAGGACCTCGATGGCCGTTCGTCGACCGGCCGACACGTCCGCCGCGATGATCGCAGCAGTCTCCGTGTCATCGGACCGCCTGGGCAATCTCTCGATTGTCACAGATCAAACGGATCGGCTGCCTTCGCCGGTCGAACCTCGGTTGCCCACACCACGTCTTTGTCCACGATCAAGCCGGTGACGAGCACCGTTTCGCCCGGAGCCGCTGCCGGCTCAGTTCGCATCATGACCACCAACGGCCGATCGCCTACGGACACCTCGGCTCGCCAGTTCGGCCCAACCGGCTTGGCCGAAAGGAACGTCGCCGGTGCGACGATGCCGTCGCTCGACCGTTTCGAGAAGACGAGCCATGACCGTGCGTACTGGGCAAGCGAATCGAGGAGGTCGCGCCGGTCGCCGATCGCCTCGTGAATGGATGCGACCGGTGCCGGCATGGCCTCAAGGGGACGGCCTGCATCGGCAGCTACCCGCTCGAGCATTGCCAGTTCTTGGGCGTAGCTCGCCAGGGAGATGTAACACTCCTTGAGCAGCGACTTGAGAACCGGATCAGACGGATCGTCCACGGACTTGACCGCATCGAGCGCCGCGAGCGCCTTCTCAGCGGCCGCTTCCAGGCCCGCGATGTCCAGCGGCTCTGGCTCCGGAGCCGGCGTCGGTGGCGCCGGTTCGGCCGACTCGCTCGAGTCTTCGTTCAGGATCGCCATGAGCGGGTCGTCGTCGTCCCCTTCGGAGTCCGGAAGTGGGTCGCTGCCGGCCACGTCGGTATCGGACGGGTCAACCGGAAGGGGCTCAGGGATCACGGAATCCAAATCCAGGTCAGGATCGGTCGTGGCGACGTCTGTGTCGTCTGGTGCTGGCCCATCGCCGCTTCTGACAACGTCGTCGAGGCTCAGAGCCCCACCCACGCCGGTTGTGGCCGCGATCTGGCCTCCGGCGCGGAACTTCTCCGGCACGATAAAGCCGAGCGCGTCGGGGACCATCGGCGCCACCTTCATTGGATCCTTGCCGAAGCCCCACCAGAGGATCGCCAGAACGATCGGAATGGACATGGCTCCGCCAACCACCATGCCGATCATTTGCCCAGCCATGCTGGGTTTTTTCTTTTTGGCGGGAGCCGGGCGGGGCGGCTTCTTCCCCTTGGCCTTCGGTTCGCTGTCACCACCTTGTCCGATGGTCGCAGCGATCATCGGAGCCCCGGCCTCGACAGCATCCTCGAACGGCGTCGATTCCCCGTTCTCAACAGGGAAGGCAAATGGTTCGGACTCCTCGGCTTCGACATCAGGCGAGTCGGCGTCGGGCGAATTCACGAAGTCGAATTCACTTTCCTTTTCGCCTTCGTCATCAAGAGGAGATTCGGCCGAATCGTCGTCTGCCGGAAGGCTGAACATGCCGCCGGAGTTGGCATCGGCATCCTCTGACTCTTCATTCTCCTCGGCCCCGGGCTCGAACATCTCGGAAGCCGCGGCAGCAGCGATCGCCGACTCATCAGCGGAATCCGTCTCAAAAAGTTCGGCGGCAATCGCGGCCGCGAACGGATCCTCACTGTCTGAGAATTCAGATTCCTCCGGCGTCGCCGCGTCGGACTCACTCAATTTGGCGGCGGGGCTCGAGATCCCGGAATCCCCCATGCCAAGCTCGACGGCTGAATCGTTCGCGACAGGAATGTTCGTGGAATCGAAGTCGTCCTCCTCGACTGATTCATCGACTGATTCCTCAATCGACTGAAACACCGAAAGCTCCGGGGCAGGCGACCCTTCCTCCGGTTCCTCGAGCCATTCGTTCGCGTCGGCGTCGTCGGCGTCGGCCGTTTCAACGTCGTCGGCGTCGTCCTTGCCACCAGCGTCTGCAGACGGCATGGCAGTGAAATCCACAGTCGGTGCTTCGTCAGGCTCGTCAGCCGCCGCTTCCGAACCCTCGAATGAAAAGCCGCCCCCTTCGGTCAAGTCTGGAAGCTGCTCCGACTCGAGACCGGCCCAAGGATCCTCACCGGCTTCCGGCTCTTTTTCGTCGGCCATCTGGCTCTTCTCCGAACAGTGTTCGCCGCCACTTCCAGGGCAGCCCCCTCAGATACTACTTCGAGAGTCTACCACTGCAATTTCGCCACCCGCCAGCGGGCAATCACAGCCCGTGGGCAGGGCCATACCGCAGGCGGAGGCTGTCGGCGAGCCAGTCAGCCGATACCGGCCGCCCGGTCGCCCGCTCCACCAGTGGTTCACTCTCGAGCTGCCGGCCAAAGCCATGAACTTCCGTGCGGAGCCAGCCCAGCAGGGGGCGGAAATCACCGGCTGAAAACTGCTTGTCGAGGTCGCCGAGGCGGTCGGCCGCTGCGGCACCGAGTTGGGCCGCGTAGAGGTTGCCGAGGGTGTAGGTTGGAAAGTAGCCAATGAGCCCTGCGCTCCAGTGGATGTCCTGGAGGACACCGGCGGCATCGTCGGGGGGGCAGATCCCGAAATCCTGCTCGAACCGATCGTTCCAGGCAGCCGGGAGGTCGGCCACCGCGAGATCGCCATGCACGAGCGCTCGTTCGAGGTCAAACCGCAGCATGACGTGGAGGTTGTAGGTGACCTCGTCGGCCTCGACTCGGATGAACGACGGCTTCACCGTGAGCACTGCCTCGTGAACGGCCGCAGCGTCGGCATCGGCGAGGGCCTCGGGGAAGGCGGCGCGGGCGATCGGAAAGCACCACTCCCAGAAGGACCGTGAGCGTCCGACAAGGTTCTCCCAGAGACGCGACTGTGACTCATGAATCCCAAGCGACGCGGCCTCGCCAGGCGGCAGACCATACCAGTCTGGTGAGAGCCCCTGGTCATACATCCCGTGACCAGCCTCATGAAGCACGCCATACAGGGCCGACGGCATGAACCGCTCGTCCCAGCGGGTCGTGATCCGACAGTCGTGTGGCCCGAGCGACGTGCAAAACGGATGATCGGTCGTGTCGAGCCGCCCACGGTCAAAGTCGAAGCCGATTTTGGATGCGACCTCGTGGACGAATCGCTGCTGCGCCTCGACGGGATAGCATCGCTCGGTCAGGATCCGGTCATCAGGACGATGCGCCGCTTCTGCGCACGCTTTCACGAGTGGCACAATCTGCTCGCGGAGCTCCGTGAACCGCGGTGCGATTGCTCGCCACCGTCCCCCTGGCTCGTAGTCGTCAAGCAGCGCGTCGTAAGCATCGAGGTCGGGCCGCTGGCATGCGGCCTGCTCCCGCTTGAGTGCAAACACCTTCTCCAACCAGGGCGCGAGCATCGACCAGTCTGAAGCAGCCCGAGCGGCCACCCATGCCTGCTGGGCCTCACAGGTCACACGCGCGAGCTCGGCCACGAGCCGTGGAGGCAGTCTCGCCTGCTTGTCGAAGTCGTGTTTCAGGAGCCGGATGGTCGTCTGCTCCTCAGGGCTCCCGCCTGTGGCCAAAGGCCCGGCCTCGAGCGCCGTGAGGCGTTCGCCCTGGTCCGGGCAGGTGCGGTGTCGGTGGACAACCGCGGCAATCTCTGCTGTCTGATCGGCCCGCCAGGCACCGCCGGCCGACGGCATCATCGTCCGCTCGTCCCATCCCACGATCGCATCGATCGTGGCCAGCACCGCGCCGCGGCGAGCGTGGTCACATGCGGCTGCAAAGAGTTCTTGGTGGGGGGCGGGAGCCGTCGAGGGCGTGGTCTGCATGGCGGCAGACTATGCTCCAGGTATCGCGGCCGCAACCTTCGCCCGGAAGCCGACACCATGCTCGATGCCCTCGTGATCGCGCCGCACCCCGACGATGCCGAACTGGGTATGGGGGGCACGATCGCGCTGATGCGATCCCGGGGGATGGCCACAGGCATTCTCGACCTCACCGACGGGGAGCCGACCCCGCTCGGGTCACCTGAGATCCGAGCCCGCGAGACCGCCGCCGCCACGGCCGCGCTCGGCGTCGAGTGGCGAGAGAATCTCGGACTTCCCAACCGCCGGCTCCGCGCCACGCTCGCCGCGCGGGCCACGCTCGCCGGTGTCATCCGCCGAACCCGGCC
>JBGTKO010000164.1:0-6541 GCA_041744595.1 Pirellulales bacterium
GACCGCCTGGCAGAACGGCGACCGCGGCCGGTCCACAGGCCGGGGTTCGGGAGGAGGCTCGCGGAGATCGGCCGGTGAAAGCATACGGTCATCATCGATGGGCGGGGCCAGCATGGTCAATGCGGTGCGCCGCCGGGCACGAAGGGGTTGTGCTGCCGCTCATGGCCGATCGTTGTCGGGTCGCCGTGGCCAGGCAGAACGATCGTGTCATCAGGCAGGGAATAAAGGTGGTGACGGATGCCGGCGGCCAGCGCGTCAAAATCGCCGTCCGGAAAATCGGTTCGGCCGATCCCTTCCTGGAAGAGGACATCCCCGCCAATGACGACCACGGGCGCCTCGCCAGCAACGACAAAGACGACATGCCCGATCGAGTGGCCCGGAATCTCGCGGACGGTCATCTCGAGGCCCGCGATCGAAAAAGTCTCGCCGTCGTCGAGAAGGCGGTCGGCGGGTGGGCTCGTGAGGGCAAGCCCAAAGGGCTCGGAGAGATTCGCGGTCGCATCGAGGAGCTTCGTTGCGTCGTGGCGGCCGATGAGAATCGGGATATCGGGCCAGCGGCGCTTGAGAAAACCGTTGCCGGCGATGTGGTCGGAGTGGCCGTGGGTGAGGAGGATCGCCCGGGGCTCGAGGTCATGGTTGTCGATCCACGTGGTGATTCCGTCAGGCTCGAAACCTGGATCGACGATGACACACTCGCGCGTCCCTGGCCGCCGAATGACATACGAGTGCTGGCCGAATGGCATCGACTCGATGCGGGCGATCTCGAGGGAATCGACCGCTTGAACAAGGCTGGTGGTGGACATCGTCGGGGCGGGCCTGGCGTGGGTGGGAAACGGACAACCGCAGCATGGTTGCGAGAACCGCGGGCCACAAGGGCCGCCATTTTCCGCGCCCAAGGACGTGTATTTTCTGGCCTTTTCTGCGGTTCGATTGGGGTGGCCGCGGCCCTTGGCCACCGCTAGACTCCCCGTGAAAGTCACTTCGATCCCGGCAGTGACCGAGTTTCAGAATCTACGGGATGTGCCGGGAAGGCCGGTTCGGCTCACGGTACCACACGATTGACGGCGATACCGATTTCCTGCGGACACCGCTTCAGAATACGATTCGGTTCACGACGCATACACTCGAGATCCATGGAGGGATCGATGGCCTGCTCGGCGCTCTTTTCGTTCGTTCACGTTTCTTCTTGCCTTCGGCGCGCGGCCGCGATTGCCCTCGGGGCATCTCTCACGCTGGCAGGACAGGCAATCGCCCAAGGCTCCGGACTCGTCCCCGCTGGTGACACGGCCCAGGGCAATATCGGGGCTGGTGATGCCACGTCCGTGGTCGGCGAGCATCCACTCGAGCCCGCTCTCGCGCTTGCCAAGCGTGGTTTGGATCAGCTCCGGACTTCCATCAAAGACTATTCCTGCACGGTCGTGAAGCGGGAGCGGATCGACGGCAAACTCAACGAGCATGAGTACATGTTCGCGAAGATCCGCCATGAGCCGTTCAGCGTCTACCTCTACTTCCTCGCCCCCGACTCGGTGAAGGGGCAGGAGGTGATCTACGTCGAAGGCCGCAATGAAGGCAACATGCTCGCCCATGCCGGCAGCGGCGTTCGAGCGATGGTAGGCACGGTTTCCCTCAAGCCCAGTAGCATGATCGCGATGCAGGGCAATCGCTACGCGATTACCGAGATCGGTGTCGAGAACCTCGCCAAGCGTCTCGTCGAGGTCGCCGAGCATGACAAGCAGTTCGGCGAATGCGACGTGCAGTTCTTTCCGAATGCCAAGGTCAATGGTCGAATTTGCACGTGCGTGCAGGTAGTGCACCCGGTGCCGCGTCGAAACTTCCGGTTCCACCTGGCCCGCGTCTTCATCGATGACGAGCTGCTCGTGCCGATCCGGTACGAGGCCTACGACTGGCCGCATGAAGAAGGCGGCCAGCCTGTGCTCATGGAGGAATACACCTACATGAACATCAAGGTGAACAACGGCTTCACCGACGCCGACTTCGACCCGAAGAACGCCTCCTACAAGTTCGGCGGGAAGTAGTCGTCGGCCGGCCCTCCTAAAGTCGCGTCCTGCGTGGCGACGGGTTGCCCGCGCCATCTCGCCGGACGGCGGCCGGCTCGGCGTGGGCAACCTGGGCTTGCTGCCGCTACGGGATTTCTTCGAAACGCATGTGTTTCACTGACGCACCGGAGTCGCGGAGCTCGAGGAGGGCGTCGATGCCGATGTCGAGGTGCTTTCGCACAAACTGGCGGCTCACCGAGCGGTCGCTCGAGGCGGTCTTCACACCCTCGGGATTCATCGGGTTGTCTGACACCAGAAGCAGTGCGCCCTTCGGGATGTGGTTGGCAAAGCCGACGACGAAGAGTGTGGCTGTCTCCATGTCGATGCCGATGGCACGGGTCTTCACGAGGTAACTGCGGAAGGCTTCGTCGTGCTCCCAGACACGGCGGTTGGTCGTATAGACGGTGCCCGTCCAGTAGTCGTGGTCGTGCCGGGCAATCGCCGCGGAGACGGCGGCCTGGAGCCTGAATGAAGGCAGCGCGGGAACCTCCGGCGGAAAGTACTCGTTGCTCGTCCCCTCGCCGCGGATGGCGGCGATGGGAAGAATGAAATCCCCCACGCGGGTCTTCTTGAGGCCACCACACTTGCCCAGGAAGAGCACAGCATGGGGCTCGATCGCGGAAAGCAGGTCCATGACGGTCGCGGCCATCGCGCTCCCCATCCCGAAGTTCAAGATGGTGAGGTCTTCATGGGTCGCGGACTGGATGGGAAACCCCTCGCCAAGCACGGGCACGCCGAACCGCTCCGCGAAGGTAGTCACATACTCCGAGAAGTTCACAAGGAGCACGTACCGCCCGAAGTCGGGGAGACTGCGGCCTGTGTAGCGGGGGAGCCAGTCGCGGACGATCTCGTGTTTGTCCTTCATGAGATTGCGTTCCGCAGGTGTCAGTCGGTTGGAAGAAGGGCTGGCCAGGCGGCACCGAGTTTTGCCACTGGTGGGATGTCGAGGCGGGTGCCGGGCACGAGGGAAACTCTCGGGTCGAGACTGCGATTCCAAGCATAAAGTGCCCGATAAAAGCGGCCATCACCATATGCCTCCTCGGCGAGTGACCACCAGGAGTCGCCATCATGGGTCACGTAGATGCCTCCCGGAGCGGGGCCTCCTCGCGGGGCGGTAAGGGGAACGGCCGCGGGCGGCGTCGGGGCAGGAGCCTCAAACAATGGTGGGGCGGTGGGGGGCTCCTCGATGGCAGGCGGTGGTGCGACCACATGGTCAAAGGACACTGGAACCACCGCCAACTCAGCCTGCGGTGGTTCCACTGGAGCCGGTGTGCCGAACCGGCTGGATCGGGCAGCGTACGCGTCCTCCTGGGCCACAGCGGGAGGCTTGAACGACGGCGGGTTAAATGACGGAGGGTCGAGGGAGGGTGGGTCCACCAGTGGCAGCGGCTCGCTCGCCGCATGGATGTCGGGCCCCGTACCGGTGGGCGGCCTCGGCACAAACAGCTTGAGCGAGACAACGCCCATGAACACGCCGGCCAAAAGGCCCAAAAGCGCCAGGAGGATCTTGGTCTCTCGTCCCATGAAGCCCGGCTGACGAAGGTGAGGTCGGTGGGACTGATTCTGAAGAAATTTGACGCCCGGAGCCAGAGCGACCGAGGGCTCAGCCTGGCTTGCCTACGTTGCCTGGGCCGTGCGGGCAACGCGGAGTTTGGCCGAGCGGCTGCGGGGGTTGCGGTGGATCTCATCGTCGCCCGCTTCGATCGGGCCGCGGGTGAGCGGTTCCCAGACCTGCCTGTTGCGAAAAGCTTCTTTGACGAGCCGATCTTCCAGCGAGTGAAACGCGATGACGGCCAGCCGGCCGCCGGCCGCGAGTCGCGTTGGAATTCGTTCGAGGGCAATCCGAAGGCTTTTAAGTTCCTCATTCACCGCGATGCGAAGTGCTTGAAATGTCCGCGTGGCGGGATGAATGCGAGGCGGCGGATACTGTCTCGGAATCGCGGCCGTAACGACCCTCGCAAAATCACGGGCCGAGCGGATTGGTGACTGCTCGCGGACCGTCGCGATGCGCCTCGCGATCCGACGCGCGAACCGCTCCTCGCCAAACTCCTTGATCACATCGGCAAGCGTCTCGGGCCGCATTCGGTTGATCATCCGCCACGCGGGTTCGCCTTCGGTGGGATCGAAACGCAGGTCGAGCGGGCCATCGGAGTCGAATGAAAAGCCGCGGGCGTTGTCGGCGAGTTGATCGCTCGACAGGCCAACGTCGAGTAAAACGCGATCCACGCGGTCGACCGCGACCGCATCGAGGACTTCCGGCAGGTCGCGAAAATTCGCCTGAGCGAACCGGACCGGCAGACCGGCAAACTCCTCCGCACCACGGGCGATGGCTACCGGGTCACGATCGATCGCAATCACGAGGCCATCAGGGCCGACGGCCTCTGCGAAGAGGCGGGTGTGACCGCCGCCACCGAGCGTGCCGTCAACGATCCGCATGCCGGGCTGAATGTCGAGGAAGGACATCACCTCGGTGGCGAGAACAGGCGTGTGGATACTGGAGCCGGTGGGCATGGAACTACTGTACCGTGATTGCCCGGTGTGTGGATGGAGGCCGATGTCGCGAGCATCCCGACTACGTGTCACACACCAATCTGCGGAGCAGGGCAAGGTTGGCACGGTCCTGGGCCGGCGAGGGCTTGCCGTCAAGGCCTTCCTTGGGTGTCTCGAGGATGAGTGGGATACCGGCCAGTCGTGGGTGGTTCACGATCAATCGAAACGCCTCACGACCGATCTTTCCCTTGCCAATGGCCTCGTGCCGATCGACGCGCGAGCCGAGCTCTCGCTTTGAGTCGTTCGCGTGGATGCAGACGAGCCGATCGAGCCCGATGGTCGCGTCGAAGGCATCGAGGGTGTCCTCCAGTGCGGCGGTAGGGAACAGTGGATAGCCCGCCGCGAATACATGGCAGGTGTCGAGACACACGTTCACTCGTTGATGAAGGCCCGGCAGGGCATCGATCACGCCGAGCATCTGGCCGATCTCGTCAAACCTGTTGCCGAGGCAGGAGCCTTGACCGGCGGTGGTCTCGATGAGAATACCGGCCCCCAGGTGTCCTGTTTTCCGAAGGGCGTCGGCGATTCCCGCGGCCGCCTGGTTCACCGCCTTCTCGCGGGGTTGCTCGCCGGCAGCACCAGGGTGGGCGACGACCCACGGGATGCCGAGTATCTCGGCCCGTTCGAGCTCCTCGACCAGCCCAGCAATCGATTTCTGTCGGAGGGGTCTTTCGCCGGAAGCCGGGTTGATGAGATAGGAGTCGTGGGCAACGACAAAGGCGAGCTTTGCCTGGGCCACAGCCGTGCGAAACTGGTCGGCTTCCTCAGCAGCGATTGGCTTGGTCTGCCACTGGTTGATGTTGCGCGTGAAGATTTGGAGGGCTTCGCAGCCTGTCTCGACGGCCCGGTCCACGGCTTTCGAGTAGCCGCCGGCGATCGATTGGTGGGCGCCAAACGGGGCACGACCAGTACGGCGTGAAGTGACCATCCATCAAATTCTCCAAATCCTCATGGATTCGCAAAATTGCCAGTGTAAAGCGAGCCCGTTCCAGCGTCCCTGGTGGTTCACGCGGAAGGCTTGAAGGGCCGTCACTTTGACCATGAGCGGTAACGTCGTACACTTCAGGGGTCTCCGGATGGCCTCACTTCCCATGGCCGGCGGACCACCTTTCAGGAATCCGGCTGTGGGCCAACTCCTCTTGTTCGTCCTCGTGGCTGGTGTTGCAGTCGTTGCTCTCCTGGCCATGTTTCTCGCCGCTCGTCCGATCTACGCGGCCCGTGAGGCCGAGCGGCTCGCCAGGGCTCGCCGCGACTTCCATCGTCAGCGGGAACCACTCGAGGCCAAGTTCATCGACCGGGCATCCGCCAGTGGCCGGCCGCGTGGCCTGCGGTGGCTCGATGTCGAATTCGACGACGATGTCGTCTACGCCCGCGACCGCCGCACGGGGAGGCTCAAGGCACTCGTTGCGGTCCAAGTCAGTTTTGAAGCGATCGCAGGCACCGTGATGGACGAGGAGGACCAGGCCGAGGCCGTTGCTCGCACACGAGCGGCGACCGCCGAGTTTTTCCACGACGGCGCTCGCTGGCAGACCTCGGGCCGTGTGTACTTCAACCTCATCCCAACAGCGACGGTCGAATATCTGTCGCGGGATCTTGAAATGGTTGCCGAGGAACACGCCGCCCCGCGGGGATGAGCGTGAGACGTCATCCGTCTCGGTTGGGCCGAGGCATCAAAGGCGTGCCCAAGCTCACGCCCTTGCCGTGGTCCGACGACGAATGTTCGCGGCCAGGACTACGCAAGGGTCGTGAACGTGAAGGCCGGGGAGTAGGCAGTTCCGACCGCGGTCGTTACGAAGGCCCGGAAGCGATAGGACGTAGAAGGCGAGAGGCCAGCCACATCCACGTCGAAGATCCCGACGGAGCCCGCCGCGAGGACTTGAATCACGCCGGCGTCACCAATCTGGGGTGAGCCCATGTCGCCAACCACATAGATC
>JBGTKO010000165.1:0-2704 GCA_041744595.1 Pirellulales bacterium
GTCGAACACGTCAGCACCGTGCTCGAAGATGGCCGCCTGCCAACGGTAGATCTGGCTCGGCTGGAGCCCGTGCTCGTCACACAGGTCTGAGATGGGGGTGCGATCGACGAGGTACCGCTTGACGATGGCGAGCTTCTCAGGTCCGGAGAGACGCTTGCGCTTCTGGGTCATGGGATGGAATCCTCCGAGGGAAAGGGTAGGCTAACCCCTGGCCGCAGAAATTCCAGTTTCGACGGGAGCAAGACAGATCCAGCCCCGGAGCGTGCCGGTGTGCGTCAGCGGTGAGTTGCCGCAAGTCTGGCACATGCGACGGCCCGTGCCGGGGCGGCGAGTGTCTTTCGGGAAATGTCGCGAGGCTCATGTTGGAGGTCCTTCTGGTGTACTCGTCGCGATGTGGCTCCGGGCTCGGCC
The DNA here is from genome assembly GCA_041744595.1 of Pirellulales bacterium. Lineage (GTDB taxonomy): Bacteria > Planctomycetota > Planctomycetia > Pirellulales > UBA1268 > QWPN01. The sequence goes on from JBGTKO010000165.1 coordinate 412, forward strand.
GCCAGGATTCCTTCGGCCACGATCCGGCTTCCGAGCACACAGGCGACGGTGCCCAGGCCAGGCCATGTGGTATCTCCGACGAGCCAGAATCCGGGGGGTGCCGTGGCATGGGGCACGGCATGCTGGTTCGAGTTGCCCAAGCATTGCCGAAATCCTCCTACCGTGCCGCGGGGTCGGCGGGTAAATCGCTCGAATGCTCGTGGCGTCCCTAGTTCGCGAACAACCGCATGCTCCGCCAGTCGTGGATAGACGCGGCGTGCAAAGCCAAGCAGCCTCTCGGTAGCCCGTTCCTTATGCATCGCATAGTCGGGCTCGGTGAGTCCCTCCCAATCCGCAAGCTCGCAGTGTGTCGAGACCATCACCGCTCGGTAGCCGGCGGGGGCGCTCAGCGTGTCGCCGGGTGACGACACAGAGATGAACATGTTATTGCCGTTCCCAAGCGGCGCGTCGTAGTCGTGCAGAACCTGATGATGCGTAAAGTCCTGCCCGGCAACTTCGTCCTCCGGCACGCCGTGTCACGGTTGAGCGTCACCTGCCGATCAGGGAGCCAGGCCCTGTAGCCTGGCAGCTCCTCGGCAGCGAGATCCTCCAGATCGACGGACTTCAAGAAGTCGCCGCCGACTCCACCGGGCGAGAAATCGACGAGTGTCGTGGCCCCGACATCAAAGGCGAAACCCCGACGGCGAAAGTACCCAGCACATCCTCCGGGCTGGCCATGCGCCTCGAGCACAATCGTCGAAAGCCCCGCCACTTGCAGCCTCGCGGCGGTGGCCATGCCCGCGATGCCACCACCGAGGACCGCGACGTCAACCATGGCCGTCACTCCCGATTGCGTGCCAAGCTGAACGCATGAGACTCTAACCGGACGAACCCTCGGAGAGTAACGCGTGGCTTGGCCTTACACCCGCGGGAGCTCGTACCCCTTGCGGTAGTCGCGGGTGAAGAGCTTGTTGGCTTCGGGGTCGAGAGACTGCTCGGTCTTAGGGTCGATCGTGAGCACACGGCCGAGCTTCAGCTTCGTCTCCTCGAAGTCGATCTTGTTGGCCGCAAGGTGCGCCTCAAAACTCTCGAGGGTTTGCTTCACCCGCGGGTCGTCGGCTGCGAGGCTTGGCCGCGTGCCCGGCTCGACCGGTTCCCCAAGCGTCCATGAGACGTTGCCAAGGTGGGCCAGGGCGCTCGAGAGGTGACCATCCTCGATATCGAGATTGAGATCCTCATGCCTGCGGCTCTTGAACGCCTTCACGAAGTTGTCGTAGTGGTTCTGGTCGCCACCACCTGACCACTTCCCAAGCTGCTTGCCGTCGTAGTCGAAGGCGACGCCGGAGGTGTAGTTGGGGGCCACGACATACCCGTCGGTGCCCCACCAGATATTGGCCACTCGCACCTCGCCAGCCGCAAGCCCAAACGTCTCGGGCACCTTGATTTCGAGGCCCCGCACGTCGGAGATCAAAAGGGCGTCGTCCCACTGGTAGATCGTGACCTGGCTATTGGCGACGTCGCCATTGTCGATGTAGCCGAGCCGGCCACCGAGGCTCACGACCTGTTTTGGAAGTTCCTGCTTGCCGAGGCCCCAACGGGCCTTGTCGAGCTCGTGCGGGTTTTGATTGCCCAGGTCGCCGTTGCCTGTGCGGTGATCCCAGTGCCAGTCGTAATGGAGCTTCTTGCGGATCGGCACCTCGGCTGGCGCGGGGCCTGCCCAGAGATCAAAATCGAGGCCGGCCGGAAGCGGGGCAGGGGTGTCAACGAGTCCGATGCTCGGCCGCCGCTTGTAGCAGAGGGCATGGGCGAGTTTGACTGGGCCGATCTTGCCGCTCAAGACAAACTCGACCGCCTGCCGCATCCCGGGCATGCTTCGGCTCTGGGCGCCCATCTGGCAGATCCGACCGAGCTTGCGGGCCCACTCGACCATCACGCGGCCCTCGAGCACGTTGTGGCTACAGGGCTTTTCGACGTAGACATCCTTGCCGGACTGCATGGCCCAGATCGTCATGAGAGCATGCCAATGATTGGGCGTGGCGATCGAGATGACGTCGATATCCTTCCGTTCGAGGAGTCGGCGGATGTCCTTCTCGAAGTCAGGTTTCTTCGGCAGCTTGGCAAACTGCTTATCGTACCTCGCATAGGCCGCTGGATCGCAGTCGCAGATGGCGACAAGATCCGTCTCGGGATTGTTGATCCACCCGCCGATGTGGCTCGCGCCGCGGCCGTTCGTGCCGACCACGGCGACCCGGATGCGATCGTTGGGGCCGGCAGGGTGGGGGGTGGTCTTGGGCTCCGCGGCGTGGCCGCGGAG
>JBGTKO010000166.1:0-33900 GCA_041744595.1 Pirellulales bacterium
GGGCCCTGGCCGACGAGACCGTCTCGATCCTGCCAGCGACGCCCACGCTCCTGCGGAGGCTGCTCACATCCGCCGACGCCGCCTTGCTCGAGCAGGCGAGTGGATCGCTCGAGCGGATCACGCTCGGTGGCGAGGGGGCCGATGGACCGCTGCTCGAGCGGGCCCATGCCATCTTCCCAAACGCAAAAATCACGCAGGTGTATGCCACGACCGAGCTGGGTGAGGTGTATCGGGTGGCCGATGGCCGCCCCGGGTTTCCGTCCAACTGGCTTGGGAAGGCGCTCCCTGGCGGCACGCGGCTTTCGCTCCGCAGCGACGGCGAGCTGCTCGTGCGGCTTTCGCGAGACACGGCCGAAGTAGCGACCGGCGACCTCGTTGAGCGGCGCGGTGATCGGTATGAGTTCACGGGCCGCCGCAGTGACGTGATTGTTGTCGGTGGTGCGAAGGTCTATCCGAAGCGTGTGGAGGAAGTGGTTCGTGGTGTGCCTGGTGTGGCCGACGTCCGCATCTACGGGCTTCCGAGCGGGATCACAGGCGAGCTTGTCGCTGGTGAAATCGTGCTCGCCGATCCCCTTCTCGAGGGCACTACGCCAGAGAGCATTCGCACCGCGGCGCTCGCCGCCTGCCGCGAATCGCTCGAGCCGCATTCCGTGCCGCGGATTCTCGACATCGTCAGTCAGATTGCGATGACCGCCGCCGGCAAAACCCCCCGCCGCGCCCGTTGACTCCCTCTCCCGTCTCCCTGATCTCAGGCGGCTCGCGCGGCCTTGGCCTCGCGCTCGTTGAGCACCTGCTCGCCCGCGGCGACTCCGTCGCCACGTTCTCTCGTTCGGGCTCCGCTCGGCTCGACGCCCTCGTCCAGAAACATTCGGATCGTCTCCTGGTCGAGCGGTTCGACGCTGCTGATTCCGCGTCGATTCACACCTTCGTCTCCCGCACGACAAAAACCTTCGGCCGTATTGATCATTGCATTGCAAACGCCGCGATTGCCCACGAGGGCGTTTTGGCCACAACTCGTGACGACGAGATCGACGCCATGCTCTCGGTGAACGTCCGCGGCGCGATCATTCTCATCCGCGAATGCGTCCGCCAAATGCTGGCCTCGCCCCCGGCCCCAGACCGTTCGATCACCGTCGTCTCATCGATCGTCGCCGAAACAGGCTCCCCGGGCCTGTCGGTCTACGCCGCGACAAAAGCCGCATTGGAAGGCTTCGCCCGCAGCCTCGCCCGCGAATTGGGCCCGCGTGGCATCCGCGTCAACGCGATCGCCCCCGGCTTCCTCGAAACCGACCTCTCATCTACGCTTCCGCCCGAGCATCGTGCCCGCATCGCGAGGCGAACGGCCCTGGGCCGTCTCGGCACCCCCGCCGACATTGTGGGCGCGGTCGATTTCCTGACAAGCCCTTCGGCGAGCTTCAACACCGGCCACGTCCTGAAAGTCGACGGCGGCGGGTGACAGGTCACTGCTGCTGCCTCGAGCAGCGTACAATCAATGTCGAGTGCGAATCCGAGAACAGGAGGTGTATCCGATGAGAAAATTCACGGCGGTCATTGAGCGCTGTCCCGACACGAAGCTCTATGTCGGGTACGTGCCTGGCATGCCAGGAGCTCATTCGCAGGGCGAGACGCTGGACGAGCTCAATTCGAACCTGGCCGAGGTAATCGAGTTGCTTCTCGAAGACGGCGACCCGCGGCTGGAATCGGAGTTTGTGGGTACGCAGACCGTCCAGGTGGCGTGACGTGGGCGCGAAAAAGCTACCCGTTCTGAAGCCAACTGAAGTTGTCAGGAAAGCGTGTCATCCGTGGCGGCAGCCGCGAGCCGCTCATTTTGCGAGGCGAGCTCATCAAGCTCTTTGGCAATCGCATCGCGATCTTTGCGGACTTGCAGGAGGAGAGCTTTCGCTCTCGCCTCGATATGAGGCCGTTCGGCTTCAAGTTGAGCCCTGACTTTGGCGAGCTCGGCCGCCTGCTCTGGCGTCAATCGAGTTGACCTTGTGACGCGATGAACTTCACGAGACATGGCATCGATCCGATTCGGATACGGCTATTGGGAAAACAATACCGGCCAGCGGGGAACGTCGCTCACCCGGCTTTGGATGAAACGCCAGAGGCGGGGGCTCCGCGAAGCAGGCCTTCAACACTCAGGTCTTCGTCGATTTCTGGCCAATGGATGCCGTATCCTGCACCAGCAATTTCGCAGTCGGATCTCTGTTTTGGCGTCGCATGGAGCAGGCGAGGGTACCACGCCAGCGGCACAGACAAGACGCGGCCGTCCGCCAGGTCTACGACAAGGGAGTCTTCGTTGCACATGGCCCGCACGATTCGCTCACCCGGGTTCGCCATGGACTGCCTCCCATTCCTTTAACAAATCGTCTGCGTGGTCTTCGACAAGTAGCTCGATTGCACGAAGTTCCCGCGCCTTGAATCCAAGATTACTTGCGAAGCTGACGGGGCACAACCAGAACTTGCATGTCGCGCCGCTGCGATCGACGTGGACATGGGGAGGCTCGTTGGGCTCATGCGAGTAAAAGTAGAATCGATAGGGTCCGCGTCGAAGTACCGTAGGCATCGGGATTCCTTATCGCACTCCCTCGCGGATGATCAGCAACTTGCCTGGACAACAGACGGCAGCACGGACGCTGGTGCGTCCCGGCTGAGGCACATAGTGTACGTGAGTACATTCATCCCGCAAGCCCGCCGTTCGGCTGGATGGCCCCGCGAGGGCCTTCGCTACGACATCAATCACCCAGACCTCGTGCTGGTTGGCCAGCGGGATCTCATGATCGGGCATCCGAGCCCGGAGAATCCGCAGATATACGACCGGCTGGTCCGGGTGGCGCTCGTCCACGTCGTCGGGATCGAAGATTTGCCTGCCACCGCGTCGCCGAGCGCGCCATGACGCCCCCGGCCCAAATTTGGAATCCAAAACCGTCATTCCAAGTCCCCCGGCACAAGCCGGGGGGGGGTCCTGTCCCCCCGAAAATCCTCGCGGTTCATCGCAAATACACGTGGGTGAGGTACTCTAAAGGTATGTCTCGGATCGCTGGAAACTGGCTGTCACCCACGGGAACGGAGTGCGCGCAGGCGCACCCCCTCTTCTGATGGGGCCAAGCCGCGATCTTCCGGCCGATTGCCAGCGAATCATCATCGTTGGCGCGGGGGGGTTTGGCCGGGAAGTGTTGCACTGGGCGACGGATGCCTGGCCCGAGCATCGCGGCAAGATCGCTGGTTTTTTATCCAATGACCCTGACATTCTTGAAGGCAAGAACTGCCCCCTTTCGATCATCGGCAGTCCGGAGGATTTTGAGCCGTCGCCTGGCGACTATTTTGTCCTGGCAATCGGCGTTCCTGGCGTTCGACGGACCGTGACCGAGGGGATGCTTGCCCGCGGATGTCGGTTTCTGACCGTGATTCACCCGACCGCGATCATTGCTCCCACGGCCGTCATTGAGGAAGGCGCGGTTATCTGCCCGTATGCCATCGCGAGCGATGCGGTGAAGGTGAGTCGCTTCGCGCTTCTCAATTACCACTCGAGCCTGGGCCACGATGCATTCGTTGGCGATTTCTCGGTTCTTTCGCCGTATGCGACGCTCGGTGGACACGCAATCGTGGGCCAAGGTGTCTTTCTCGGGTTGCATGCGTCGGTGGGGCCTGGTGTCACCGCAGCCCGCGACACAATTGTCAGTGCGAACTCAGTCCTGCTCTCAGATTCAACACCAGCCGCTCTGGTCTACGGAGTTCCAGGCCGAATCGTCACGAGGCTTCGATGCTGAGGAGCCTGGAAGAGCACCGGCCCGTAATCTGGAGGGCTGGCTTAGTCGCGATGCTTTTCAGTGTCACGGCGATGCTGCGCGCGGCGTCAGACGAATCGCCATCTGGCGCAAGCGATCCCCGTGCGGGCGAGCAATCGCCTCAGAGGCCAACGGCATCTGTGATGAGGCAACCTCCGTCGTCTGATTCTTTGGTAAGGCTCCCTGTTCCGTCGCTCGGTGACCAGCGAGCGGTCGAGCAAAAACTACGGGAGCTTTTTGAGCGAGATTTCGCCAATGCGACCGACGGGGAATCAAAGGCCAAGCTGGCACACGAATTTCACTCGCATGCCGCAGAGAGCCCGAAGGCATCGGAAAAATTCGTACTCCTATCCACGGCGACGCGCCTGGCAGCCGACGCTGGAGAAGCAGGGCTCGTCTTTCGTGGGATTGATGAACTCGCTCGGCAATTCCAAATCGATCTCGAGCGAGAGCGTCTCCAGCTTCTTGAAACAATGGGAAAATCGGCTCCGGTTGAAAAGCTGCCCGAGGTGTGCGCCCTCATGCTCAATGAGGCCAGGGCGCGTGCCGACACCAAGGAGCTCGACGCCGCCGAGCAGCTTGCGAAAGCTGCGGCAATGGCCGCAAGACGTTCCCGTAGCCAGGCATTGCAGCGACAGGCAGTCGATGTGATTGCCACGATTCGCAAGAAGCAGAAGGCCGCGTCCGTTATCGAACCCAATATCACGCGGCTCCAGCGTAATCCCAGAGACGCCGAGGCGGCGACGAGGGTGGGCATCCACTATTGCCTCGAACAGAACGATTGGGAACGAGGCTTGCAGGTATTGGCTCAGTCAGATGACACCGACCTCGCGAAGCTCGCCGCCGCTGAGGTGACGAAGGGAGGCGAGTCAAAGGCCGCCGCGCTTGGCGACGGGTGGTATGCGTTTGCAAAGTCACGACCACCATCGGAGCTCGCCGCATGGCTGTCCCGAGCTGAGTTCCACTACCTCGTCGCCGTCGAACCTCTCACAGGCTTGGAGAAGGTACGGGTTTCCAGAAGGCTTGCGGAGATCGCCGAAGCTCACGGATCCGAAGCAGGGTCTGAAGGCCTCATTCTCCATCTCGACGCGGCGAATCTCGCCACCGTGAACTCCAGAGTTCGTGCGGGAACATCGGGGCGCGTTCCCGTCACGGCTTGGCGAAGCCAAGTCGGCCGAACCGCCGCATCGCCGTGCGAGGACTCTCGCCCCCCGGAGTGGTCTTCCACCGCGTATGACGGTCGCGCTGGCGTGATCTTTGAGGGCCGGAGTCGGCTTGCTATCCCTGTGGCGCTGCCTGCGGAGGGAACGATCATTTTGGTCTGCAAGCCGACGATGATCACCAACCACCGAGCCGTCAGTGGTTCTGTTCGCATTCTGTTACGAGCAGACTCGTCTTTTTGGCTCGAATACAAAACACAACAAGCGACATCCACGGTTCGAACGCCTCCCAACGCGTACGCCCAAGACAAACCGACCGTCGTGGCTGCGACGTGGCCCCAGCCTTTCTGGTTGCTCGCAGGCGGTGAGAAAACTGTGACGAAAACGGGCACCGCATCGGCTGCGCCGCTCGCGCACGACCCGTTTTTGCTGGGTGGTGGTTTCCGAGGATCGACGGAGGCGTTTCATGGCGTCGTGCGACATTTGCTCGTGTACTCCCGAGTTCTTGATCCAGCGGAAGTAGCGAAGACTCTGCGATCGCTCGATGAGTGATGCTGGCTCGCGTACGGCCGCGCCAATCAAAGTAGCGTTTGATCACGCTGCCTTTTGCATGCAGAAGTATGGTGGCGTGTCCCGATATTTTTGCTCGATTGGAAGTGCACTTCCAGGCGTGGGTGTTCAGCCTCGCTTTTTCGCACCGTTCCACCGCAATGAGTACCTTCGGAGCGAGCCAGTGCTCGACAGTGTCGGCCCTTGGCTCCCTGGATATCCGCCCAGAACGGCTAGGGTGTTCATGGCGGCGAGCAAGCACGTATCGAGACTACTCATCCGGCGATGGCGACCAGACGTCCTCCACAGGACTTACTATGACGAGAGTCCTGCAACGCGGTGGCGTTTGCCCAACGTTGTCACCGTATACGACATGATTCTCGAACGCTTCTCGGAAAGTCCCTCACGAGTGTCGGCGGAGACCGAACGGAAACGGCGAGCCGTCGAATCGGCCGATCACATCCTCGCAATATCGCATCACACAAGCCGTGACCTCCAGGAAATGTGGCAGGTTGATCCGTCGCGCATCACGGTAACGCACTTGGCACCTTATTCCGCCGCGTCTTCATCCGATCCTTCCCAAGACTCTGGACGCTCCATACCGGCTCAGCCTTTTTTGCTCTATGTAGGCCGCCGTGGTGGCTACAAAAACTTCGAGGCTCTTCTCAAGGCCGTGGCCCAAAATGAACGGCTTCGGAAAACGTTCGTGATTGTGGCTTTTGGCGGCTCCCCGTTCAGCCAATCCGAAAAGGCCATGTTCCAAACGCTCGGACTGGATCCAGACCGCCTTCTTCAGGTGTCGGGCAGCGACGGCACGCTTGCGGCGTTCTACGAGCGGGCGTCCATTTTTGTTTACCCCTCATTGTATGAAGGATTTGGAATCCCTCCGCTGGAGGCGATGAGCCATGGCTGCCCGGTCTGTGTGAGCAACACGAGCTCGTTGCCGGAAGTTGTTGGAGAAGCTGGCCAGTATTTTGACCCTTCCGAGCCTGGTGATATCGCAATGGCAATCGAGCAAGTGGCGTTTGATTCGGCGAAGCGGGAGCGACTGATCGGATTGGGCCATGAGCAAGCCAAGGCTTTCACATGGGCCCGATGCGCGGAGCAGACGGCCGCCGTGTATCGGAGTCTGCTTCAGCGGTGAGCACAAAGACGGCACTCATCTGCGGCGTAACCGGGCAGGATGGTGCCTACCTGGCCGAACTGCTCCTTCGAAAGGGGTACACGGTGTGGGGCACATCACGTGACGCGCAGGGGCGCGTTGCGAGCGGCCTCGAAACTCTGGGAATCGGGAATGACGTTCGGTTGGTATCGATGTCACCAATCGATTTTCGGCAGGTCTACATTGCACTCCTGAACGCCCGGCCCGACGAAGTTTATTACCTCGCCGGTCAGTCTTCAGTGGGTTTGTCATTTTCGCAACCCGCCGAGACGATGCAGAGCATCGCCTTCGGAACCCTCAACGTGCTCGAGGCCTGCCGCCTCGCCCCGTGGCCCATTCGGTTGTACCACGCTGGCTCAAGCGAATGCTTTGGCGATACGTCGGGCTACGCTGCGGACGAAGGCGCCCCATTCAAGCCAAGAAGTCCGTACGCCGTGGCAAAAGCGTCGGCCTATTGGCTCGTCAACAACTACCGTGAGGCCTATCGGCTATTCACCTGCACGGGCATTCTTTTCAATCATGAGTCTCCACTTCGCCCCAACCGATACGTGACTCAGAAGATCGTGCGGGCGGCGTGCAGAATTGCTCATGGGTCGCAGGAGCGGTTGTCCCTGGGGGACCTCTCAATCGTCCGAGACTGGGGATGGGCACCAGAGTATGTTGAAGCCATGTGGTTGATGCTTCAGCAAGAGACGCCGACGGACTACGTGGTAGCCACTGGGCACTCATCCAGGCTCGACGAGTTCGTGGCGGCAGCCTTTGGTCACTTCGGGATGGAGTGGCAGAACCATGTCGACCGAGATCCATCGCTCCTTCGGCCCAACGAACTGAAGGCAAGTGTCGCGAACCCGAGGCGAGCGAACCTGGATCTCGGCTGGACGGCCACGGCACGGATGCCGGACGTGGTACGACGCATGGCGGAAGCTGCTGAAATTCACCAGGGCACTAACATAAACGGCGGGTAGCGGAATCCCCGTCGACACCTCTTGCCGAAGTGCGAAACGTTGGTGTCGGACATAGCGAGCTTGTGGATCGTCGTGAACCGCGGCATCATTGAGAAAACACTCTTTCAGAAGGTCGATGTGCGACGTGTGGGTCACCGAGTCATTTTCGCGCGCAGCGTCGTCTTTGCGACCCTTATGCTCATGGCGACATTTCCAGGGTCGGAGTGGTCACGAGCACTGGCACGCGCAACCCTTGTCTTCCTTCTCGCTTCTGCCGCTTCCCTTGGGCTCGCCCTTATCATGCGGGATCGCGTCAACCACGGCTACGAGTGCGTAACGCGGTCGTGCACAGCGCCCGGATCGGCTATCGGCTAGTCTGGATGAATCATGATCCGGTCTCTGTCGCATGTTGCGCGCCTGGACGATTGGAACGCAACACTCGAAAAGATGAACCCTGCCGAAATCCTCGAATGGGCAGTGCTCAAGCAGTTTTCCGGTCTACGCGTTGCGGCGACTTCCTCGTTCCAGGATCAGAGTCGCGGCTTTCTCTTCCTTTTGAGTCACATCGTGCCGCAGGTGCCGGTCTACTTTATCGACACCGGATACCACTTCCCGGAGACTCTCGACTACGTCGCCAGCGTGCAGCGAGCGCTCGCCCTGGACGTGCGGATGGTGCGGCCGGGCCCGGCGGTCAAAGACTGCGAAATGTACGCGTCAAACCCAGACATGTGCTGCTACCTCCGCAAAGTCGAGCCGCTTCAGGAGGCGTTCGCGGACATTGACGTGTGGCTCTCGGGCATTCGCCGTGACCAGACAAGCACGCGTGCACAGGCGAGGATATGCGACGTTCATGAAGGCCTCGATCTGCTCAAAATACTGCCGATGGCCAACGTGACCCGCGACGTGCAGGCGAGTCTCAATCAACGCACCGGCCTGCCGCCACATCCGCTGACGGCCAGCGGGTATCGAAGCATTGGTTGCCGCCCTTGCACTGCCATCCCGGAAGCGGGGGCGGACGACCGCTCCGGCCGTTGGCAGGGCTCAACAAAGACTGAGTGCGGTCTCCATCTACCTCTCGCGTATAGGACTCAACCGGAGGAGCGACCATGAAAGTGTTGATCTACGGCATTGATGGCGGTGATCTCGCGATCATGTCGAAATTTCCGATGCCGTTTTTTCGGCAGTTCCTTCAGGACAACCTGAGCGTCGAACTAACCTCGGATCTCATCAATCGCGGATGGGCCGAGATCCTGACTGGGAAAGGAGGTCACGAGACGGGGGCGTTTTACATGGCGCCTGTTCTCGACGGCACGCATCGATGCTCAACATCGTTCCGAATGAACATGCTCAGCGGCCGCACCGATATCAAGCCTCTCTGGCGCCTCTTCGAAGAGTGCAATCTGCGTTCCCTGATTATGAACGTCCCAACCACGACACCCGCTCCTGACGTACGAAACGGCATTGTGATCGGTAGCGCCGGCGGTGGATTGAACCGTGTTGACGGGATTCCCGATGAACTGCTATCCGATCGGTCTGTTCGCGAGATCCTCGAACGTCACCAGTACATTGTCGACATCCGAATTCCGACCGAGGACTATGTCTATACTGCAGACCTGCTCCGCGATCTTCTTTTGATGGAAGAACGCCGCACGGCTGCATTCATTGACCTTTGCAAGGAACGCGAAATTGAGGCAGGCTTTCTCGTCAATCGTGGCACGACGATTCTGGAGTACCTGGCAACGAGCGAGATCGAAAGCTATCACGCGTCGCGGGTCATGGAAGAGTTCATGCCTCGTAGCACCACAACGAGCTGGATGCACCCCAAGCTCGAAGAGCATTTTGCCATGCTTGACACGCAGATCCAGAGCATGGTGGAGAGCCTCAAGCCGGAACATTTTATCGTAACTGCCGACCACGGCATGGTGCCACACAAATATCGTGCAAACGTGAATCCGTTTCTCGAAAGCAAAGGATTCCTTCGCAGAAAACGCACATCGGGCTTTATTTCGGCGCTGCGTACGCTCAAGAATCGTCTCGGAATTCAACGTGCGAGCGCACGGATCATGAAGGGAATACCACGAGCGTATGACACCCTAGCGCCGTACGACTGGAACCGTAGCGTTGCGTTCGGCCACACATTCATTCCCGGCATTTTTATTAATGATCGATCCCGATTCAAGGGCCCGGTGTCGGACAATGATGTACCGAAAGTGGTCGCAGAAATCGTTGCGGCATTTAACTCATTGCCGCCTCTCGATCGCAATCACATGGTAGCCGAGCCCTACCGCTGTCGCCATGTTGATGCCGCCGCTGCTGCTAAGCTTCCAGACATCAAGCTGCTAAACAGCGAGGGGATTTTTTTCGATGAGTCCGTATCGGGACTCGCCGTACGCAATTCGCACTACGGTCCCGTGCCAGAGAATCTAACGGTCGTGCGAAGCAATCCCTTCACTGGGGACAAGGGCGCAAATCCTATATGTGTAGTATCAAAGAATACGGAGGCTTTTATTCGTCCTGACGATCCACACGACCTGACACTTGTATACCGTGTAGTAGAGAGACTGTGCCGACACAACTAAAGCCTCCCCGGCGTCGGGCGTGGGTCAGCAATGAATGGTTTCGACAGCGTGACGATGCGCGTTGCCATGCGTCTGCAGGCAATTCGTGATTGAGTATGAGAGCGTGATGACATGAGAATTGGAGTTCTGACGTATCACGATGGGCCGAATCATGGCGCTTTTCTGCAGGCCCTCAGCACCCTGCGGACGCTTCAAGCCGACGGCCATGACGCTACGATCATCAACTACAAGAATCCCGGGCATGATCGAATGGAATCCCTGGCTCGGCTCTGCTGGCAGCGAAACCCGGTAGCCGCGTGGGAGAACTTTCGGAAGGTGATGGCTATTCGCCGGGCCCACAAGGTGTTTCGCCTTGGGCCGCGAGTTTCGGACGCAGAGGCGATCGAGGCGCTGGGCCATGACTGCATCGTCGTGGGCAGCGACGTGGTGTGGAACTACGGCATTTTCGGTTACGACCCGATCTTCTTCGGGCGGCTCAATGTGCCCAGGCTCGTGGCATTTGCGGCGAGCTACGGCAGCGTGAGAGCCGAGGCTGCGATGCCTGCGGGCATGTCGAGCGACTTGGCCCATTTTCACGCGATCTCTGTTCGGGACGAGAATTCACGAGCGATCGTTAGGAACGCTTTGGGCGTGGATTCGCCGATAACCTCGGATCCCACTATTATGTTCTCGTGCGATGGTGAGCTGCGCAGTCTCAGGAACCAAACTGAACACCGCGTGGTGGTCTACTCCTACCGGCATCCGAGGCAGGCCATCGAGTCCCTGCGCGCGTTGGCAAGGGAAAGCCACGCGAAAACCCTATGCGTGGGGTACGCGCCGCGTCTCGGTGTTCGTCATTTTTACGACCGCATTGACCTATCACTCGACCCCATAGAGTGGATGCGAGAAATGAGAGACGCATCCGCTGTGATGACAAGCACTTTCCACGGCGTCGTGTTTTCGCTAAAGTTCCGTAAGCCTTTTCTGTATGTCACGAACGACAAGGCTCACAACCGCGTTTCCTCGCTGCTTGAGCGATGCGGAATCGAACATTCCCTTGAGCCTGGCGTCGAAGACGAGGTCGTGATGTTTCGACCGAAGTACGACGTGGTCTCGACCCGGCTCGCGGAGTTCGGTGAGAGGTCACGACGGTGGTTGTTGGCAAACGTGCGCGCCGAACGCGCGAGCCACGATGCGTCTTGACAGAAACTCATGTGCATGAGCCTTCAGGCCTTGGCGACGAAGTGCCTCCCTACTCAACGCACGTTTCACCGCATCCCGTTGGGTTATTTAATAGGCGGTTATGCAATGGCGTGGCCCGCGGGATCGAGACCTTGAGATTCACTTCGGCATCAACCGTGGTGTGTCCGTTCGCCACGCATGATACCGTTCCTATTCGTTGGAATGGTGAACCATTGGGACACGCTAGTGATACTTGTGGGCTCCGAGTGCCCGCTCTCCTCCGGTAAGCATGTTCGCATCTTTCCAGGTTGTGCAAGGCTATGCTCCTCGGCGGAAGTCGCTGCTGTGAAGTCCAAGCGAGGTTTCAGAAAATATCTGACGAATACAGCCTGGCTTTTCTTTGGCGAGATGACGAGGCTGTTGATCGGACTCTTTGTGTCCGTCACTGTAGCGCGATACCTCGGGCCCGAGAATTTTGGACGATACAATTACGTCATTGCGCTTTTAGCGATACTTGACGTCGTAACTCGGCTCGGCATGACCACTCTAGCTACGCGCGAAATGGTCGCACATCCCGAGGAACGAGATGACATTCTCGGTGTTCTATTCTTTACGACAGCAGCAACAAGCCTCGTGGCGTACTTGGCGTTGTTGGTGATTGTCGCGTGGACGGTGGACGAGCCCGCGATGGCACAACTCTTTGCGGTGATGGGCGGAACTCTGCTTCTTACGCCGTGGAGCGGCACGCAGGTGTGGTTTCAATCACAGGTCCGCGGCGACTTGGCGGTAACATCTCGCACGGTGGCCATAGGAATCTTCGCTGCGCTCAAATACGCCGCCGTAAAGCTTCAGATGAGTCTGCTCGCCTTTGGCGTGCTATTCCTGCTCGAAAGCCTCGCTCTTCAGCTGGCGCTGCAAGTCAACTACGCGCTGCACTTCGGACGGATGATCGACTGGAGGTTCCGTTGGGCCAAGGCACGCGACTACCTTCGGCAGTCGTGGCCACTGATGTTTTCCGGTCTTGCAATCATGATCTACATGAGGATCGACGTCGTGATGCTCGAGGCACTGGTCGATGATGTGGCGGTGGGAGAATATTCGGTCGCCGTGCGACTCAGTACGGTCACGCATGCCTTGCCATTAATTCTCGCGAGCTCGCTATTTCCCGCCATCATGAAAGCCAGCAAAGGGGATCCGCGGGTTTACCAACGGCGTCTCGCGCAGTACATTGAACTTAACGTTGGCCTAGCGTATCTGATCACGGCGGCGATCGTGGCTACTGCACCGTGGCTGGTGATATTTCTGTTCGGAGAAAGTTATAAGGGAAGTATCTCGATACTTCAGGTGCACGCGTGGAGCATAATTTTTGTCTTCATCGGCGTGGCTCGCAGTCAGTATGTGACGGCCGAAGGCTATTTCAGATTTTCAATGGTCGCCACGGTAACAGGTGGGATCGTCAATATCGCCTTAAATGCATTGCTTATCCCAATTCATCATGGCCTCGGTGCAGCGATCGCAACGCTGGTATCGACGGCCATAACGGCCGTCGTCGCGCCGCTGGTGTGGCCGCCTACACAGGGCCTTGGTATTATGATTCTTAGGTCCCTGTATCTGGAGACTACCTTGCATAGCGCTTGGAGGCAGTGTGGTTTCGCGAGGGCTTCGGAATAGCATTGCCACGGGAGAAAATAAGGCAACGGACCTCGTGAACGCTAAAGTGTTGCGACAACTGTGTTTCGTCGTTCATGTCGCGAATGCGGGCGTGATGTGTGAACGTCAAGCGCGTTTCGTGGAGAGTGGCGAATGACCACCCGATCGCCCGTTCTGTTTCTCGTATTTTCGCGACCTGAGGCAACACGAAGAGTCTTTGAACGGATCCGCATCGCAAGGCCCCGTCGGCTCTTCGTGGCGTGTGACGGTGCGCGAGCCCGCAAGACAGGAGAGGCTCAGCGAGTTGATCAGGTTCGGGCCATTGCGACGGCGGTGGATTGGGAGTGCGACGTTCGAACCCTATTCCGAGCGGAAAACCTCGGCTGTGGTCGTGCGGTGTCAGAGGCGATCACCTGGTTTTTTGACAAGGAAGAGGAGGGGATCATTCTGGAGGATGATTGTCTTCCTTCGCAGTCTTTCTTTCCGTTTTGTGATGAGTTGCTGGAGCGTTATCGGCATGATGAACGGATTGCATCGATTTCCGGTAGCTACTCACTGCCCACGCGGCTGCCGCCAACGCAGGAAAGTTACTTCCTGGCTCGGTACGGCCGAATTTGGGGCTGGGCGTCGTGGCGGCGGGCCTGGGTGGGCTACGACTTGAAGATTCCGTACTGGCCAAAAATGAAGAAACTGGCGTCGCACCGCTGTATGTTCGAAACGCCGGCGCATGCTGACCATTATGAGCGGATCTGGGATGCGGTATACGCTGGTCAGTACGATACCTGGGACTATCAGTGGGAGCTAAAGCGGTTGGCAGACTTGCGTTTTACGCTCGTGTCGACGGTCAACCTCATCGACAACATTGGATTTGATGAGCGTGGGACGCACATGACTGCGGACACCAGCTTTGCACGCCGTCCTGCGGCCGAGTTGACTTTTCCGCTGGTGCACCCCGATCCGCTGCTCCTTGACTTCCGCCGGGATCGAGAAACTCATCCTATGCGCTATCGGACGTTCGGATTCCGGATCCGACAAAAGGCTCAGAGGCTCAAGCATCTCCTGTTTGCGGGTGCCAAAAAACAGGGTTGACTCCCACGGCATCAGCGGTCCTTCTTGCGCTCGGCAACAATGTTCTGGAATGCAAAGATCTCACAAAGGACCGGCCGGTAGTCAAGGCGAATCATGCCGTTCGGCAGAAGCCGATATAGGGTGTAGTCTTCAAGCAGTTCAACGAAATCCCGAAAGAACACGCGACTGTCAATATTCATTGTGTTAAATTCAAATTGAATTCTACGTATCCGTCCTTCGCGGAGGGATTGTTGTGATCCCTTGAGTACATTCAGTTCGTTGCCCTCGGTATCTATTTTGAGCAAGTCTACGTGTTCTATGCCATGGTTACGGATGTATTCGTCGAGGGTAATCTGGCGAACACTAAACGATCGCAAACCCGCGTCGTCAACGTCGCGGGCATGGCGTGTGGCCCCTCGGTGCAATGATGCGGTTGCGCTTCCGGGGTGGTGATCTGCATCGAAAAGTGTCATAGTGCGTTCTGTGTCGCCGCATGCGGCCTCGTTCAGGACGACGTGCGAGCCGTATGGCTCAAGTTGACGTCGCAGCAACTGGAACGTCTCCGGGTGTGGCTCAAACGCATGGACAATCGCAACTGGGTTGGTCTGCAGGACTCTTTCAGCGTAGTGGCCCCGGTTGCCCCCCACATCGAATACCACATTGAGGTCTTGGGCGCAGCGTCGAATGAACGCCGCTTCCCCGCTGATCGCGTCCGTCTGGTAGTTGAGTATGCCCAGGCCATGAAGGCCGAGGCGAAGTAGGCCGGTATTCAGCCGACGGAAGACAGGACGCGCAAAGATCCGCCGATAGCCCCTGAAAAGTATAGACTCTAGCTTGTTGCGCAATAATGCAGGCGAGTTTCTGCGATTGTGTGGCATCCGAATTGTTCCTTGGGAATTGTTAGGCAAGTCTACTGGTTCGTGTCTGAAATGGTCCATCAGATGGTGCCATGGTCGGGCTTTAGACGGATCCGCGGGTTGCCTCGATTCGCAGCATCAAGAATCCAACGCTCGGCTCAGGATGGGTAGTCGGCATGTCGCATAACGCTGCGTGGCCAATACGACACGGGTTGAACAGCAGTGTGGGCGGGGTTCCATCGTCTTCCCAATGGGGCGGAGAGGTTTCGCGGGACTCCCTCCTTGGAGCGCTCGACTCGCGTCCCCAGCCAGCAGAGGGAAGATTTGGTTTTGGGGCAGCGATCATAGCCTTCCTGCTCGGCCTGGGTTCGCGGCTCAACGTTCAGATTGTTGGATTTCTTCCTCTCAGTGAATTGGCCATCCTGCTTCTCGCCCCGCTGCTGCTGCCGCAACTGATGTCGCGACGAACGACGGCGGTGTGCAAGGTGGCGCTGGCGCTTGCGCTCGTGTCATTCGTAGCGCAAGTAAGCACCGACTTTGTGCTCTTGACTCGTCTTGACTTGGCCGCCCGGGGAGCGGCGCGGCTCACGGTGATGATCGTGATGATTCCGTTTTTCACGTGGTATATGGCGACCCATACCGTCCAGAAAATCGTCGCCATCACCATCGGCTCGATCCCGTCCCAGATTCTCTCGGCCTATGTGCTCCGATCCGGAGTTCTCGAGGGCCGCGAAATGACTCATGGCTCAGCGAGCATCACATGGGAAACACACTGGGCATTCCTTGCGAACGCCGCCATCGGGCTTGTGGCTATTGCGCTCTACAAAAACTGGCGTACGCTCAGCTATGTCGCCGTCGCTATGCTCGGGGCGGGCCAAATTGCGATGGGATCGCGTGCGGCTGGCGCGGCGCCCATCGCGGCCGCAGGCCTAACCGCCGCGTATAACGCCGTGGCATCTCGTCGTATGCGTGTGCCGAAGGTGTCAATGCGCGTGCTTCTGACGCTCGCAGTAGCGACGGCTATCTCTTGCTTCGTCATCTACGAGGGCTATCGCTATGCAGCCACCCACGACTATTTGGGACAGCGGGCACGCACAAAGTTCGAGACACAGACGAAGAACAGGTTTGGCTTGTTGTTGGGAGGCCGCGCCGAAGCCGTGGCGGGAGCCATTGCCATCTATGAGTCGCCGTTTGCGGGTTACGGGTCATGGCCGGTGGATTCCGAAGGGTTCTACTACAAGGCTTGCGAGCTGATGGACAAGTGGGCGGACCCAAACTACTACCGAAAAGGGTATCCCCTAATTCCGTCGCATTCGCATATGATTGGTGCGTGGGTGGAGGGAGGAATCTTCGCAAGTGTGTTTTGGTGGTACGTACTCTACGTGTCGGCACGGAGCGTTGTTGCGCCCCTCCTCAATGAGCAACGATTGCGGCTATGGGTGAGCATCACGGCAATTGCGTTGTCATGGCACATCCTGTTTTCGCCCATCAGTGGACGCTTGCGAACCGCCATGTGTCTGTCCGTGTTTTTGCTCGAGCGTCGGAGTGCGCTCCTCGCAGGCGCCGACGTTCGAGCCCGCGTGCCCACGCCAGCGGTGCCGCACCAGGCGTGGACTGCGTGCCGCGGCTGACGGGCGAAGGCTCGAGTGGAATGTCCATTTGGAATGTATGCCTTACGCATCACCCCCGATACGCCGGGCTCTACCGGGCTGTCAATGATTTTGCTCGTGCCTGTGGCGGCCCGATTCTCTCCTTCGATGCGACGGCTTCGACAACATCGATCGATCATCGATCCGGCATCTACGCGCTCGCAGTGAAGGGATGGTCCACCACCGGCCCACATTGGATCCCACGGCGAGTTCAGACAGAGGCAGCGGAGTTGCTAACGGGTGCCGATGGCATCGTCGCGCACTCTCTGTTCCGAGCGCACTGCCGGTTCGTGGTTCACTGGGCCCGCCGAACCGGCAAGCCGTATTGGGTGGTGCCGCACGGATGCCTAGACCCCTGGGGGCTGGGTAATCGGCGACTGGCAAAGCGACTCTGGCTCGACATCGAAGGGCAACGAACCTTTACCACAGCGCGCGGGGTCTTTTTCGCGACGGGTCGGGAGATGGCCAAGGCGGAGCCCTGGATTGGTGACGCGAGGTCAATTGTCACCCCGTGGCCCGTGGAGCAGCCTGATCCTGGTCAGCAGGCCGATCGTCGTCGCACGTTTCGTGACATCCACCATATCCCGTCCGACTCGCGGGTGCTCCTGTTCGTGGGACGGCTTCATAGCATGAAACGCCCGCGCGAACTCATCGACGCATTTCGTGTGGCCGCACTCCCCGCATGTCACCTCGTGATCGTAGGCATGGACGGGGATATCACCAGCGATTCACTTGAGCGCTATGCAGGCAGACCGGAGCAGTCACGGGTGCACGTCGTGGGGCCGCTTCACGGCGATGACCTTGCGGCCAGCATGGCCGCGTCAGACACTTTCGTATCACTCTCGTACCGGGAAAACTTCGGGTACGCGGTTGCCGACGCATTGGCCGCTGGGTTGCCCGTGATCCTCTCCGACGGGCATGATCTTGCGCATGATCTCCCGCTGTGCGGCGCGGGCCCTGGCTCATGTGGATGGCTTGTCACCGATGATTCGATAACCATCGCTGCAACGGCGATGCGCGCGTTCAGCAGTGCGCCGACACCGGAAATCGCGGAAATGGGCAGAGTGGCCGAAACCCTGGCCCGTGACCGCTTCAGCCGTCGGGCGTTTCATCGGGCCGTCGAAGCTGAAGTCAACGGTGGTCGTACCTCGACATGCACCATTCCTCATGCATGAGTCCATACAAGAGGTGTTGCCGGTCACGGTGTCATCCGGTGAGCGCCTTCCAATTCTGTCGATTGTGATTCCGTCGTTCAACAGTGGCGCGTATATCGGACGCTGCCTTGATTCAGTGGCCCGGCAAGCCGTCGATCCCGCATTGTATGAGTTGATCGTCGTTGACAACCTCAGTACCGACGACACCCTCCAGGTCGTGGAATCACGCAGAGCACCCAATACGGTACTCATCTGCGAACGCGACAAGGGGCAGAGTGACGCGCTCAACAAAGGTTGCGCGAGTGCCAGAGGCGAGTGGCTCTGTTGGCTCAATGCCGATGATGAGTTCGTGCCCGGTTCGCTTCCACTGGTCATCCAGGCGCTTCGCGAGGCGAACGACGTGAACTGGTGCGGCGGTGGCATGGTATGGATCGACGGGGAGGGTCGTGTCACGCGATGCGCGCCTCACATGCAAGTGACGCGACTTCTTCGCGCACTGGGTGTGGCGACCGTGGGTGGGCCATCATCTTTCTTTCGGCGGTCGCTTTTCGAGAAAGCGGGACCGTTTTCGACGGACTTCCACTACACGATGGACACGGACATGTGGCACCGCTTCCAACGACTCGGCGAGCAATGCCGCTCCCTCCCGATGTACGTGTGGGCCTTTCGTGTGCACGAGCAATCGAAGACATCTCACGTTGTGATGACGAATACCCACTCACCGAAGATGGCCGCCGAGATCGTGCGGATGGAGGAGGCGTACATGACACAGACCGCGAGGCGGCTCCAACGGTTCATGCCGGTCGTCTGGCGCTTTCAAGCCTTTTTTACCGGACGGGATTGGAAGGCGTATCGCGACACGCGTCGCTTTCGTGGTCGTTCGATTCAAGAAATGACGGCGAATGGGTCATAGGGCATCCGCCGAGATGAGCACGGAACACGATCAGAACCTGACCGGACCCAGCGCCAGACAGTTGATGGCGAGGCATCGAATCACCCTGTGGAAAGCCGCCGCAATCGGCCTTTACTACCTCATTGCAAAGAATCTTCCCGGGCCCCCGACGCCCTTTGGCTCGATCGGCCAGTGGGTTCGGGCTGTATTGGCCCGGGCCATTTTTAAGGAGATGGGCCGCTCTGTTCGGGTGCATCAGAATGTCATCTTTGGCTCCGGAGTCGGAATCCGCATCGGCGACAATTCGGCACTGTCTTCAAACTGTTGGGTGGCGAGTGATACCACGATCGGGCGCGATGTCATGATGGCACCCGATGTCACCATCTTGTCGGCAACTCACGGAACTGACGCACTCGACGTGCCGATGCGGCTTCAACCCGTTCCCCCGAAGCGGCCCGTAGTGATTGGCGACGATGTTTGGCTCGGTACGAGGATCATCATCCTTCCAGGTGTTCGTGTCGGAAGCCACAGCATCATTGGAGCTGGGAGCGTGGTCACACGCGATGTTCCTGAGTATGCGATTGTGGCAGGGAATCCCGCTCGCGTGATTCGAGACCGGCGAGACAACGGGGACGCAGGGAGTTGAACGGAGAAGCTGACCTCAGAGTGAGATCGCATGGCGATCTAAACGAACTGGGCATTGTCATTCCAACGCTCAATGCTGCAGCAACGCTTCACGCTACGCTCGACTCGGTCAAGCAAGCGATGGCTTATGGGGCCTCGGCGATCGTCGTCGATGGCGGTTCACACGACGAAACACTCGGGATAGCGGAGGCCGCCGGCATCTCAACGATGACGCACCCCGGGACGATGTATGCCGCGATCAATGCGGGAATCACGAGCCTGGCGACGCCCTGGCTCACGTGGATCAACGCCGATGACATCCTTTATGCAGACGCGCTGGCGGCCCGTCTGGGAGACGCGAACCAGGCGGACGTCGTCTATGGCGCGGTTGATTTCATCGACAGTTCGGGACGGTTTGTGCATTGTTGGCGAAGCGCGCGGAGCCAAGACCTCCTCACGCTCTACCGCTCCGGATACAGTCCGCTTCTCCAGCAAGGTGTCGTCTTTCGTCACCACGTATGGGATCGGATCGGAGGTTTTGATGAAGCGATGCGGTTCGTCGGCGATGCCGACTTTTGGTGGCGCGCGATTGAAGACGGACATCGCTTTCTACGGCATAGAGGCCCGCCGGCAGCTGCGTTTCGACTTCACCCGAATCAGCTCTCGCAGCGCCATGTTGCCGAGATGCGAGAGGAGCACGTGAAGATGGCGGGCGGGCGCCCCCGAGCCGGCTGCGTCGGTGCGATGGCAGCCCTTACTCGATACCGGCTCGAAAACCTTTCCTCCTATGTGATTCGTATGTTCCGGAGGCCCCTGCTCGACGGCCGATTTATTCTTGCCGGAAGTTACGATTGCCCTCGCAACCCATCACGGTCGGTTTTGCCGCGGAATCCGCAGTGATCCCATTTGAAGCATCGCCGTCGCCCTCGGCAACAGGGAGCGCGGCCGAGTACCACGAAGACGTGTTGGGCCGCCCTGCGCGCTCGTCGGTTCTCCCTCTTCGGCCGCCGCCATCTACGCGGCCACGCAGGGCACTGATCCTCGCTGCATCCCTCGTGGTTCCCGCGGCATTCCTCCTTGCGAGGCCCTTGGCAAGATTCGGACTCGTATTCGATCTCATGGCAAACGTGAGCTATTTCGCAGCCGTGCCACTTGTCGTGACAGCTCTGGTGGCTGCCTGGTCGCGGCATTGGGGCGTCACCGGGATCGCCGCTGGTCTCGCAGTCGCGGCGGTATGGCCGGTCATCTCGGCAGTCATGCCGGACGGTCCTTTGGCAGCAGGCGAAGGGCCGTCCGTCCGCGTCCTGCTTTGCAATGTCGAGGGTTCGGCGACCGCCATGGAGAGGCTGCTGGAGGTGATCGACCGTGAAGATCCCGATGTTGTCGCAATCGTTGAGGCCGAGATGCCCGTCGTCGAGTGGCTCGCAGAGAGCCCGCGACTGCGGGACAAGTTTCCATTCCGTGTGGCGCCACGGATCGGTCAGGAGTGGCCCCACGTCGTGCTCTCCCGCCATGCCATTGAGCCCGTCCGCTTCCGTGATGAGCACAAGCGATACTGGGGGCTGTTTACCTTCCACCGCGCCGTGATCATGAGCCTTCCGGCCGGTCGCGTTGTATTTTCTGTTGAGCACCTTCCCAGTCCGCGTACAACCGTCTCTTGGAAGGACGGCAATCGTCGGATTGAACTGCTTGGGGAAGTCGTCCAGCAGTACTTCAAGCCACTCGGCTTGCCGGTAGTCATTGCTGGAGACTTCAACGCGACACCATCTGGCTACCGACACTGGCTTTTGGCGTCGCGGACAGGACTCCAGCCGGATCGCGTGGTCGGATTGCCGACTGGGACATGGCCCAGTTCACTACCAGACTTTTGCCGGCTTCCACTAGACAGGGTGTGGGGAAGTGATGACGTAATTTTCGGCACCAGCAAAGTCCTCGAGAGCATCGGCTCCGATCATCGCCCCGTTCTCGTTACGTTTCAGTTGCGGCAACAGGAGGACACGCCGGTGATTTCAGATCAGGGTGAGGCGTCGTGAAGGTAGCCCGCCAAACAAAGCCTCAGGGAGACACGTGATCAGTCGCTTCTATCCCAAGGCATACCGAAACTCACTTGCGATCCAAAACCAGCTGGCTCGCTTCGTCTGGTTGGCCGTGTCCAGTGTCTTTTTTGACCTCAGCCCGACGCCATGTTTCGGTTGGCGACGGCTCCTCCTCCGGCTCTTTGGGGCGACGATGGCTGCCGGGACGAAGGTCTACCCATCTACCCGTGTATGGGCGCCTTGGAATCTCGTGATGGACGAGGGCGCATGTCTCGGGCGGAAGGTGAACTGCTACAACGTCGCCAAAGTCGAACTTGGAATCGATGCAACGGCCAGTGAAGGGACATTCTTGTGCACGGCCAGTCACGATATCCATGGCCCTGATTTTCGATTGACCACCTCACCGATCCGGATAGCCAGAGGCGCTGTGATCTTCGCCGAGGCGTTCCTCGGGCCAGGTGTGACGGTGGCCGAAGGCGCGGTGGTTGGTGCCCGCTCTGTCGTTGTCAGAAATGTCGGCCCGTACGAAGTGGTTGCGGGCAACCCGAGCCGTGTCATCGGCGAGCGCCGTTTTCGACCTGATGGGGAGAATGAAAAGCACGTGCACACATGAAACGAGTTTACCTGCCTCGTACAACGCTCATGATATCGCGGGTTGGCATGGGGACTGGCTCGCTCCATCACCTTCGGAGTGAAAGACTCCGCCAAGAACTCCTCGGGGCGGCGATGGATGCCGGAATAACGCACTTCGACACCGCGCCGATGTACGGGGAAGGGATGGCCGAGCGTTCACTGGGCCGGCTGTTTCGCGGCAGAGACCGAGATAGCTTCACGGTCGGAACGAAAGTCGGTTTTCCGGCAAGACGGATCGTAGGCAGGCTGCCGTGGCTGATGTACGTCGATAAAGGCACAGGCGTCGTCTGCCGGAAACTTGGTATCTGCCTTCAGAGAACACGCCGTCGAGATCTGACCGAGCAGGGAGTACGAAGCAGCGTGCATCAGTCGCTGAAGAACCTGGGGCTCGAACGGGTAGACCTGCTCCTTGTGCATGAACCTGATCCCGCCGAAGCCGACGCGCTCCGAAAACTGGGCAGTGCGTTCGATGGTCTTAAGAAATCCGGAGCGGTTCGATGCGTTGGCTTAGCAGGTGCCGCGGCCTCGTGCGCGGCGATCGCATCGTCGGTCCCTGGAGTCTTTGATGTACTCCAAGTCGAGGACTCCATCGCCGATCGAGAGGCCGACTCGCTCCCGGCCGCTGGTCTCCCCATCCAGATTACGTATGGCTACATGAGGCGGGCGGCTCAGGGAGTTACGAACACGGCGCTCACCGAGCCAGTCGCCGCGGAAATTCTCATGGCGGCCCTGCAACGGAATCGTGCCGGAATGGTACTCGTGTCGAGCCAAAGGCCGAGCCGAGTCGCAGCGATGGCGGCGGTATGTCGTGGGGCGGAAGCGTGATTCACGAGTTAGCTGGTAGCACCGATGACGTACACGTGACGGCCGACGTGTGCATCGTCGGGGGCGGCACTGCCGGTCTATTTCTCGCCAAGCGGCTGCGATCCCACGGGTTGCATGTGGTCATTCTCGAAGGAGGTGCGCGACTCGCGCGACCACCATCCGAGTCAGGCCACCGATGCTCCCAGGTCGGCATCACGTATCGCGGCGCTGAGTCAGGTAGGAGTTTTGGCCTAGGCGGCACGTCAGTCCTGTGGGGTGGCCAACTGTTGTCGCTGACTCCTGCCGACGTGGGGCCGCGGCCTCATGCTGGATTTCCGAGCTGGCCGGTCGCCCATGATGAGATTCAGGCTTACATGCCGGCAGTCCTCGCCGAGTTGGGGCTACCCGGGGAAATTCCGGGCGATCCCAACGCCGACGGCTCGCTTGCCACGCGGCATTTTCCTGGCCTTCAATCCTTTGCACCCGATTTTACGTTGCGGCTGTCGGCATGGCTTCCGTTTGCCCGCCGAAACTTTGCTCAAGCCTTTCGGGATACCGTCGAGAAAGACGAGCACGTCGATGCGTGGCTCGATGCGAATGTGGTTTCGATCGATGCTGAGGCTGACGATCGTGGATGGTCCGTCCGACGAATAGTCGCACGCAGTGGCACAGGTCGGCAGTTGAATGTGTCGTCCCGTCTCTACGTCCTGGCAGCGGGTGCGTTGGAGTCCACCCGACTCTTGCTGCACTATGATGAAGCGACTCGTGGGGCGATCAGCGGCAAAGGCGCGCCGCTGGGACGTCACTTTGCCGATCACCTCTCGGCGACCTGCGGCCGATTTCATTGCCGTGACTGGCACCGGTTCAATCTTGGCGTCGCTCCACTATTCGCCAATGGAATCATGCGGACCCCGCGGCTGGAACTTTCGGGTGCGACCCAAACCTCGTTGTCCCTGAGCAGTGCCTACACACACTTTACGTTCGTCACACACGGCGACACTGGGTTTGACGTTGTCCGAAACTTTCTCCGGCGTCGACAG
This sequence comes from Pirellulales bacterium, assembly GCA_041744595.1. Taxonomy (GTDB): domain Bacteria; phylum Planctomycetota; class Planctomycetia; order Pirellulales; family UBA1268; genus QWPN01. The sequence continues at coordinate 23,754 of JBGTKO010000166.1, forward strand.
GGAGAGCGGCAATCAATGGGAATCTCTCCCTCAATGCTCGGGAGGGTGGTGGGGGATGTCTCGAGCATGGCGTATTGGCGATACGCGAAGGGGCGGCTGTGGATTCCTAGGCAGGCCGCGGTGCTCCTGCAGGTGGATATCGAGCAACGTCCGAATCCTGACAGCCGGATCTCGCTCGATACGGCACGGGACGAGTTCGGGAGACGCCGTCTGGTGATTGACTGGAAGATTACTGACGACGATCTCCGAACAGTGCGAGAAACGGCCCGCCTGACGGCCGAAGCCTGGGATCGCTGCTCCCTTCGAGACACGGCTTCCTTGACCCTTGCACCTGAAGCGACCGGTGATGATTTCGCTTCGCTCTACGATGTGTATCACCCCACCGGTGCCCTTCGGATGGGAACGAATGCCCAGGACTCCGTCGTGGACCCAATGCTGCGGGTGTGGGGTACGGAAAACCTCTACGTCAGCACCACCGCAGTCTTTCCATCGGCGGGGAGCGCCAATCCCGGCCTCGTGCACTTGGCTCTGACGGCCCGACTGGCGGATCACCTCGCCGCACAAGCCACTCAACGCGTATTGGCACCCGCATGAAACTGGCGGCCGATTCGTGAGCACACTCCCTGGGATCCGAGCCGGCAACTTCCCTCGAGCCCGGGCAACGTGAAGATCCTTCACTACCTCGACGCGATTCGATTGACAGATGGCGGCACGGTACGAGCGGTCATCGACTTGTGCACGGTGATGGCCCAACAGGGGCTCGATGTCCGACTGCTCACGCGCGATGACAGCGACATTCCAGAAGCCTGGAGCCGGGATACGCCCATTGCTGTCCATCGTGTCATCGGCTCCAAGGTGTGGCCCCGGATCGCCAGCGAAAGCATTGCGGAAGTCGATGCGGCGGTTCGTGACGCCGATCTGGTGCACCTCCATGTTCCGTGGGACCCTTTATGTGTAGCGCTGGCACGGCGAGCCCGAAGCCTCGGGAAACCGTACGTCCTGACACCCCACGGAATGCTCGATCAGTGGAGCCTTGCACAGAAGCCGCTGAAGAAGAGGCTCTTTCTGGCGACGTTCGGGCGCCGTCTCCTGGGAGATGCCGCGAGGATTCACTACACGGCACGCGCCGAGGCGGAACAATGCATGCACTGGCATGCACCAAGCCAAGCCGTCGTGGTGCCTTTGGTGACTGACCTCGCAAGCTATCGATCCTTGCCGGGCGATCAGCCGGCGAAAAACGCTTGGCCGTTCCTGTTCACCGGCGACCCGCTCCTGGTGTTTCTGAGCCGACTCCACTACAAGAAGGGCATCGAAACGCTAATCGAAGCCGCGGCATTGCTCGGTCGCCAAGGGGCGGCTTTCCGCTTGGCGATCGCCGGAAACGGGGATGCGGCTTACGTCGCCAAGTTGAAGCATCTCATCAAGATTCGCAACCTCGACCAATGCGTTCACGTGCTTGGATTTGCTGCGGGCGTCGAGAAGATTTCGCTACTTCAGGCGGCCGATGTTTTTGTGCTCCCCACCAGTCAAGAGAACTGGGGTTACGTGTTGGTCGAAGCGATGGCCTCCGGAACCCCGGTCGTTACCACGAAGGGCGTCGATATTTGGCCGGAATTGGAGAACAGTGGCGGGGCGGAGATCTGTCAATCTGTGCCCGAAGAGCTTTGTCGAGTGATTTCCTACTTGCTCGAAAACGAGCAGCGTCGGACCAGCATGGGAAAACGCGGCCGCGAATGGGTCCTTGAAGCTTTGAAGGAGCCACACGTCGCCGCGCAGTATCGCCGTATGTATGCAGACGTTTTGGGCGAGTGAAGACCGATGCGCGTTCTTCTCATCAACCAAGCCTACTACCCGGATGTCGCCGCCACGGCTCAGCATGCCCATGACCTGGCGACGCATCTTGTCGCGCACGGCCATGACGTAGACGTGATCGCATCGCGAAGTCTATATGGGAAAGCCGGTGCCACGCTTCCGCGCAATGAAACTATCGCGGGAGTCCATGTTCATCGCGTCGCGAGAAGCCTCTTTGGAAAGGCCGGGAACGTCGGACGTGCAATCGATTTCGTACTTTTCTATGTTGCTGCGACCTGGCGTGCCTTTCGGGTCACTCGCCCGGACGTCGTTGTGTGCTTCACGACGCCACCACTCATCGCGCTCGTTGGCGTTCTCCTGCAAGCGGCTCGGCGATGTCGATACGTCTACTGGATCATGGATTTGTACCCGGACCTTGCGGTGACCTGCGGGGTACTTCGGGAAGGCGGCCTCCTGACGCGGCTGTTCGATCGAATCAGCCTGCTGTGCATCAGGAGGGCCGATCGGGTGGTCGTGCTCGGCCGTTGCATGCGTGACCGAGTGACGGGGAAACATGCGGATGACCCGCGGGTTGATCCATCACGAGTCATCCACATCGGAGTGTGGTCTGACCAAGACGAGGTGAGGCCAATCCCCCGTGAATCGAATCCGTATCGCGACGAGTGGCAGCTCGGTGGTCGTTTCGTGGTGATGTACTCCGGCAATTTCGGCATTGGCCACGATTTCAGCACGATGCTCGGTGCGGTGGAGCGCCTTCGCGACGACGACCGTGTACTTTTTGCGTTCGTTGGTGATGGTAAACGTAAAGCCGAAGTGGAACGCTCGGTTCGCGACCGGAAACTCACGAACGTAGTCATTTTCGGATACCAGCCACGCGAGCGACTCCATGCATCACTCAGTTGCGCCGATGTGCATCTCGTGACATTGCGGGAGGGGCTCGAGGGTTGCATTGTCCCATGCAAGCTTTTTGGCGCGATGGCGGCAGGTCGGCCGACAATCTTCATCGGCCATCCCTCAAGTGAGATCGCCCGCGTGCTCGTCGACCACGAATGTGGCGTTACGGTCCGTGAGGGGGACGTGGACTCCTTGGTGGCCGCTATTCGGGGCCTCCTTGACGATCCATCACGTGCTACCGGCCTTGGTGAGCGAGCCCGAGCGGCGATGCGAGACGCGTATGATCGGCACCATGCGTGCGAGGCGTGGCGATGCCTTCTGGAAGAAGTCGCAGCCAAGACACCTTCTTCTGCTGAGGAACTGTGACAATCCCCAAGCCCCAGCCGCGGGAGCCGCGTGCCGACACACTCGGCGCGGAAGTCGATCGAACTCCCCCGATGAGGGGCGAGTGGCCGGCGCGACGGTCTGTCCCTGTGTCGGTGCTCATTCCGGTAAAGAACGAGAATCGCAACATCGTGGAGTGCTTGCGGCATCTTCTCTGGGCTGACGAGATCGTCGTAGTGGACAGCCAATCCGCCGACGATACCGCGGCGCTCGCACAGGCCATGGGTGCGGATGTGTATCAGTTCGTCTACTCAGAGCAAGGGTGGCCGAAGAAGAAGAATTGGGCGCTGGAACACGTCCCGTGGCGGAATGAGTGGGTATTGATCCTGGACGCGGACGAAATCATGACCCCAGAGCTCGCCCAAGAGATTCGGAAGGTCGTGACGGGGACATTCGTACCGCGAAATCCTCACAAGGCAGGGTGCGGAGACGGATATTGGCTCAATCGGCGATTCATGTTCATGAATCGATGGATCAAGGGCTGCGGATACTACCCCTCGTACAATGTCCGACTTTTCAAGCACAAGATTGGGCGATACGAACGAATCGGCAATCTCGGTGATACCGGATCCGGCGACAACGAAGTCCACGAACACGTCACCCTTGCAACTGGCGAAGCAGGTTATCTTGAACACGAGTTTTTGCACTACGCCTATCCAGACCTGTCGACCTGGATCGAGAAACACAATCGGTACACGACGTGGGAAGCTTTCGCGATGGAGGCCAAGAACGACGGGGGCGTCCGCGCCTCGCTCTTTGGAGGCCCTGTCGAACAGCGACGATGGCTCAAGCGACTTGCGCAGCGACTCCCCTTTCGGCCGACGCTTCGGTTTCTCTTCTCCTACTTCCTCCAGGGCGGATTCCGTGATGGATACCCCGGATTCGTGATGTGCCGGCTTTTGGCATGGTATGAGTTTGTGTCAATTGCCAAGTATCGCGAGCGCCGACGTAAGTGACCGGGTTGGATTTCCTGAGCGTATGGGCATGACGGTTCAGGAACGGGCGTCGTTATCAGCCAGTTGTGGGTTCGATATTCGGCCTGTGGTCACGTACACCGGCTCTCCGCTCCATATGCGACCCTCGCCATTCTTTCGTACAGAATAGCAAGTCGCACTTGCCAGACGTTCGTTCCTGTGATAGCAGCGAACGGCAATGCCGCGATCCTCATTCGCGATTTCGGTGAATGTTCTTCAATGTGCCGAGACGAAAGAGTTCGAGATTCCGTCGCGTGCGATCGGTTTCCGCCATTGCCACCGCTTCTGCGAACAATGCATTCAAGCGGTCCACCACGACGCGATTTCCGATCACTTGCCACGATTTTTCTCGCCACCCGATTTTCCTGCCGTGGAGGAATCGACCAGGATGCCCTGCATAGGCCCGTTCGATTTCCAGGTACATCTGCTTCATTGGTTGTGCCGATTCGCTATACAGGCCGGTGAAGTACTCATCGAGTAGCGTGTCAACATTCTGGGTGGCATCATCCATCAATTCCCAGCTCACGTAGGAATCAACTGCCGGACCGAAGCCGCAATGAAACATGCCGTCATAACCAAGTTGGGCGAAGAGCTTCATTTGCCTGTCGATCGTGTGCGCAAAATATGGCGGGAAGATTTGACCCGGGGCGAACTGTCTCGGGGAACAATAGTACAGCCATAAATACACCTTCTGATTGCGATTATGGGCGTCGGCCGCCCATTCGTGTAACCATTTAAGCTCGTTTGCGTACTCTTCGTAATTGAAAAGTCCGTGGACCGAAAAACAAAACTGCACGACGACGTTCGATTGCAGTGGAAATGACGGAGGCTCCGCATGGCGTGCGTAGGCTAGGGTCATCAGCACCCGGTCTGGGTGCGTCGCGGCCAAGTCCTCTGCTACCCGGTTGACGAAACCGAACCAATAGTCGCTAGCTTCGCCCGAGGAGAAGCCGAGAGAGGATCGGTCGGTTTGGATCTGCGCCTGGCACTGTTCACATCGGCAGACCTTTTCGTTGTCCATCAGCTCAACCGCGAACGGATTTGGCGGCGTCAGCCAGGAGCCGGTGCGCAAATCAACGTGGTCAACCTTGCCTTCGTAGTATTCGCGTGTGTCTTTAATAACCTGGGCGATCAGGGCGGGACTCGTATAGCAAAGCTGTGGCGGCTGGCCCTTGTATCCATGCGCGAAGTAGTCAGGGCGGCGCTCGACAAACGTCTCAGGATTATTCTCGGGCTTCTGCCAAAAGCGGCCGTAGTAGCCGTAGAACGCGTGATTGCAGATCATCTTCCGCCCCCCGGCACGATGGCGATACAGAAAGGCGCGCACCTGAAATCGCATGGCCACCGTGGATTGACTTGGATCGTTGTAACGCTCCGCAATCGCTGGGTAAGCCACGGTCAAGTAATCCTTCATACCGTCGGACCCGGGTGGCCACATTGTGTCATCGGCGACATAGGTCTCCGGCAGCGCCCAGGTGTCGGTGCAACGGTATTCAAACGTCGGACTACGGCGGAGGTAGGCCGTCGAAACGGAGAGTGTCTTGGTCTCAGGCACATATGTGCCGGTGTCCGTCGCGTCAAGCCAGCGCACACCGCAAAGTTCCTCGAGGAACTCATAGACCGCGTCGCAGGATCCGCGACTATGCCAGTATCCGGGCCAGTTTGTGTTGGCCGCAAAGTGCTCCATGTCGTACACGACTCTCTGGAACTCCTGTTCATCGTGGCCAGTCAAGTACACTCCGGTCGGCGTGGCGGCGCAGACGAATTCCTGCGGCTTGAGACCGGATGAGTCAAAGTTCTTTCGTTGGGCCGCCTTTGTATCGCCGATGAAAATGCCGAGTGTCCGTGCTGACGCGGCGTCGACTTCCGAAACGATCGGTAGAACGGCCCCGGTCAACAACTTCACATGATGCTGCAATTCGAAGGCGGCCAACTGCGCCGATTCCGTCGGGCGCACAGGCAAAACAAGCACCGCCTTGGGTTTTCCGTCGTTGACGATCGTGATCTGTGGCTCCGCGGCACTGGTGATGTGACCGACCACCACGGCGACCACAGTGATAAACTTCGCGGCGGTGCGGGAGTCAACTGACATCATGGCACGAAGGCTCCTCTGAGCGACGGCCCCGAGCCATGGGCATGGGACATTACCGAATAGTACTCAGGCGCCAGACGAGCTGACATGCTCTCAATCATCCGGCTGCCGGCGCAGTGGCGAATGCGCTGTGACGGGAAGGGACAACGTGCCGAATGCATTAGTGTCCAGCCCCGCATATGTCTATCGAGACAGGGGCTTGTGGATGGTCGATAAGAGGTCATGGCTTCCGCCAGGTATAGATCACGTTGTTGGTGAGCAACTCATCGTCGGAATAATCCGCGAGCTCTCCTGCGGATTTAAGCCGACTTGCCTCCAGCGCCAAGTCGTCTTCAGCCTGTCGAAACGTCATGAAGCCGCCAGGAAGAGTCGTCTCGAAAATCTCTCGCCACTGCGGGAGTCGGATTTTGTTGACATAGCCGCCGAACTTCACAAGGCCCTCATGCGCCGGCCGTAAATGTGGCCAGTACGGAATCCCCGCACGGCTTCGGCTGATGATCCGCAGGTCATGGCATCCGCTATCGCTCGTGTAGAGGTGAAGATCGGTGAGGATGACTCCACCGGGCTTTGTGACACGTATGCACTCAGTGAGGATGGCTGCAGGGTCAGGCACGTGCTCGAACACATTAACCGAGTACACGAAGTCGATCGAATTGTCGGGCAGCTCGATCTTGCGGGCGTCCATGCGCTTGATGTTGGGCGTCGGAAGGCGCGAAATGCCGAGTTGCTTTCGGTACTCGTCCCAAATCATTCGGTCCCGGCCCGTGGCCTTGCGGCCAAGAGTTTTGAGTACTCGGCGCACGCCGTTGTCCCGCCACATGCGCAGGTAGCCGGCCGGATCAAATCCCACAGGCACGACATCAAGGTCAATGCCGAGTACGTCGCAACGCGTGGCGAAGTAGTTGTATTGGCCGAACCACTGACCAGGTCCAATCTCCAGCGCCTGGCACCCATCAATCGATCGACCCATGTGACGCTCAATGAGCTCGGCGCTGGAGCGGCAGATCTCGAGCACCTCGGCCACATCCCGTGCCGTGTGCGTCTGGGCGGTGCGTGAGGACTTCAACAGCGCCCAAAATTCGGACAGCGCCGGAATGCCGCCACACGAAGAGGCGCTCGTTATCGGTGTCGGGGGCTGCTGCATGGACGCCATTCTATTCGTCGCCTAGAATTCTGGGCCTACGTCACGGCCTTGGTTTGTTCCGGATCCACAATTATTGGAAACGATCCGTGCATGAGCGGAAAGCCGGGCCGTCGCGATTACCATATCAGAAAGGATGTCTTCGGCCCTGCGAACGAGTCGCTGTTTCTTTTGCACTACACTATCGGCAGCGCGTGGACCGGGACCCCGATCCTCGATCACGCGGCAACTGCCTTGGCATGAACGCCAACGGAGTTCATCGGCGACTTTTTTCACTTTGTCTTTCCAATCAGGCACAGAGCGGTCCCCGGCCCTGAACGGCGAGCGACACGCGTTTTGGTCCCGGCAACGCATTGAGGCACGTGACACGACAGCCCTCCGCACGAATCAAATGAAGCCCATCGCAACACTTGCGGCCATGATCCGACAATCGCCATTTTTATCTCGGGCGGCGCTTCGGTGTATTCCTGACATGCCCTTGAATATCGACGTCCCTGAAGTAGGGAAAATGCGTGTCCGCATGCGTCGGAACCGTTCGTATTGGTTGCGGTCCCCGCTCACCCACGAATGGTACCCGCTTTCAGCGTTGAGCCATTTCGTAAGGCCAGGCGACACGGTGTGGGACGTTGGCGCAAATGTTGGCCTCTACTCACTCATTCTGACTCGTATATTCAAAGCGAGGCGTGTCGTGGCATTCGAGCCGATGGCGCAGAACCGGCCCTTGCTTTCTCACAATATCACCGTCGGCGGAGTGGCGGATAAGGTTCACATCGTCCCATGCGCGCTTGGAAATGTGGACGAAGAAACTGATTTCCAGACCGACGACATTCAAAGCGCCAGTGGTACGTTAAACGTGGTGACTGGGGGCCAGGCGTGTGTCGCGAGGGAAAAGATCGGTTTGCCCCCGATCACTGAACGGGTGCAATGCCGATCGGTCGATTCGCTGGTTGCGGCCGATGAGTTGCCGAAACCGAATGTCATGAAAATTGACGTCGAAGGCGCAGAACGAATCTTGTTGGATGGTGCTTCGGAGTTCTTGCGGCTGCACGATGCTCGCCTTGTGATCGAGACCCATGGCGCGGAAGTCTCGCGGGCGTGTCTCGAGTTTTTGTTTGATCACGGATTCTTTGTTGCGGCTTGCGTACCAGAGAATGTGGACCGGCGACGCCATAAGCGGCTTGATCGTGCCGCAATTAGGACGATTTCCGGTCAGTACGACGCCCACTTCATCGTCGCCTCAAAGATCGATTCAGACCTGGACTTTCCAATTGAGCACGATGCATCGAAGCTTCTCGCTGAATCCAAGAATGCGAGGTAGCTGGCTCTTTCAGTCGCTAAAATTTGGTTCTTCCGTCATTGTGTTGAAATGCACTCCAACCAGGTCGTTACCACAGGACGTCGGAATTCGGAGATCTGGTATGAGGCGGAGAGCCTTCGTCATTGATCGTGCTTTCACGGGCTGGTGTCCTATTGTGGGAGTGGCATTACTTGCGGGGCCAATTTGGCCGCTAGCCACTGTTTCAGCGGCAGAATATGTCATTCACGTGAGCGTTGATGGGCTGCGACCTGACGCGATTACCTCGCTCGGCTCTGCTGCGCTGCCGAACTTCTATCGGTTTCGATCAGAAGGGGCGTTCACCGACAATGCTCGTACGGATTACGACTACACAAGCACCCTGCCTAACCATTCCTCTGAGTTGACGGGGCGGAGCGTGCTGGGGCTGACGGGGCACAACTATTCCGACAACGGTGAGCCAGGCGCGGCAACGCTGCATAGCAATAAGGGTTCGTATGTCGCGAGCGTGTTCGACGTCGTTCATGACAATGGCATGCGCACCGGCTTTTTTGCCACAAAAGCGAAGTTTGTACTTTTCGATCAGAGCTACGATGCCACTAATGGCGCCGCTGACCTTATCGGAGCAGACGATGGAAAAGACAAGATCGACGCCTATCTTTACAACGGCAACTCGGCAGCCATCGTGGCTGCGTTTGTGGGCGAGATGGCCACCGATCCGTTTCACTATAGCTTTCTTCACTTTCATGACCCAGACACTGCGGGGCACAGTGGGACGTGGGACCTCACCCCCGGTTCGGGTTACGAGAACTCGATCGTAGACGTCGATGGCTATCTTGGAGGGATCCTGGATCTCGTCGAGAATGATCCAACCCTTAATGGTCATACAACGATCTTGCTTACCTCCGATCACGGGGGTGTGCTTGATACTCTCAACCATGCAACGAACGACGATGTCGGTGCGTACACTGTGCCGTTCTACGCTTGGGGCGTGGGAGTTGTGTCCGGGGACTTGCACGACCTGAACAGCGGGTTCAGGAGCGACCCAGGATCAGCGCGTCCCGACTACTCCGAGGCGGTTCAGCCGATTCGGAATGGCGACATCGGCAACCTTGGTCTTTCTCTGCTTGGCCTCGACGCGATCGATGGCTCCACCATCAATGCTGATCAGGTCATGGTTGTGCCTGAACCACGTACTTGGGGCCTTCTTGCAGCTGGGGGTCTGGGGTTCCTAGTTACGATGAGGAACGGAAAACGCGGAATGGCGAGCAGACGGAGAAAACGGCTTTGGTGTGAACCCCACTGGCAAGAGCGAACCTAGCAAACCCGCGCCGGTCCCGCACGCGGCGCACTGGGCTCCGCTGATCTCATGGCGTTTGCTACGCTCCCGCCATGCCCAGCCCGGCCCCAGAACCACTCACATCCCGGCCCCTCGTCATTTGGCTGGTCAACCCGTTCGACGATATCCCCGGTGAGGGCACGCCCCCACTGCGGTATTGGTCGCTCGCACGCGTCCTCGCCGACCGCGGCCACGACGTAACCTGGTGGTCCGCCAC
>JBGTKO010000167.1:0-10129 GCA_041744595.1 Pirellulales bacterium
TCGCGGCGCCTGCACGCCCAGGCCGAGAAACGAAAGAAACGCTTCCTGGAGCATCATCGCGGGCACCGTGAGCGTGAAGGTGACGATGACGGGCCCGAGCGTGTTGGGGATGAGATGCCGCAGGACGATCCGGCCGGGCCGCGTGCCGAGGCTCCTCGCGGCCAGAATAAAATCCTGCTCCTTGAGACTCATGACCTGGCCGCGGACGACTCTTGCGGTCAGCAGCCAGCCGACGGCGCCGAGCGCCAAGAACACGAGCACGAGGCTCTTGCCCAGGATCGTCACGAGAATGATGACGAAAAACATGTAGGGCAGCGTGTAGAGAATATCGACGCCCCGCATCATCACCGAATCGACCAGGCCGCCGGCATAGCCCGAGGTGGCGCCGTAGATCGTGCCGATGGTGGCCGCGACGGTCGCCGCGAGAAAACCGACCATCAGGCTCACGCGGCCACCGTAGAGCACACGGGTGAGAAGATCGCGGCCGAAAAAATCAGTTCCGAAGGGATGCTCCCAGGACGGCGGCTTTGGGCCATAGGCGAGATCCTGTGTTTCGTAGTCGTAGCCCCAGGTGGCCGCCACGATCCCCGGGCCGATGATGCAGGCAGCGGTCAGGAAAACCAGGATCCAGCCGCTCGCGACGGCGACATGGTTTTTTCGCAGCCGCTTCCAGGCGTCTTTCCAGAGCGACGTGCCCGCCGCAAGGTCGGCAGCAGTTGGCGGCGTCATGAGTAGGTGATCCGTGGGTCCAGAAGGCCGTAGGCCACGTCCACGATGAGGTTCATCGTGAGCAGCAGGGCGGCATAGACGATGATGATGCCCATGACGAGAAAATAGTCACGATTGAACGTCGCATCGACGAAGTAGGGACCGATCCCCGGGATGTTAAATATCTTCTCGACGACGATGCTGCCGGTGAGGATGCTCGCAGTCGCGGGGCCCAGGTAGCTCACAACCGGCAGCATGCCCCCTTTGAGCATGTGCCGCCAGATGATGAGCTTCTCGGAGAGCCCCTTCGCCCTCGCCGTGCGAATGAAGTCGCTGCGGACGACTTCGAGCATGCCGCCGCGGGTGAGCCTGGCGATCGACGCCGCGTAGATCGTGCCGAGCGCGAAGGCGGGGAGGATGACGTGCTGCCAACTTCCCCAGCCGGCCGGCGGCAAGAGGTGCCAGCGGAGCGAGACGACGAGGATGAGGAGAGGCGCCAAGACAAAACTCGGAATGCTGATGCCGACCAAGGCCGCAGCCATCGCGGCATGGTCCCAGACCGTGTTCTGACGGACCGCACCGATGATCCCCGCCGTGATGCCCACCAGAAGCGCCCACACGAGCGCCACGGCGCCGAGTGTGAGCGTGGCAGGAAACCCGTCGATGATGATCTCGTTGACCGAGCGGCTCGGGTACTTGGTCGAAGGGCCGAGATCCCCCTGAAGAAGCCTGCCGACATATCGAAAAAACTGTTCGTAGAGCGGCTTGTCGAAGCCATACTTTTCATCGAGCGCCGCCCTGACCTGTTCCGGGATCTCGCGTTCGCTCGCAAACGGTGACCCGGGTGTGAGCCGCACGAGGGCGAACGATGCGGCGACGATGATGAACGCCGTCGGCACGATCTCGACGAGTCGCCTCAGGACATACGCTCTCATGGCGCGGTAGCTCCGAGGCAGGGAGGCGGTGGCGGGTCGGCAGCCGGCGGGGCTGACGGATCAAACGACTCGTCGATCCAGAGGTATTTCCAGGGGTGGCGATCCTGGAAGTTGGGCCAGAGCCCTCGGACATACGGCTTGATGAGCTGTGGACGGGTGTAAATATAGATGGGAATCATGGGCTGCTCGGCGATGGCCATGGCCTCGGCCTCGCGGAGCCGTGCGAGCCGCAGGGCAGGGTCGCGCTCGCGATTGGCCTCTCGCACGAGCCGGTCGTATTCAGGGCTTCTCCAGTTGGAGTGGTTATTGCCCGAGACGCTCGAAAGGATCTCGAGGAAGTTGTAGGGGTCGGCGTAGTCGGCGATCCAGCCCATCCGACAGATCTGAAAATTCGTCTTCTCGGCCGTCTGGAGAAAGACGTTCCATTCGAGATTCTCGAGCTCGACGGTGATCCCGAGCTCCTTCTTCCACATCTGCTGGATCGCCTCGGCGACTTGTTTGTGTCCCTCCGACGTGTTGTAGGTGAGCTTGATCGGCGGCACGTCTGATCCTTTGGCATACCCTGCCTCGACGAGAAGCCTGCGGGCCTCTGCGGGATCGAAGAGCGGAAGGTCGAGGCTGCGATAGCCGGCGACGCCGTCGGGCGCGAGGCTCGCCATCGGAATCTGTCCGCCACGGAGCACATGCTTGACGAGCGACTCGCGATCGATGGCCAGCGACAGGGCTCGCCGCACGAGCACGTTGTCCATCGGCGGCCGTGTCGTGTTGATCCAATAGAAGTAGGCCGCCAGGTAAGGATGCTGCTCGAAGTCCTTGAACTTCGCGAGCGAGTCGAGAAACTCGGCCGGCAGCGACGTATTGTGGCCCGGCCAGTCGAAGCCCCCCGTTTCGTACATCGCAAGCGTCGTGAAGACGCTATCGACCATCGCCAGCCGCACGCGGTCAAGGCGGACGTTGGCCGCGTCCCAGTAGCGAGGGTTTTTCTCGAAGAGCATGTACTGGCGGAACCGCCAGTCGGTCATCTTGTAGGGGCCGTTACAGACGACGTGCTCGGGACGCGTCCAGAGATCGATTTCGATGCCCTTGGCTTCGAGCCGCTCCATGAGATGCCGTGGGATCGGCATGAAGGAGTAGAACGTCATGAGGCTCAGGAAGTAGGGGAGCGGATCTTCGAGCTTCACTTCGAGCGTGAGGTCGTCGATTGCCCGCACCCCGAGCGTCTCGGGGGCCGCCATTCCCTTGCCGATGGCCTCGCCGTTCTCGAACACGTAGCCGTTGCTCGCGTACTTGCTGCCCGTCTTTGGATTGACGAGCCGCCGGAACGAATAGACAAAGTCGTGCGCCGTCAGGGGCGTGCCGTCTGACCAGACCGACGGTCGCATGTGAAACGTGTAGGTACGGCCATCCTCTGACACGTCCCAGTTGGTCGCGATGTCGGGGCAGGGTTCGAGCGTTGCGGGGTGCGCCTGCACGAGGCCGGCAAACGTGTTCCAGATGACCTCGCCGCCGCCACTGTCGGCACACTTCGTGGGATCGATCCACTCAGGCTCGGTGGTGTTGTTGATCCAGATCTCATCCGGCCCGTGAACAGGCTTGATCGTGCCGAAGTAGCCGTGCTCCGGTCGGCTACAGCCCACGAACAACATCGCAAGAGCCAAGCCCAACACGATACGGGAGCGAGGGGTGGCCCGTGTCATGGAGCCGGCGTAGAAATCTGCTTTACGAACGGCGAGCCATCCATGGCCTCGCCGTTCTTTGCGGCCCTCCGGCCGCCGCTCACTCCTCCGGGCTCGCGTGATTGTCGTCCAGTACGGTTTCAGTCGAGGAGTGGCCCGTGTCATGGAGGCGGCGCACAAATCCGAGCGTAGCCCGGAAGGCGAAGCTCGGATTTCTCCGAGTGAGCGGAGGGCACGAGGCCCGGAGCGAACGTCCGGCGACATGGCATGGGCCACCCCTCGCGGATGATTCGATTCCTTGGGAGTATGCGAGAGGGCTGAAGGCATGGTCGGAGGATACTCCCGCTTCAGGGGCCTTCTCAACCGCCGTGAGCCGTGGGGCTTGATCACGGAGTGCCAGCAGCCGTGATGGGCTTCGCGCCGGGCCAGCCCGGTGTGACGAGCACGCGAACTTCCTTCCCCTCCCGCCACATGAATCGGGCGGAGGCACCTGGATACTTCGCAATCAATGCGGGCCCCTCGGTGGATCCGAGGACATTGGCCGCGGTCGCCAGCACATCGGCGGCTGTCGTGTCGGCCGCGATGACCGCGACGGCGATCGGACCTCGGACGCCGATGCCCGTTCGCGGATCAACGATATGGCTATACCGAACGCCATCGATCTCGACGGCCTGATAGGCGTCGCCGGAGGTCGTGATGGCAGCGTTGATGATCTCAATCGTCTCGCCGTCGCCTCCAGGCCGCAGGGGCGCGACCATGATCCGCCAGGCGTCGGCACCGGGGGGTGGACCCGAGACGAGGATGTCGCCCGAGGCATCGATCATCGCGGAAGTGATGCCGTTGGCCTTCAGAATGTCCATGGCACGGTCAGCCGCGTAGCCCATGCCGATGCCGCCTGGATCGAGCCGCATGCTGGGCTTCGTGAGCCGCACACTTTTTGAGTCATGGAAAAAATCGATCCCGTCTGGCCCGACGGCAGCTCGTGCGGCCGCGAGCTTGTCGTCTCGCGGAAGTTTTCCTGAGCGGCGCGACTGTCGCCAGAGCGTGGTGAGCGGTCCTACCGTGATATCAAATGCCCCATCAGTGGCCTCGCGAAACGCTTCAGCCGCAGCGAGCACATTCCACAGGTCGTCGCTGACTGTCACAGGTTCTTGCGATGGGGCCGAAGACGAAAGCTTGAAGAGCTCGCTTTCGGGGTCGTGGTCGGAGAGGATGGTTTCAAGTCGCTCGACCTCATCGAGCGCCGCGGCGATGGCCGCTTCGCCTGTGGCCTGGTCTGGTGCAAAAACCTTGATCTTCCACGGAGCCCCCATGATCCGTCGGCCGGCTGTCACGGCCACAAGGTCAAGATCCTCGGCGGACGTGCAGCCGCAGGCCAAGCAGCCCACGAGCGCCAAGCTTGCCGCCACGCGATAGAATCGTTTCGCCATGACTGCCACCATTTCTCCGCCTGCCGTCGCAATCACGTTTGAGTGTACGCCGCTTCGGAGTGTGCCGCGGCTCGACATCCCGCTCGACGCCTCGCCCGGCTACCGCGCACGTCTTGAAAAAATGCAGCGGGCGGTGGCTGCCCACGGCACACGCAATGCCTACTACCTGAGCGACGGGGCCTGCACGTTCCGTTTTACCAACGATTCGGCAACGGGTTGGGTGCGGTTTGTCTTTACGGGAACCGTCTTCACCGACGACGTGGACCTCCAGACCACCGGCAGCGACCTTGACGTCACACTCGACGTCGAAACCTGTGACTGGCTCACTCAGCCCGCGGTCGAGTGGCTGACCGTGTCGGTCAAACATGCCGTCGAGGCGGAGTTTGACCGGTACATCGCCGCCGGTGACCTCGCCAAGGCTCGCGAGCGGCTCGCAAGAGAACAGACCAGAATCGACGAGTCTGGCGGCTACCTCGGCATGAATCTCTAACTCTCCGTGGAAAAAGCCATCCATCTCCGCAGCCAATGCGGGCGAGCGCCGCACTCTTCGGCGATAAACTACAGTACAGAAACCTTTCCGAGCCTCAGGGGGTTTAATAGAGTGGCATGAAGACAAAGCATCATTCCACCGCGGCCACAACGGACGATCGACCCCCATCGACGATCTGGCCGACTCTGTGGGTGTACGGCGGCCTTGCGGTGGTCGCCTTGTTGGTCATGCTCTACGTCGTTCAGGATGCGCCTCAGCAGGAAGTGGCGCACAAGGGCCCGGCGCCTCCTCAGATGGAACCGGTGGCGGTGCCATCCCCACCTCCTGCCGAAGCAGCCACTCCGCCCCAGCCCGCTGAGCCTGAGCCTGAACCTGTTTCTGAACCGCCGGCTCGAGAACCGGAGCAGCCGGAACCATTTGTTGAGGAACCGCCGGCGGCAGACGAGGCAATCGTAGCAACCCCGGCGATCCCTTCCCCACCGCCGCCTTCGGAGCCAGTCCCTTCCATTCCGGACGACGACGAGACCGAATCGGCGCCCGTTGAACCGGAACCGACCCTGACGCGGCCCGGAAATATGCCCGACGAAGATTCACCCGATGTGACGTCTGACGAGGCTGGCGAGCCCGAGATGTCAAGCGACCCGGAGCCCTCCGTGTCATCCCCATCGGCCGCCACGGGGCCAGGGATTCCCGACAAGCCGACGATCGTGGCCAAGTCCAAGGAGATCAAGCAGATCTTCAAGGCCGACTACACGACGCGTGATCCTGCGGTACGAGCTGCTTTGGCGCAGCGGCTGGCCAAGGATGCCCAGACCACGTTCGATGATCCGATCACTGCGTATGTGCTGGCGACCGAGGCTCGGGAGCAGGCTCTTCAGTGCGGCGACTACGACACGTATGTCTCCGTCGGCCGCTTCCTGACAGAGCGTTACGGGGTCGATACGCACGACGACGACATCGCCGCGTTCGGCAAGCTTCAAAACCTCGCGGGCAAATCAGCCGGGTGGTACCGCGGTCTGTTGCGGGAGATCGGCACGCGGGTGGATGAGTTGTGCGAGCGAGACGAGTTTGATCGGGCAATCAAGTATGCGAATGTCGCCAAGGGGATCGCGGTGAAAGCCGCCGATACAGCGACCGCGCAGGAATGGACGGCACGCATCAAAGATCTTGTGTCCATGAAGACCCAGTTCGCCGGCTACAAGGCCGCCAAGGAAGCCGTGCTCGTCACGCCTGCCGATCCCACTGCCCATTCGAAGTGGGGCATTTATCTCTGTTTGGTGAAGGGAGACTTTGCGGCGGGACTGTCCTCGCTCGCCAAGGGAGATGACGCCGTGTTCGCTGGCCTTGCGAAGCGAGAGGCCAATCCTAGGCGGGACGCCACGGAAACGGTAGCCCTCGCCGACGAGTGGTATGCCTTGGGAGAGAAGTCCAAGGCCTTTCGCACCCATGCGTGGCGGCACGCCGGTGAGCTCTATCAGGCCGCACGGCCGCACCTGGCCGGCCTGGCCGCCACGAAGGTTCAGAAGCGGCTCGATGAAATCGCTTCCGCGGTCACTCCCCGTGCCATCGGTGGCAATACCGTCGAGAAGCTCCTGGCCGCTGAGCCATGGTCAGTGAAGTGGGAACAGCCGGTCCGACGCCGGGATGGTGGCAACGAAAACGAGCATGAGTGGAGCCACGAGGAAACGATCACGTTCCATGAAGGGGGTCGCGTCGATAGCCGATATTTCGATCGCTTCGAGATCGGAGCCGACTTCATCGCGCTCTACGCTCCAGCGGAGGAAGGGGTTCCGCCCTTTGCCGGCGGTCCTCCGTTTGACAGGAACCGTGACCGGAGAACCCAGGGCAGGGCTAGGCTCGTTGGCGGCGAGCTCCAGTTCCTCGTCTTCCGCGGCGACCGGATGGAGAATCCCAGAAACCGCGGCATGGGGACCCGTCAGAAGACCGAGTGATCGTCACCGGACTTCGAGGAGCACGCTCTCGTTGTCGGTGCCGCGGAGTGGCCAGGTGGCGACTGGGCGGACGGCGACCTTTTTTGCGAGGCCTCTGCTTTGGGCCTCGGCAAGCTCGTCGGTCCACCGCGGGCCCTTGATGACCAGGAGCCGCCCGTAGGACTGCGCGATTGGCTCGAACCACCCCAGCAGCTTGATCAGCGGCGCGACGGCGCGGACGACGAGCGTGTCGAAGCGGTTCGGTCCGCTTGGCCGCTTGGCGACGATCTCCTGAGCAGCCGCGGCGTGCACCGGGATCGCGAGCCCCGTTTCACGGACGATCTCGCTGACAGCGCGGGCCTTCTTGGCCACGCTCTCGCAGAGCTCGACCCGCAGATCGGGCCGCAGGATCGCGAGGATCACGCCGGGGGTTCCACCGCCGGTGCCCACGTCGAGGATTCGCTCGCCGTGTGCCAGGTGTGGCATCACCGCTGCGGCATCGCCGAGATCCCGCGACACGAATCGCTCCACGTCGGTGTGCCGTGTGAGATTGAGCTTCTCGTTCCACGCCCAAAGGCTTGTGGCGTAGGCGGCCAAGGGCGGGGCGGCCACAGGCGGAATCCCGATGCCGAGTTTTTGGGCCTCGGCAGCAATCGCCTCGGCAAGCAATTCTTGGGCCTCCCTCGATGCCTGATCCGGACTGGCCATCATTTGATAAACAGCATTTCGCGGTAGGTCGGCAGGGGCCAGAGGTCGTCCGGGAGAATCGTCTCCACCTGATCAGCCGTCTCGCGAAGCCGCACGAGCGCCGGGATCACGTCGTCGTGGAAGTGGGTCACTTCGCCACGGACATCACCGTGCCCCTCATGGGCGAGCGACTGCTCAACGGCTCCGATCCGGCTCTCAAGATCGCCGACGAGGCCGGTCAGCTTTTCGAGCGTGCCGAGGTGGGGCGACTTGTCGAGCATTTTGAGCTTCGTCGCGATATCGACAAGCTCTCCTTGGAAGCGGTAGGCAGCCGGCAAAATCATGGTCTTGGTGATCTGGATCGCCGCATTGGCTTCGGTATTGAGATCCTTGCAATACCGCTCCATGTACGTCTCATACCGGCTTCGCATCTCTCGCTCGGAGAGCACGCCATACTTCGCAAAGAGCGCGAGGTTTTTCGGCGCGACGAGCTGGTCGAGCGCTTCCGGCGTCGCCTTGAAGTTCGGCAGGCCACGGCGGGCCGCTTCGTCATGCCACTCCTGGGAGTAGCCGTTGCCATTGAAGATGACCGCCTTGTGTTCGGCCATGATCCGCTGGAGGAGTTTTTCGACGGCACCGGGTAGTTTGGCGATGTCGCCGCCGGTGGCCGCTTCGAGCTCGGTCGTGACGTAATCAAGGCTCTCGGCCATGATCGTGTTGAGCGCGACCAGCGGCCCGGCAATCGACTGGCTCGAACCCACCGCGCGAAACTCGAACTTGTTGCCCGTGAATGCGAACGGGCTCGTGCGGTTTCGGTCGCCGGCATGCTTGGGGAGTGGCGGAAGCGTATCGACGCCCACGGAGAGCATGCCCATCCGCTTGGAGCTCGCGGCCTTCCCTTGCTCGAACTGCTCGAAGATGTCGGTGAGCTGCTCACCCAGAAAGATTGACATGATCGCCGGCGGGGCCTCGTTGGCACCGAGCCGGTGATCGTTGCCGCTCGAAGCCACGACCGCCCGGAGGAGGTCGGCGTGGAGGTGAACCCCGCGGATCACCGCGGCACAGAACACGAGAAACTGCATGTTGTCGTGTGGCGTGTCACCTGGCTCGAGAAGATTGCCGAGCTTGCAGCCGAGCGACCAGTTGACGTGTTTGCCCGAGCCATTGATTCCCTGGAAGGGTTTCTCATGAAGGAGGCAGGCCATCCCGTACTTCTGGGCGACCCGATTGAGCAGGAGCATGATCGACTGCTGGTGGTCGGTCGCGATGTTGGCATTCTCATAGACCGGTGCGATCTCGTACTGGCTCGGCGCGACCTCATTGTGCCGCGTCTTGACGGGGACACCGAGCTTGAAGAGATCTCGCTCGGTCTCGAGCATGCAGGCCAGGACCCGCTCCGGGATCGCGCCGAAATACTGATCCTCGAACTCTTGTCCCTTCGGCGGCTTCGCACCGAAGAGCGTTCGGCCCGTCATGACCAGGTCGGGCCGGGCAAAGTAGAAGTTGCGATCGATGAGAAAATATTCTTGTTCCGGGCCGGCCGACGCCGTGACAGGGCCAATGTCCTTGTGGCCGAAGAGTGCGAGGAGCCGGCGGGCCTGGCGATCGACCGCCTGCATGCTGCGGAGGAGCGGCGTCTTCTTGTCGAGAGCCTCACCGGTCCACGAGCAGTACGCGGTCGGGATGCAGAGGGTCGTCCCGTTGGGATTGTCGAGGATGTAGGCGGGGCTCGTCGGATCCCAGGCGGTGTAGCCGCGAGCTTCGAACGTGGCCCGCAGGCCGCCGGATGGAAAGCTCGACGCGTCGGGCTCGCCCTGGATGAGCTCGCTCCCAGAAAACTCCGCGACCGCCGTGCCGTCACCCGTCGGTGTCAGGAAGCTGTCATGCTTCTCGGCGGTGAGCCCGGTGAGGGGATAGAAGACATGCGCGTAGTGCGTGGCCCCCTTCTCGATCGCCCAGTCCTTCATCGCCAAGGCCACGGCGTCGGCAATCGAGGGGTCGATCGGCTTGCCCTGTTTGATCGTGGCCTGGAGCGCCTTATAGATGGCCTTGGGAAGCCGTGCCCGCATCACGGCATCGCTGAAGACATTGGCACCGAAAATTTCGCTCGTAGGCGTCTCACGAAAGTTCCAGCCCCGCTCGCCGGGGCGGTAGGCGGTGATGGCAGCAATGGCATTGGCCCGCGGACTGGTCATAGAAGGCTCCTCGAGGAACCCGCCAGTCTACCGCTACCGCGACGCCGTCGAGCGGCCGGGGGCAGCGGGCGTCGGCC
>JBGTKO010000168.1:0-6044 GCA_041744595.1 Pirellulales bacterium
GCTGGCGCCGCCTTCGCCTGGATGACAGCCGAACGCCTCGGCTCCGCAGCCGGCGGAGTCGCTATTGTTGGGGCGGCCCTCCCCCGCCTCGCGAAGGTGCGGCCAGCCGAGCCGGGGGCTGGGTGGTGGGTGCTCCTCGGACCAGGGAGCGATGAGGCTGCGCGTGAGCGGGTCGCGTCGGATCGCAAGCGACTCGAGGGGGCCGGCTATCCGGTCGGCCTTCTGACCGACATCGACGCTGACACACCGCCGGCCGACATTCTTTGTCGATGGGCTTCGATGCTTGGGCTGCTGTGAACACCAGGGGCACGGAGCCCGCGAGTGCAGACGACACGACGCCACCACGGATCGTGTTTGCCGACGATGCGATCGTGGTCGTCGATAAGCCCTCAGGCATGCCGAGTGTGCCGGCCCGCACGCCGCTCGATCCTCCCGCGGTCGCCGTGCGGCTTGCGGCGACGTTTGGCCCGGTTGAGGCGGTTCATCGCCTCGACCGCGACACGTCAGGGCTCCTCGTCCTCGCACGGGGCAGTGGACCACGGGCGGCGCTTGGCATCGCCTTTGAGAAACGGGCAGTCGCCAAACGGTATCTCGCCATCGTTGTCGGCCGGCCACCGGAGACCGACGGCACGATTCACCTCCCGCTTGGCCCGGATCGTGAGCGGCCACCACGGCACAAAGTCGATCACACGATTGGTCGTCCCTCGACAACTTCCTGGCGGCTCATCACCACGCGGCCTCCATTCACACCCGACGACACCGTGAGAAGCCTGGTGGAGCTCGAGCCGCTGACTGGCAGATCCCACCAGCTTCGTATTCACCTGGCGTCGCTGGGCTGCCCAATCATGGGCGACAGGCTGTATGGAGTGCCGCCCCACGACGAAGCCTGCTCGCTCGCCCTCCACGCCACGAGCCTTGCTTTCGATCACCCGACGACGGGCGAACGGCTCGTGTTCATCACGGCACCACCTCAGGTCTGGCCGTGGATCGACTTCGCGACTGATGTCATCGCAACGTTGGCTGCATGGCAGACCGGCTGACCTTCTGCCAGTAGCGGGAGAATCGGCCGAGTCGAGCGTGAGCCAGACAAATCGAATCTTGGAACTCAGACATGAGGAACGTGTTACCGCTGAGGCCGTTTCTCGACACCCGACTGTCTCTGCCTTGTTCCGATGCAGCCACGTGCATCGAAAACGCGCGACTTCGATCGGACCGGTGAGGGTAGGGGGACTGGATGAATTCGCCCACCCGTGGCCGCCATGCACAAACTCCGAGAAAGCACGAAAGACAGGAAGGAACCGACGGCGCCCGGACTCTGGCACATGGTTTGCTCTTTTTTGGCACCAGGGTGTGCGCACCCACTGCATCACAGGATCCAGCAGGATGCCCTACTCGGTTTGGGTGGGCACTCCGCCTAGCTCACCCAAGCCGGGGCATCCTGTTTTACGGCCGGCGGGCCATCCCTGGCCCCGCCGGCCTTGCCGGGCCTCCGCCCGGAAGTGGCGACGCCTCCAGCGTCGCAGCCGATGGACCTATGACCTTGAGCAGAGTTCGCCATCCCTGGCCCCGCCGGCCTTGCCGGGCCTCCGCCCGGAAGTTCGCGTTTTCGTGCGCGTGGCGGCGTGATACGCCTGAGCAGACCGTCGTGGTGCTTCGCGGTAACCTTGGGGCTCGCACCACGAACTCCATGAGGCAGCGTCTGTGAAACTCATCATCGCGATCATCCAGCCACATAAACTCGAGAGCGTCAAGGAAGCCCTTTCGGAAGTTGAAGTCTTCCGACTCACCGTCCTCGACGTGCAGGGTTTCGGTCGTCAGCGGGGCCACGCCGAGACCTACCGCGGCCACGAGATTTCCGTGAACCTCTTACGGAAGGTGCAACTTCAGATCGCGGTCAACGATGACTTCGTCGAGCCTACGATTGCCGCGATCGTCAAGGGGGGTCGAACGGGGGAACGCGGCGAGATCGGCGACGGAAAAATTTTTGTGCTGCCAATGGATGAGTGCGTCCGCATCCGCACAGGTGAACGCGGCTGCGAAGCCATCTGAAACTCTACCCGTGGTCCCATGCCCTTCGAATCTTCAACACCCCTCGTCATTCTCTGCCTCGTCGTGGCGGCCGCCTGCGGCTGGTACGCCGTTTCGAGCGGCGGCCGTGGGGGACTCATCGCTGCTGGGCTGGCGCTTCTCGTGGGCGTGGCCTGTTTCGTAGTCGATCGGGCGGTCGTCACCGACCGCGAGTATCTCGAGGCGCTGTTTCCACGGCTCGCTGCCGCGGCTGAGCGACAGGACGTCGATGCACTCCTGGCCGCGATCGCGCCTGAACTGCGACCGCTCCGCGAAGAGGTGGCCGGCATCATGCATCAGGTCAAACCTCGCGAAGTCAAAGTCACACGGACTGAGATCGATGTCGATCCGTCCGGCAAGACGGCCACCGCCGACATCATCGTCCGCGTCACCGGCACCGTGATGGACAACGCCACGCAGGGTACCGGCATCGCCGGCGTCCTCGTCACGCTCGAAAAGCGCGACGGCGAATGGCTCATCACCGACGCCAAGGAAAAAAGCCTTCGCCCAGGCAACCCGTGATCAAAGCCGCTGGGGGTGAATCCGGGGCTGGATGCCGAGAGCGAGACGGTTGACCGCGGCAAGAAAAGCCTTCGCTGCGGCTTCGAGAGAGTCGGTCGAGACGCCGCGACCACGCTGCACCTGGCCCTCGTGCTCGAGCTCGACGGACACCTCGCCCTGGGCGTCCTTTCCCACCGTCACCGCCTGCACCCGATAGTCTCGGCAGACGGTGGTCACGCCGGTGAGCTTCTCGATCGCGAGGAAGATCGCGTCCACCGGTCCGTCGCCGGCTGTGATCGTCACGCTCTTTTGCTCGCCAGCGTGCAGCACGCGGAGCGTCACTGTCGGGGTGCGTCCAGCCTCACAGGCGATCGTGTAGCCCTCATAGGAATACTGCTCCGGCAGCGAGGAAAACCGCTGCTCACAGAGGGCAGCGATGTCGCCGTCGTAGATCTCCTTCTTCCGGTCGGCGAGCACCTTGAACTGATCGAACACGGCCTTGAGCTGGTCGGCGTCGAGCTCGTAGCCGAGGGCGCGTGCCCGATCGGCAAGTGCCGCCCGGCCGCTGTGCTTGCCCAAGACGAGGTCGGTCTTCTCGAGGCCCACGTCTTCGGGCCGCATGATCTCGTAGGTACTCCGCTCCTTGAGCATGCCGTCCTGGTGGATGCCTGACTCGTGGGCGAAGGCATTGCGTCCGACGATCGCCTTGTTCCGCGGGACGCGGATGCCGGTGATGTTGGCCACGAGCCTACTCATGGGCACGAGCCGCTTCGTGTCGATTCGCGTCGTGCAACCGTAATGATCGGCCCGCGTCCGCAGGGCCATCACGATCTCCTCGAGCGCGCAGTTGCCCGCCCGCTCACCGATGCCATTGATCGTGCACTCAACCTGACCGGCACCCGCTTCGACCGCGGCGAGGCTGTTGGCCACAGCCAGACCGAGGTCGTCATGGCAGTGAGCGCTCATCACCGCCTTATCGATATTCGGCACGCGATCCCGCAGGCTCGCGAAGACGCGGTACATGTGCTGCGGTGTCGCGTAGCCGACGGTATCGGGAATATTCACCGTGGTCGCACCGGCTGCGATCGCCGCCTCAACCACGC
Source organism: Pirellulales bacterium (assembly GCA_041744595.1). Classification (GTDB taxonomy): domain Bacteria; phylum Planctomycetota; class Planctomycetia; order Pirellulales; family UBA1268; genus QWPN01. The sequence goes on from JBGTKO010000168.1 coordinate 3,672, forward strand.
GGCAGAGAAAATCGATCTCGGTGCGGGCGGCATCCTCGGGCGAGAACTCGATATCGTCACAGAGGTTCCGAGCCCGTGTGACGCCGGCCACGGCCCGCGCCACAATCTCCTCCTGAGTCATTCGGAGCTTGAACTCGCGGTGGATGGCGCTTGTCGCGAGGAAGACATGGATGCGGCCGCGACGAGCCAGGCGGATGGCCTCGCCGGCCCGATCGATGTCGCCGTCGTTGCACCGGGCCAAGCCGCATACCGTCGATTCCGTGATGGTCGCCGCGATGTCCCGCACGCTCTCGAAGTCACCCGGTGAAGCGATCGGGAATCCCGCTTCGATCACGTCCACGCCGAGTTTCTCGAGCGCCTGGGCAACCTCGAGCTTCTCGGTTCGGTTCATGCTGGCGCCGGGCGACTGTTCACCGTCGCGGAGCGTGGTGTCGAAGATACGGATCGGTCGTGGGTCGGCCATGACTGCTCAGAGAAGGAAAAGGGTGGCACGGTCCAAGCGGATGGATCGCCGGAAGCGAGTCCCGTATCGTATCGCCTCGACGGCGAGAAGGCACCCTCTCCGCCCGTGCGATCGTATTCTGTAGACTCGCGGCCACGATTCATCACGGCCGAGCATGGATGAGAATCCCCCAATGACGATCCGCGAGTTTCAGGCACTCATCCGACGCATGTACCACGACAAAGACGCCTCCCGGGGCGTGGAAGGTACTTTCATGTGGCTTACGGAGGAAATCGGCGAACTGGCCACGGCCCTCCGCAGCGGCACGCAAGAAGAGCGGGCCCTCGAGTTTGCTGATGTCCTCGCGTGGCTGGCGACGATTGCCAACGTCGTGGACGTTGATCTGGAGGAAGCGATCAGCCGCAAGTATGGCGGTGGCTGCCCCGGATGCGGCGAGCTTACCTGCACCTGCCCCGACGCCGAGAAGCCATGAACGAGAAGCCTCCGGGCCGATTGCTCGTGGCGATCGTCGCAGCGGTCGCAACCGGTGTGGTGACAACCCTCGCTCACGGGGGCAACGATGCTCCGCCCCTGTCGCTCGGTATCGGTGGAACGCATCGCACGGGCGAGTGGACGCCGGTGGTCATCAGCATGCCCACACCCCTCCCTGACGCCGTGCGGATCGCAGTCGAAGATCCCGATGGTCAGTTCGTCAGCTCACCACCGGTCACGGTCTCGGCTGATGGAAAAACCGCGCAGGCATCGGTGAGGCCGGGCCGCCCCTGGGTGCGGGTGAGAGTGATGGGAGCGGAGCAGGGAAGTGACTCGACGCTGGCCTCGCTCGACGCTCCCTCGAGCCAGGCAACACCATCGACCACGCCGCTCATGCTCGTCGCAGGCAACCTTCCCGCCGTTGCGTCTGCCGCTCGGCTCGTGGCCGGCGAGGATGTGGCCATGCGCGAGGTCCGTCTTGAAGCGACTGCCAACATCCGGAAATACAGCCACCGGGACTTCGATGGCTTCGATGCCGCGATCGTGTGTGGGAAGGCCGTTGAGCATCTCGACGCGGCCATCCTCGATGGTGTCGATGGGTGGGTCCGCCGTGGCGGGCGGCTCGTTTTTTGTGCGGGTGCATCAGCGGTGACGCTCGCGGGCTCGCGAGGTCCAGTCGCCGACTGGTTGCCTGGAGCCGAGCCTCGTCTCGTACCACTTCGCAAGGTCGGCGGCCTCGAGGCCTTCGCGAGGTCAGGTGGTCTGACCGGCCGGATCCCTCCTGCGGGACTCATGGTGCCACGGTTCGAGGCACCTCCTGGAGTTGCAGGGGTGATCGATGTTTTCGAAGGTGCGTCGGCAAGCGACCTCCCGCTGGTCATACGGCGAGCGTACGGCTTCGGCACGATCACATGGATCGGCCTCGATCTCGAAGAGCCGTGGATTGCGAACTGGCCTGGCTGTGACCGACTCCTCGCAGCGCTTCTCGGGAGTCGCCGGGACGTCGATACGGTGTCGGCTGTGACGGGCGATGCCGTTCACCGCGTGCCCGACCTCGCCGGCCAGCTTCGGGTGGCCCTCGACACGTTTCCAGCCGAGGGCGGCCGCGAGGCGACACTGCCTGTGCCCTTCGAATTGATTGCCGCAGTCGGGATTTTGTATTGCTTCTCGCTCTATCCGCTTGACTGGTGGATTGTTCGCCGCGCGGGTCGCCCGTGGCTTTCGTGGCTCACGCTCCCGCTCATGGCAACCGGATTCGCCGCCCTCGCCTGGGGGCTGGGCGTGGCCTGGGGCCGTGACGGCCCTGCACGAGCACGGGCTGCCGACATGCTCGACTTCGACGCGGCCTCTGGGCTCGTGCGGGGCTCCGCATGGTCAGCGGTCCGCAGCCCGACGAATGGTGCCCTCGACATCGGCATGGTCGCGAGTGATCAGACTGA
>JBGTKO010000169.1:0-1974 GCA_041744595.1 Pirellulales bacterium
ACCGTGGCAGCGGCCACGCGACTCGATGGCATCATCGCGACATCGCAAGGCGTGGCGACCGCCTGCGGCCGCGCCGGTATTCGCCCGGAACGGATCGTCGTCGTGCCACCGGGGGTCAACGGTGACCTTGGTAACGGGATCTCACGGACCGACATTGCTGACCGGCTCGGGTTGGACCCGGCAAAAATCTGGACGCTCGCAGTCGCACCGCTCGAGCCCGAGCCGCGACTCCAGCGGCTTCTCTGGGCGATCGACCAGCTCGGCGTCGTCCGCACGGACATCCAGCATGTGCTCGTAGGCGTTGGGCCGCTGCTGGCGAACATCTGGCGTCGGGCACGTGCCCAGGAGTTGGCCGAACGACTGGTCATTGTTCCAACGTGTGATGTGATGCCCGATCTCCTCACGCATGTTCGCCTCGTCTGGCAGTCGGGCGATGTCGCCCTTGGCGGCGCACTCCTCGATGGGATGGCCCGTGGCCTCCCGACCGTGGCGGTGGAGAGTGATGCCGCACGACAGCTCATTGCCGACGGGGGCACGGGGCGGATCGTGCCGGCGGTGCCAGAGAGCGAGTTTCCACGACGGGCTTTCAACATCCTTGAGGATGAGGATCTCGCCCGGCGTTACGGCGAGGCAGCCGCCGCACGGGCCGTGGAAGCGTTTCCAGCGGAGCGTTTTGTCGAGGGGATCGTCGCCGCGATCAGTGGCTCGCGTTTGCCCTGAGCGTGTTGCCGACGGGCGTCGCTCTGACCTCACCGTCCTCTGCCACCAGAACGCCCGTTTTGAAAACCTTCGCGGGCATCGCGAACATCGCTGCCAAGTCGCGGTCGGGGCGGTAGCACGTGATGTCGGCATCGGCGCCGACACCAAGGTGACCTTTGTTCGGAAGGCCAGCGATCCGCGCAGGGGCGGACCGCGTGACGATGCACAGCTCTTGGAGCGTGTACGCACGGTCGAGATCCCGAAGCGGGCTTCGCGAACGGACCTTGGGATGGATGCGAGAAAGTGCCTCGCGACGGAACGCCGCATCCCCCAAGAGCCGCATGAGATGCGGATAGGCGGTGAAGTGGGCGCCGTTGGGATGGTCGGTCGAAAGCGCCAATCGCCAGGGATCGTTTACGGTGAGAAACCACTCGAGGCCAATCGCCCACTGCCAGGCATGGATGAGGTTTTTTTCTTTGTAGGCGATCGGGAGCACGCCGCAGCCACCTTCGAGGTGCAAGTCATGCGAGACCAGTGGCACGCCAGTGGCATGGGAGAGGTGTTCGGCCGCGGCCGAGTCCCCCGTCATGGCGACGGTGCCCCCGAAGAGCACCTGCCCCACATCGAGCGTGAGATCATCGTGGTCATTGAAAAACTCGACGACGGGTGCGACGCCCGATCCAAAGCTGCCTTCGTCGAGATCGCCACCGGAATAGCTGTGGAACTGCACATGCGCCAGGTGAGCACGACGACCGGCGAGCGACCTCATCGTCTCGAGGAGCGTCCGCCAGTTGCCGGGCAGGCCGAGGTTGGCCGTGTGGACATGGAGCGGGTGCGGCAGGCCGAGGTCGGCGACGGCTTCGGCGAGGCGTTCGAGGAGCACGCGAGGCGTGCAAGATTCGCCGGGGAGCGGCGTGTCGAGATCGTGGTGATCGCCGCGACGCCCTCGCTTCCAGAACGCTGGCCCGCCGGGATTTGCCACCTTCACCGCCCAGCCCTGGCCTGTCTCGATCGATGCGGCAAGCAGACGACGCAGCTCCCGCATGTCGCCGCGACCGGCTGCGGCAAGCGTCGCCGCTTCATCCGCGGCCAATAAAAATATGCCTTTGTCGAGGATGGGGAGGTCGGCGAGCTCTTTGTGGGCGAGGCCCGCAGCCGATGTCGCGATCGCGGCATCGAAGACGGTCGTGTAGCCGAGGGCCGCGTAGAGCGCACCGGTTGCATGGATTGTGGGAACGGCTGCGGGGGCATCGCCGCGGCGACCACGGGCGAGTT
>JBGTKO010000170.1:0-4844 GCA_041744595.1 Pirellulales bacterium
CGGTACGGACAAGTTGGCTCGACAGGGGCAGCCTCGCCTCCGAGTCGAGCACCACCCGCACTGCACGCCGCGGGCCTTCCGGCCTGGCTGACAACAGTGGGTCATCGGCGACCGCCGTGCCGATACCGATGAGAATCGCATCGACGCGACCGCGTAGCGCATGAACAATCGCCCGCGACTCTGGCGACGATATCCAGCGGTCTTCACCGGGCGGCGCGGCGAGCAGGCCATCGAGCGTCGCGGCCCACTTCGCGATCACCCACGGACGTCCCTTGTTCACCAGCGTCCGAAACGGTGCGGTGAGCCGAACGGCATCTTCTTCGCATGGCCCTGTGTCGACCATGATACCCGCAGCACGCAAGCTCGCGAGACCGCCTCCGCCCACTGACGGATATGGGTCACCCGCAGCGACGACCACGCGGCGGACGCCCGCCGCAACAATCGCTTCGGTGCAGGGAGGTGTCTTGCCGTGATGGCAGCAGGGTTCGAGCGTCACATAGAGCGTGCCACCGCGAGCAGCTTCGCCAGCAGCCCCGAGCGCCACGACCTCGGCATGTGGCCCACCAAACCGCTCATGAAAACCCTCACCAACAACCTCGCCACTGGCTGAGACGATCACCGCCCCGACCATCGGGTTGGGCTCCACACGGCCTTCGCCTCGGCGGGCGAGCTCGAGCGCCCGACGCATCGGCGCGGTGTCGAAGGATGAGTCCATGGGAGCGAAGGGGACCGCCGTCAACTGCCAGGAGTCCAGATCGTCTTTTTCTCACCGCCACCAGACGGCTGCTCACCTCCCGGCGTCCAGAGTTTGCCTGCGGCCGACGCTGAGGCCGCAGGAGCCGCGGGGGCACCGGCACCACCGCGGGCAGCGAGCGCCTGAAGATCAACGCCCGCCTCCCTCAGCGTCTCGGCAACGGCCTGCATCACCTGTTGATCGGAAGCATGTTCCCGACTGATGTGATTGAGAAGCTGCATCGCGTCTACCTCGTCACCCCGCTGCATTCGCACCCGCAGCTCTGCCACGTCGAGTGAGCCGTCGTTCGCCTTCAGCTCACGGGCGATCACCCGCAATGCCGCAATCAGTTCCAAACGCCGCAGGCTTGTTTCAGCCCCTTCGAGCAGCCCGCCGAGCGCCTCCCAGCGGTCTTCGGGCGTGGCATCGGGCCGCTTGACAATCTCCTCGGCGGCCCGCTCCGCGGCTGTCGCAAAGCCTGCATCGAGCGCCGTGACGAGCACGCCACGAAGCTGGTCGATTGGCACTGCTGCCAAATCGAGCCGATGCCACCGCATCGGAGGCACCTCTCCGAGTGGCTCCTTGCTTTCGATCCGGCTCGGCTCAGGAAGATCGAGTGCCGTCCGAAGCTTGGACCACGCGGCGGCAATGTCACGGCGACGGGACGTGGCTTCGCCCTCGGTGACGATTGCCTCAACGCGACGCCGCCATTCGGGATCAGCGAGCGACTGCCGCGGGGTCTTGCCGAGGAGCTCAGGCAGAGGCGTCTCTGGCCACACCGCAACGAGACGGTCATCGACGAGCTTCCGCTGCGACGCGAGCATCGTGTCGAACAACGCGGCCTCGCCTGCCGCGGGAGTCGCCGGTGGCGAGGCCGGCATCGACACCTTGAACTGACTGCCGAGCAGCCAGTTCGTGGGTGTGACACCGGGCATCCCGGCAAGGTCGCTCGCCGGGGCAAACGAACAGCCCATCACCGCGGTCACGACAGGCACAGCCGACTCGACATCGGGTGCGAGGCCTTGGAGCATCGCCTCGGGCTCACGGTCGGTCTGGCGACCAAAGATAAGAAGCGAGGCGAGAAGCCGTGGAGACCCGTCACTCCCAGCCTCGTACACACGCCATGCCGATCGCGGCGGGGCAGCATTCCGTGACACCCACGCCGACCGATCAAAACCCGCGGGCTCACACTGCGGTTCGTGCCGGAGCTTGTCTTCCAGCAGTTCCAGCGCCGTGATCCCTTCTTCGCCAGGCGGTACGACGAGTGGAGCGATGCGATTGGCAAACCGAATGAGCGGTGAACGCTCGGGGTTGGCCTCGGTCTCGAGCGCGATCGCGCGGCCCGTTGCCTCGATCGCATCGTCGGCCGGCACATCAGGGAGCTTGGCAAACGTGAGCCACGACTCTGCTGCTTCCATGGGCTTGGCGAGCATCTCACAGATGATGGCGATGTTTTTATGGAGGGCCGAGCACAAGCCCGCCACGCCCCGCAGGCTTCGGAATCCGGTGAGCGCCTTCGACAGCCGCCAGGCATCCACGTCTTTGAGCGCATTTGCAAAGTCGGGCAGCAAATGCTCCTCACTCGCCGGGGCCGCAAACTGCACCAGCGTGCGAAGGGCCGGCGGCACGCCCGCCGACCCCACGATGGCGGCGAGCATTCGTCGTTCGTCATCACTGCCGAGCCCACGGTCCGCGAGCCATGCGACAATCGACTGGGCAAAACCCGGGTGACCCATCTGTGATGCGGCCTGCACGAGCGTGGCCGCGATGTGGGCGAGCTCCGGTGAAACGTCTTGCGCCCCATCCTGGCGGGCAGCAATCTCGGCAGCTTCCCTCGCCTTGTCGAACAAGGTCGCCGCTTCCTGGATACGGCCGGCGATCGCTTCGCTCATTGCTGCCTGGGCGAGGGCAAGCGGGTTCTCTGGAAAGGCCTCGAGGAACTCGCGGCTTGCGGCGGCCCCCTCGGCGTAGTGTTTCGTGGCGAGTTCGAGCTTGACCCGCGAGGCCATCAGACAGGCTCGCCCCGGATGCTTCTCCTGGAGCCGCTTGACGTGATCGAGCGCCGCTGAAATCTGATCACCTTCGATGAGGCGATCGAGCTGTTCGATGTCACCCACGAGGTCGGAGCAGCAGAACTTAATCTTCTTGCCAGTGCCGCCTGGGCAGGGGGCGTAAGTATCGATGGCCATGCGTGATGATCGCCTCGGGGCAAAGGGTCCAGAAAGCTCACCAATGTACCAGGCAAAACATCGGCTGGGGCGTCGTGCCACCCATAAAAGCCCCTCGCGCCAGCGTGAGGACGGCGGGCGGTTGGGCAATCCCACTCATGATGGCACGCGAGATGGTGCGCTACCCGCAGTCCCACCTGCTCGCGCAGGTGGGCTTCTATTGGAAGACGCATCAGGCCGGGAGGGCCGGGTTGAGTTCCGGGCGGAGGCCCGGCAAGCGAAGCAGGGCCATGGATGGCCTGCGCCGCGTAAAGTTGTGGCTCGGCCCGTGGGGCTCCATACTTCCGACCGACTGGGAAAATCTCTGTGCAGCAGCCTCGCATCATCGTCGTCGATCCGGCAGGCCCTCACGACCTGCCCTACGATCGCCTTCTCGCACGGCTTCAGCCGCTCGAAGTCCGTATCGAGCCATCCCTCGACAAGGCACTCGAGTCGATCACACGCGACTCGTGGGATCTCGGTGTCATCGCCGCCCGCAACGGGCTCACTGCCACCGCGGCGCACACATCTGCCCGCAAGGCCGATCCGCAGTTGCCGCTGGTGATCCTCGATCCCGCGCCCACGATCGACGCGGCGCGGGCCTGCCTCACCGCAGAGGCCACCGATTACCTCGACATCTCCCGCGCGGAAGTGGACCTCGAGGACGCGCTGGTGCGACTGCTTACTGGGTCGCGCAGGCAAGCGGCCGAGGCAGTCCTGCGGCGAGCCGTTGAAAGGCCTTATTCATACGCGGGCTTCTTGGGCGAGAGCCCGCCCATGCGGGAGGTGTACTCCATCATCGAGCGAGTAGCTCCGAGCTCGGTCGATGTGCTTGTCACCGGCGAGACGGGCACCGGCAAGGAGCTTGTGGCTCGCGGGATTCACACGCAGAGCCGGCGGGCCGTGGGACCATTCGTGCCCATCGACTGTGGTGCAATCCCTGACGCGCTTCTGGAAAGCGAACTGTTTGGCCACGAACGAGGTGCATTTACCGGCGCCGACGCGCGACGGATCGGCCTCGTCGAGTTTGCCGATGGCGGCACGCTCTTTCTCGACGAGGTCGGCGAGCTGCCGCTGCCGCTCCAGGCCAAACTTCTGCGGGTGCTCCAAGAGCGACGCGTCCGCCGCGTGGGAGCCCGACAGGAAAACGCCGTCGATGTTCGGGTTGTCGCCGCCACATCGCGGCCGATCGACGCGATGGTGGCCGACGGCTCGTTTCGCCGAGACCTGTATTATCGGATCAACGTCGTGCGAATCGACCTGCCGCCGCTGCGAGCGAGGGGCGACGACATCGGTCTCCTGGCTGAGCATTTCGCCAACCGTGCCGCCCAGGAGATGGGCCGCCCCATGGGTGGCCTCTCGACCGACGTTTACCAGGTGCTCAAGAGTTACCACTGGCCGGGGAATGTCCGCGAACTGCAAAACGTCGTGCGCCGCGCCATTGCCCTGGCCCGCACGCCTACTGCCGGCATCGATGACTTGCCCGACGAAGTCGTCTCTGCCGCGGGTCGCGTGTCTGCCACGGAGTCTGACGCCACTGGCTTCTTCGCCAAACGCGCCGAGCATGTTGCCCGCTTTGAGAAACAGTTTCTGACCGAGCTCCTCACACGGCATACCGGCGACGTTTCTGCTGCTGCCCGCGAAGCCAAGCTCCCGCGTGGCACGCTCTACCGCCTCATGAAGGGCCACGCCCTCGACGCCGCCACATTCCGCTCGGGCTCATGACCCGCGCTGAAGCCGCTATTGATCCGCTACGGGGAAGCATCCGCTTGCGAATGCGGCATCTCGCTCGAGGTTGCCCGTGCCATGGAGCCGGCGTAGGAAACAAGCGCAGCCTGGAGGGCGGAGCGCAGTTTCCTCCGAGTGAGCGAAGGCCATGGAAGCGAGGCCGCGTGCGGCCGAGC
>JBGTKO010000171.1:0-5579 GCA_041744595.1 Pirellulales bacterium
CCGCACGCGGCCTCGCTTCCATGGCCTTCGCTCACTCGGAGGAAACGGCGCTCCGCACGTCGGCGGCCGCCAGGAGGGTGGCCGGCTCGGCGCGGGCAACCCCGAGCTGGGACGTCACAGGAACCGGGCCAGGGCGTACGACTTCTTGCCTGATCGCAAAACGAGTGTTGTCGTGCCGGCGAGGTCGCGAGGAGAGAGACGATACGCAGTGTCGGCCACGCGGCGGTTGTTGACGTAGGCGCCCCCCTGTTCGATCGTGCGTCGGGCGGCTCCCTTGCTGGCGACCAGGCCTGTTGCGGTCATGGCATCGCCGAGAAGGAGCCCTTCGCCGTCGAGGGCCGAGCGTGGAAAGCTGTGGCTTGGCACGTCGGCAAAAATCTCGATGAGCGAGTCGTCGTCGAGGCTTTCGATCTCGGCCCCGAAAAAGATGTCGGTCGCCTGCCGTGCGGCCGCCAGGCCAGCGTCGCCGTGGACGAGCCGCGTGAGCTCGGTGGCGAGGCGCTTCTGGGTTTCGCGTGCGGCTGGGTTGGCAGCGCGAGCTTCGTCGAGGCTGCGGATCTCGTCGAGCGATAGCTCGGTGAGTCGAAGCACACAGCGGCCGGCGTCGTCGTCGTCGAGATTGATCCAGTATTGATAGAAGCGGTAAGGGCTCGTGCGGCGAGAGTCGAGCCAGATCGCGCCCGATGCGGTCTTGCCCATCTTCGTGCCGTCGGCCTTCGTGAGCAGCGGGCAGGTGATGCCGTGGAGATCGCGGCTGCGGAGGCGTCGGCCGAGCTCGATCCCGGCGGTGATGTTGCCCCACTGGTCGCTGCCACCGATCTGCACATGGCAGTCGAGGGCATCAGAGAGGTGCACAAAATCCCATGCTTGGAGAAGCATATAGCTGAACTCGGTGTAGGAGAGGCCACCGTCGCGATCGAGGCGGCTCTTCACGGAGTCTTTGCCAAGCATCTGAGCGAGTGGCACGTGCTTGCCAACGTCGCGAAGAAAGTCGAGGTAGCCGACGCCACGCATCCAGTAGGCATTGTTGACGACATGGACCGTGGCTGTGAGAGGTCCGGCCGGTCCCGGTGCTGCAAGAACCGCACGAATTTGTGTACCAACACTCGCGATGTTGGCGGCGAGCTCCTCGGGTGAGAGCAGGTTTCGCTCTTCGCTCCGACCGCTCGGGTCGCCAATCATGCCGGTGGCCCCGCCCAAGACCGCAACAGGCTCGTGGCCAGCAGCGGCCACGCGGCGGAGCAGCATGAGCGCGACGAGGTGTCCCACATGGAGGCTGTCGGCAGTGGGATCGAAGCCTGCGTAGACGCGACGACCTGGCGTGGCGAGCCAATCCCGGAGGGCGGCCGCGTCGGTGGATTGGTGGACTAGGCCGCGAACCTCGAAGTCGGAAAGCAGGTCGGTCGGCACGGTCATCTCCACAGGTCATCGCCGGCGAAGGGATGGGCAGGGCCGGCGAGTTTTGGTTTCGGCAACGCCTTGAGGGCCTGCTCGGCCAGCCGGAGGTCTTCGCGGGTGGTGATCTTGAAGTTGATCGGTGAGCCGGGGACGACCGTGACCGGATGCCCAAGTGCCTCGACGATTCCTGCCTCGTCCGTCGCCGGTCTGCCTGCCGCTGCAGCAAAGGCTTTCTCCAAGAGCGATCTCGAAAACACCTGTGGTGTCTGAGCCTCCCACAAACCGGTGCGATCCACCGTCTCGGAGATGACATGATTCTTGCCAACTCGCTTGAGCGTGCTCACGACGGGAGTGGCGAGGATTGCCGCCCCAGACTTCACGCCGGCGGTGAATACGCGGTCGATCCACTCGGTGACAAGGCAGGGGCGAGCTGCGTCATGCACGGCGACATGGTCGATCTCGGGGCCGAGCTTCTCGAGGCCGGCCTTCACCGAATCGGCTCGCTCTACTCCGCCTTCAGCAAGCGTGATTCGCATGAATGCGAGGTTTGCACCGAATTTTTCGAGGAACGCCTCGCGATCTTCAGGAGCGATCACCACAACGACCTGCTTGACGTCGTCGCGGTCAGTGAACTTCTCGGCCGCGTGGAGCCACACAGGCCTTCCGGCCAGCGGAGCAAACGGCTTCTTGTAGTTCGTGTCGTGGAAGCGGCTGCTTCGGCCTGCCGCGACGAGAATCACCCCGAACTGTGCCATGACGTCAAGGGCCGGCCGGAGCGAGCCGGCCCGCGATCGCTCGGTCCATGGCGACTCGCAGAATTGCCTTGACCGCCGGGCGATCGTGGACCCAGGTGGCGAAGTTCTCGCCATGGGCGATGTAGGCATCGCGGAGCCACACGGGGGCATCGGTCGTGAGCCAGTCGCGGAATACGAGCCAGCGTGGATTGTCATCGCCGTAAACCTCGCGGGCGACCCAGCACATTCCCATGCCACCGGCGCCCATGCCGCCACCAGCACCCATGCCACCACCACCAGCTCCACCGGCTCCCATACCACCACCCGCTCCACCGCCACCGGCTCCACCCGCTCCACCGCCACCTGGAACACCTCCAGCACCGGTAAATCCACCGCCACCCGCGGCCTGCCCCGTCACGTTCTGTGTATCCCCGGATGCGAAGTTAAACGTGGTCACCTGACCAACACCGGAGAAGAGTGGCACGGCCGTGATCCGGACATAGCGACGATCCGCAGAAACAACCGCTCGGGCGAAGAGATTCACACCCTCGGGTAACGTTGACACAATTGGCTGGTAGCCAACAGCACCGCGTGGCCCGAAGAATGGCGAGCCCGGCTGAGGTGGGACAGGAGGGCTTCCTTGACGGCTCTTGCCCATCGACTCGTAGGCTTCAGGATCACCGATGACGGCAAGTTGCTGGGCGAGGAGCGCTCGTCCGAGCGTCTGCTGAGCAGCAACGTCCTGCGCGACCAGTGCGTCGAGAATCGGCTCGTTTCGACGGCCTGCGGGGAGCGCCACCTTGAGTAGGTGTTCATCGGCTCCCAGCCGAATCTGCCGTGTCTGTTTCTGCTCGAGACTCGTTCCCTTGTGGATCGTAATTTCGGCAGTGACCGTATCGGCCGCGACGGTGCCCCACGAGCGACGAACGACAACCTTGTATTCGCCAGGGAATGCCTCCGACGCCACATACCGTTCCCGGTGGGTTGGGCCGTCACTCCCCGCTTCGCCGTCGGCGAAGAGTATCCCTCCAGAAGCTGAACGACTCGAGGAAGCGGAACACAAGCCTCCGGATGGCTCCTGCACGGCAATATCGATGTCGGCATCTCCGGTCCACGAAACGTCGATCACGAGATCCCGCACGAGCGCCGCATCGACGTCCGACTGGAAGGCCTCCGCTGCATCATGGCGGCCTTCCTTGCGAAGGCGAGCGATTGTTGCATTGGCCAGTCGCCCAGCGCGCACGGCCACTGCCTGCTGAGTCGCAGGCCAGTCGTGCGCCAAGACTCCTGGGCACGCCCAGCGGAGCGTATCGATGTCATCGACCTTGGCGGCAAGCGTCATGGCCATCGCGAAGGCCTCGCGGTTGGTGGGATCGGCACGAGTGATCCTGCGGCAAATTCGCAAGGCCTGCCCTTGGGCGCCATACCGTGAGAGGTAATAGGCCAGTTGCATGAGATCCCTGGGGCTCGAGGCAAAGTCGGCGGCCGACAACAGCGCCCGCTCAACCTCGGTCCGTGGTGCGCCGGATGCTTCGAGCGCAATAGCCAACGACTCGTACATCCACGGTTCGGCGTGACCGGATGCAATGGCAGCAGAGATGAGATCCGCCGCCCGCTTGAAATCCTTTTGCTCACCGAGCCAGGCCGCCGACACGCGGAGCTGAGACAGCCGCTTGGCGGCCTCACGGAGGTCGGCTTCCGATTCCGATTCCGTCTTTGTCGCTGGCAGCAGGTAGGTCGCAATCGCACCCCGGAGATCGGGAGCCTCCAGCACCTGTTGGGGCAGGCCGCTGCCCCGCGGTGAACGGCCGGTCGATGGCCCCGGTTCCGAATCGATCGTCGCGGCCGTCGGTATGACTGCGGCAAACGAGGGTTCCGCAAGCCGTGCCCGTGCTCCCGTCACTTGCCATGGTGCACCGACTGCTGGGCCCTGTCGGCCTGCAAGAACGAGGTCCATGGCGGCCCGCACCGCCCGCTTGGCCGCGGGCCTCGGCCTCAGCCATTCCGCAAATGCTTCGCCATGCTGAGCATAGAGATCATGGAGCCATTCGGGTGCCTCGGTTGTGAGCCAGGCGCGGAAGAGCAACCAGCGGGGATCATGAACGCCATAGACCTCCCTGGCCACCCAGCAAAAGCCACCCATGCCGCCGCCACCCATGCCGCCGCCACCCATCCCACCGGCGGCTCCGCCCATGCCACCGCCCATGTTTTGGCCACTGTTGATGCCGCCTGCACCGCCCATGCCGCCACCAGTCTGGAAGGGATTGAGACCTGAGCCTGGATCGACGGGGAGCACCAGGTCGGCCACCGGATAGACCTTGACGACAAGATTTTCGTCGGCTTTCTCCTTCGTTGTGATCAGCAGCACCTCATCCTTGACGATGTAGGCAAGATCAAGCCCACTCAGCAGCCGTCGCAGCGCGGCACGCAGGCTGATGCCAGACGCGTTTTGAGTCACTGGCGCATCGAGGTCGAGGCCCGCATCCTCGAGCGCACGTGCATCGATCTCGACCGGGATGCGGAACTCATCGGCGATCGCCCGCTGCACGTCTCGCAGCGGCGACTCGACGAACTCCCATCGCTGGACCGGCTTCTCGAGGGCATCGTAGATGTCCTTTTCTTTGCTGCCGGGATTCGCCAAATCAACCGACTTGTATTTCTCGCGGAGACGCGTCAGGTCTTTCCATCGCTGCGCGCTGGGGTAGATGATCGGTGGCTCGTCTGGAAACGGGATGGCTGCGACATCGACGAGATGGAGCTGGTCCATGAAGCCCCGCTGCTGATCGCGGCTGGTGCGGAAGTTCTGGGAGTCATACGCGAGGATCCTGGCCACCAGCGGCGCCGTGCGGCCGATTACTCGCGCCGTCATTGGAATCGGAGCATTCGCATAGAGAGGCGGTGCTTCACGGGCGATCTCCTCGCCGACGACTCGCTCTGCGACGACAAACGCCCGCGTTGGGGCTTCCATGCCGATCACTGCCTCCCCGTCGATGACTGCCGGGTAGCTCTCAGCCTGGGCGTACCCGATCCGGATTCCTTCTTCGACGAGCGCGTTATACTTCTCCATCAACTGCCGGATCTTCTCCTCGCGACGCTGGAGGTCGTTGTTCAGTTGCATGCGTTGGCGGCCAATGGCCGCCTGTCGTTCTCTGGCGAGATCCCGCTCTGTCTTCTCGCGGGCACGCACATTTGCCTCGCGGACCCGCATCTCGATTTCCGCCAGCAACTGGCCGCGACGGGCGGGGTCGAGGTCGCCTGAGCCATTGATTTCCTGCTGAAGGGCTTTGAGATCGTCCCGAGCCTGGTCGGGGTCGGTTGTCAACATTTGCCGCGCAGCTCGGATGCGGACAGCCGAATCCTGTGACTGGAGCCCACCCCTGACTCGCCTCTGTCGGTCGATTTCCAGAAGCTCGTCATCCCGGCCAGCCAGAACAGGTTCAGGGAAAG
>JBGTKO010000172.1:0-5180 GCA_041744595.1 Pirellulales bacterium
CCACCGACCGCTCGACGGCGGGCGGCCATGCGTCACCGACATAGATCCGCACGCGGCGAATGTCGCGGGAGTCGGCAGGAACGTCGCTGGTGAACTGGTAGGGAGTGTCACCGCGGACGAGGTCGGGCTCGACGCGGATGAGGTAGTCACCACTCCCGTCGTCAGTCGGGACGTAGGCCGCCTCGATCCCGGTTGCCAGAAGGGCTGCTAGCGTCAGCACACAATCAAGAATCATCGCTTCGTCCCTTCAAGGGGTTGCAGGCCGAAATCCAGCCGCGGAATTGTCCGATTTCAACCTCGATCGACCCTGTCATGCAACACCGGGCGGTAGTTCCGTCCAATCTGGAGGTGAGGGGGCGACCTCACCCGCAGCCGGCGGGGTGGCCCGAGAGGCCAGATCCGACCGCTCCAAACTGTCGATTTCAGCGGCCAGCATCGTCAGAGCGGCCTGGAGAAAAGCCACCGCAATGGGACCCACGAAAATGCCGATTGGCCCGAGTGCCGCAACGCCCCCGAGCACGCTCAGGAGCGCCAAGAGGGGGTGGAGTTTTGATTGACCCTGAAGGACGATCGGCTTGATGATGTTGTCGATCGTGGAGACGACGAGTGATCCCCATATCGCGAGTCCCACCGCGGCCCATGTGTCCTGGACGAAGAACATGAGGTAGAGGGCAGCCGGCAGCCACACGGAGATCGCCCCGAGGAGCGGCACCATCGACAAGACAAAAGTGAGAAGCGTGAGCAGGAAGACGTTGTGGAGCCCCGCAACCGCGAAGCCGATGCCTGCCAGGGCCGCCTGGGCAACCGCGGCCAGCAGCGTCGATAACACGACCGCGCGACTGATTTCCTCGAACTCCTCGAGAAGCTGCCATTGGTAGCGGATATCAAGCGGGATCAGGCGAGTCACCGCCGCGAGCATCCGTGGCCCTTCCGCGAGGAAATAGAAGAACGCGACGATCGTGACCACGAGCCCGACGAGAGCCTTGCCAACCTTTGCCGGTGCCTTCGCGATCACTGGGCTGAGCCACTCATCAGCGACCTTCCGAAGATCCTGATTAACTTCCTCCGGAGTCAGTTCGAGCCCCGTGGCTTCGTTGAAACTTGCGATGAGGCCCTCGAGCACTTTGGGATCGAGCTTCAAGCCGTCGGGCGTTCGGACAATCGCCATCGCGTCGCCGCCGGCACGGAGGACCAGGAACACCAGCGGCACGAGTACGATCGCGAGCACGGCGAAGGTTGTGACTCCTGCCGAGACCCACGCTGGCCCGCGGAGCCTTCGCTGGACGGCCCGGTGGAGCGGACCGAAAATCACGACGAGCATTCCCGCCAAGACCATGGGCAGGAGGAACGCCGCCATGACCTGGAGCGACAGAAGGCCGAAGAGCACGACCAGGCCGATCAGGATCGCAAACGAAACGAGGCGAGTCATGGGCTACCGAACGCGGTTGAGGTGACAACCGCGAGTGTATGGCGGCTCGGACTTCTCGTCACGCTTTCCTGAACAGGTCAGTAGCGGGGCGTCGCCGGGTCAATCTCGCGTGACCATGCCTCGATGCCCCCGGCCATGTTCTGGGCGTTTTCAAACCCACGCTCTCGCAGGAACCGTGTCACGCGGAGGCTTCGGCCGCCGTGGTGGCAGTGGACGATGATCGGGCCATCCCGCCATGCCTCGATCTCGTCGAGCCGCTCGGGGACATCCTGCATCGGGATGAGCACCGCCCCGTCGATCATCGCGATGGCATGCTCGTCTGGCTCGCGGCAGTCGAGCAGGAGAAAGGACTTCCCGGCATCGCGAAGGGTCTTTACGGCGTGCACGTCAATGTCGATCGCGTCAGTGGTCATCGTGGCGTTTCGTCCATGGGACAGAGGAACCGACGCCAGCATAGCGTCGGAATCGGTTCCGAACTGCCCTTCCTGGTTCCCCTGCCGTCCGTGGTAGCCTCTCGGTCGCCGGGCATTCCCGGCCCCCACCTTCGGAGCCACGCCATGCACGTCATTCAGGGTTTTTTCTCGCTCGTCGCCAGGTTGATGATCACCGGTATCTTCTTGGCAAGTACCGTGAGAAAGGTCATGGAGTTTAACGACGTGGCCAAAGGCATGGAGGGCGTTGGAATCCAGCAGCCGCAGGTCATGCTCCTCGGGGCGATCGCGTTTTTGATCATTGGCTCGGTGTCAATCATCGTGGGCTACCAAGCACGGCTCGGGGCTCTGCTTCTGCTCGTCTTCCTGGCCGCTGCGACGTACTACTTCCATGCGTTCTGGAAACTCGAGCCTAACACCCAGGGCATGAAAGACGAGATGATACACTTCATGAAGAATATCGCCCTCATGGGGACGATGGTCTTCATCATGGCCAACGGCGCCGGGCCCTGGAGCCTCGACGCCAGGAGCCGGCCCGTAGTCGAACCTGAACCCGCTGCCGAAGGGTGACCACGGCTCTCACCACGTGTCGATCGGAATTTCGCCATCCGCCCGGTGGCCTAACTGGCGAAGGACATCAGGGTCGATGTCGGGAGTGATCATATGGATCCCGCCATCGGCCGAGGCCATGGCCACGATCCCACCCTGGTGGCTACTGCCAAAGCCGCCGACGAAGAGCGGGTCGGCCAGTCTTTCCTCAGAGAAAATCTCGAGCGGCGAGGTGTTTCGCAAGGTGCTCCGCGTGCCTGAGACCCATCCGAGGTCACGGTTCAGGAGCATCGAATCCCAATGGGGCGGCTGCCGCTCACCGAGCAGGAGCGTGCGGGAACTGCCGTCCAGGATGTCCTTGAACCGAACGGAGCTATTCAGGAACAGCATGCCGTGGTTGTCTCCGTCAATCGGTGCCTCGACATCATGGTGGCTCCCGGCATAGTCTGAGAGGGCCGCCTGGCGATCCTCGCCGACATCCACCTTCGAACCAGCCGGCGACGACGGGCAAAGAAGCGTGGGGATCACCGCAGCCCGCACACGCGCATTGGCTTCCGCGTAGGCTCCCTCGTCGATTTTGAAATGCCGCGCCAAGGCGTTCTCTTCGAGATACGGCAGGATGCGGACGATCCAACTCACGTGCTGGCCTTCCGGCACGCTCTGCACCGGTCCGGCCGCATCGGTCACGCCCGCCGGAAACTTTTCCCTGTGAAACTCATGCTGATGGAGCGCGAGCCCGAGTTGGAGCACGTTGTTCATACACCCCGTCCGCCGGGCGGCTTCCCGGCAGCTTTGCACGGCCGGCAAGAATAGCGAGATCAATGTGGCGATGATCGCGATCACAACGAGGAGTTCGACAAGCGTGAAGGCAGAGGGTGATTGATCCCGCGACGACGGTTGGCCATGGCAGCGGGCGTGCCAACACGCATAGAGTCGGTCGCCTTCTTGAATAGGTCTATCGGTGGTCATGGTGAGGACTCCTTGTCGGTCACAGGGTCGGTCGGTCTCAAAACGGGTGAACGGATGACGGCTTCACGAGTTCGCCGAACCGTGACCGGCCCCTCGCACGGATACTCCGCGACGATCTCGAGGCGCAGATCGGTCGTATCGCTTGGCGTTGACGTCACGATGACCCGCGCCGAGCACTGGCCGCCGAGGTCGGCCGGACTGAGATCAATGGTCTCATCGACAGCCTGGCCCATGCTCACGCGGGTGGCGGCACGTGCTTCGGCGGCATCGAGGAGCAGTTCCACTTGCCGCAGCGCCTGCTCACCCCGGAGGCTTCGACGAGCGATGATCGCGCCGCGGACCATCGCCACGACGATGAGGCTGACGACCGCCAGCGTGGCAAGCGTCATGAACATCACGCCGCCACGGCGGGATGAGGACGGTGCCGTGTGTACGGGCCTCGAAGTCATGGTCGTGCCTCCGGGCTGTTGACCCTGGCGCCGAGTATCGCGACCACCTCGATCGCCACGGGTGGTGCTGTCGCCGAGCTCTCGTCCCCCTCGCCCCGTAGGATGACGACGCGGCCTTCGCGCACGGCCCACCACCGCGTCCCTTCCGGACACGCGTACTGTTCACGAGCAACGCGGCCTGCCACGAGCCGCTCCTCACGGATGAGCCCGCTGAATGTCCGGCGGTACTCGATCACACCGTCGCCCGGCATGTTTGCCAGCAGCACCATGCCATCGGGCAGCGGGTCGCCTGAACATTCCACGCTCCGGGCAAGGTGGATGTCGTTTCGGAACTGCCTCGCGAGAACGAGGGCCGCACGTTCCCGCTGGAGGACATGCCGGGACGACGATTCAAGGAAAAGCGTCCGGTGCAGGAGTGCCGTCGCTGTAGCCATGACCATGCTTGAGGCAGTGATCGTCAGGAGCAGCTCGACGAGCGAAAAGCCCGATCGACGTCCTCGCGGCCGCCTTCGGGTGTTCCAGTCATAGGCATGACTCATGGTTCAACTCCTGTCGGCACCGCGAGCCAGACCGCGAGCGAAAGGGGATGTTCCCGCCGCCCCACGGCATCCCACGAGAGCTGCAAGACGACCCGCTCGCCAAGCGGTGAATCGCCACGAACCGCTTCCAATCGCGCGCCGGGCAGCCGCTCGCGGGCAATCGGCGAAACCGCGAGCGATGCGAGATGGGCTTCGAGGTCAGCAGGGGCCACGATGGCCAGCCGCTCGGCCTGGTTCGCCAGCTCCTCAATCGCGATGCGTTCCCGGCGCGACTCGGACAGCAGTTGCCCGTGCCTCACAAACAGCGGCATCGTCGCCGCCATCAACGCCATGAGGAGGGAAATAGACGCCATGACCTCTACGGTTGAAATGCCTCGACGGCGCCACTGAGCCATGTCCGATGGCGGAGCTGAGGCAGGTCGTGAGCAGCACTCCTTCATGGCGAGACTCCCGAGAGCTCATGCGTCAGTGTGATGAGCGGCTCGAACACGCTCATGGCAAGAAAGAACGTGAGGCCGCCCATGATCGTCACCCCGAGCGGCACAAGGATAGCCAGGAACGCAGCCTCACGCCGCCGTGCGACCTCGCGGCGACGCGTGGCCAGTCGCCGGAGCCGTCCCGCGATCTCGGCTTCGGGCCCATCGAGCATCCTTCCATCGGACTGCGAAACAAGATCGCACGACACGAGTTTCTCTCCCACGGACTCGGGCGGCGCTTCCCGGCTGAACATCCACCTGCGCTTGCCGGCGTGCTGGCTGGCGGCCAGGAGGTCCGCGGCCTCTCGCGGCGGCCGGCCGGCCTCGACCACCACCGC
>JBGTKO010000173.1:0-7526 GCA_041744595.1 Pirellulales bacterium
CGCTCGGCCTTTACCTCGCGGTCTTCGGCTGGATTCTGGTCGATGCGAGGCGAGCCGCGCGGGTTGATGCCGAGACGCGGGCACGCGAGACCGCGATGCGGTACGCCACCGAAGTGCGGGACTACATCGACCGTGCGTTTCAGATTCCGCGGACGCTCGCCGCCGCATTTGCTGGGCTCCAGGCCATGGAGGACGTCGATAAGCGGGGGGTGATCAATCGGATGATGCGGGCGACGCTCGCTGCTGAACCAGACGTGATCGGCCTCTCATCACTCTGGGAGCCGAACGCGATCGATGGCCGCGATGCCGAATTCGTGAATCAGCCCGGACACGATGCGACCGGTCGTTTCATTCCCTACTGGAGCCGTGATGCTCGTGGCGACCTCGTCCTCGCGCCGCTCGTTAACTACGAGGTCGAAGGGGTAGGGGACTACTACCTCATTCCCAAGCGGACCGGTCGCGACGCTTGGATCGAGCCCTACCTTTATCCCGTTGCAGGCCGCGACGTGCTCATGACCTCTTTCATAAGCCCCATTCTCGTCAATGGAAAGTTCGTTGGGTTCGCTGGCCTCGACTTCGACCTTGAGACGCTGACCGATCTGGTCGGCGAGATCCGGCCGTTCGAGAGCGGCTACGCGATACTGCTGTCTGACACGAACGTGCTCGTCGCGCATCCCGAACGTGATCGGATCGGAACCAAGCTTTCAGAAGCGGACGGCCTCTTTGAGTCGCTGGCCGACGCCCGCGGCGGAAGTGCGGCCGAGTCAGCCGCTCGGATCGGTTTCTCGACCGTGCTTGATGCGCCCGTCTACTACGTCTCCACAGCCGTGACGGCACGCGGCATCGATACCCCGTGGTGGTTGGTCGTTGCCGTGCCGCAAGATGCGGTGATCAAGGGGGCCACCTGGCAGGTGCTGCAAGTGATGTTGGCCGGGGCCGTGCTCGCAGGCGTGTTGGCATGGGTGCTCTGGTCGACGGCACGAGGGCTCGCCCGAGACCTGCGGCGTGTGTCGCGATCGCTCAATGTCGGCGCCCAGCAAATCGCCGACGCGGTGCGACAGTTGGCAACCGAAGGCAACGCCCTTTCGGCTGGGGCGCAGAAGCAGTCTGCCGCGGTCGAACAAACAGGATCTTCGGTTCAACAGCTCGTCGGCATGGCCGAACGGGCCACGGCACACTCCCGCGCCGCCGCCACGACGGCCAACGCGACCCGCGGTGAGGCAGAGGCCGGTGCGGACGAGATGCACCAGATGCAGGGTTCACTTGTGGCATCACGGGAAGCCGCCGACAAAGTGGCCCGCATCATCAAGACAATCGACGAGATCGCGTTCCAGACGAACCTCCTCGCGCTCAACGCGGCGGTGGAGGCGGCGAGGGCAGGTGAGCATGGCGCCGGGTTTGCCGTCGTGGCCGATGAGGTGCGAAACCTGTCCAAACGGGCGGCTGAAGCGACCCGTGAGAGTGGTGGGTTGATTGAGCGGTCACAGGCTGCGAGCCGAGAGGCGGAGCAGGTGGGCGCCGCCGTAGCCACGCGGTTCAGTCAGATTCTCGGCCGAAGTCGCGAAATCGATGAACTGATCACGGAGGTCTCGACCGCAGCATCAAAACAGGCGGCATCGGTGGCGTCGATCTCGCAGGCGATCGATCAGATCGGTCGAGTGACCGAGTCAAACGCCGTGAGCGCCACACAGACAGCCGCCGCCTCGACCGAGCTCGCCGCTCAGGCCGATGCATCGACTGACCTCGCCAGGCAGCTCCTGGCCGTCGTGGAGGGTGGGGCGGGCGGCTTCGGGGAAAACTCTCCCTCCAGCTCTCGCTCGCCATCCAATACAAGCCCCCCGGCGCGAGCAGGGGGGACTGCGGGTGACGCGACTTCCCGTTATCAATCATGAGCGGAGTCGCCCAACGCCCCGCCGTCCCCACGCTGGCGCGAGGGGCTTCTATCGTCGCGAACGACCGTACCAGGACTCGCCGGGTAGACCTGTGGCGGGTATTGTGCAAGGACGACAATCTGGCCGAGCGTCGAAAAAAACCATGTCCGTGGAACGTTGAAAATGCACGATTTCCAGAACTTTGTGGCCGGGATGTTCGGATGGCTGGCAGTGGCGATGGTTGGTCAGGCGGCCGACATGCCCCATCTTGCCGACCAGATCATGGCCGAGAACCGGGCGTCGCTTGTCGCGGCGGTTGAGAAGGACGGCGACCCGCTTCGCGGATCCAACATTTTCCACTCGAGGCAGATGGCCTGCACGCAATGCCATATCGTGGGGGAGGGCGCGTCGCCCCTCGGGCCGAATCTTGCGGCGATGCCGGAGGGGGTCACTCGCGAACGACTCACGGCTCACCTCGTTGAGTCGATCCTCGACCCGTCGGCTGTCGTGGGGCCCACGTACCGCGGCGTGACGATCATCACCGATGACGGAAAGAGCTTCACCGGCCTCGTCGCTCGAGAGAGTGACACGGAGATCGTGCTTCGCGATGCGGCCGCCAGTGGCCGAGAGATTGTGGTCTCGAAGTCAGAGATTGATGAACGAATCCCAGCCCAGGCGTCGCTCATGCCGGGCGGCCTTGCGAATCTGCTGTCAGACCGGGGCCAGTTTCTCGATCTTGTGGCGTACCTTTCGGCCGTTGCCTCAGGGGGGCCGTCGAGGGCTGCGGAGTTGGCGCCCGATCCGCTCCTGCTCGCTGCGCAGGCGCCCGCCGCATACGAGACTGAAATCGACCATGCCGCCTTTCTTGCGGACTGGAGCGACGCTGCGAAGTCGAAGGAGTCCCTCGAACGCGGCGAGAAGATTTTCAGTCGCGTCTGCGCCAACTGCCACGGCACGCTCGACACGCCGGGCTCGCTGCCCACCGCGCCGCGTTTCGCCGAAGGAAAATTCAAGGCAGGAAGCGATCCGTATGCGATGTACCGCACGCTCACCTACGGCAACGGAATGATGGTGCCGCAGAACTGGATGGTGCCGAGCCAGAAGTACGACGTCATCCATTATCTGCGGGAGACCTTTCTGAAAGGTCGCAATTCGTCGTGGTACACCGCAATCACGCCAGCGTACGTCAACTCGCTCCCCACCGGCACGAGCCGCGGCCCCGAGCCCTCGATGATCGAGCCCTGGCGGCTGCATGACTACGGGCCATTCCTCGCCGGGACCTTTGAGGTGGGCAAGGACAAGACGAACATCGCCCGGAAAGGCTTGGCCATTCGGCTCGACGAGGGCCCTGGTGGTGTGGGCCGTGGGAACGCCTGGGTGCTGTATGAGCTCGACACGATGCGAGTGGCTGCGTTCTGGACGGGCGAGCAATTCATTGACTGGGCTGGGATTAATTTTGATGGCCGGCACGGGGCACATCCGAAGGTGGCGGGCGATGTGCAACTTGTCACGCCGACGATGCCGGGTTGGGCAAACCCGGAAACGAGCTCATTTGACGATCCACGCCCGCTCGGCCGCGATGAGAAGCCGTATGGGCCGCTGCCGCGGGCGCACGTGCGGTTCAAGACCCTCCACCACGTCGGCCTTGGGGGCACGGCAGCCGAGCCGAGAAACGCTGTCGTCCTTGACTATGAGGTTGGTACGACGGCCGTGCTCGAAACACCATCGCTGGCTCCTCCGATCGAGCGTGAAGGAAACCAGATTCCAGTGCTCGTGCGATCGTTTTCCTTCGGTCCCCGGGAACGCAACCTCACCGTGCGGCTTGCCGAGGGATACGGATCCGCAGCGATCGCCTTCCATGGACAAGCCGGCCTGGCTCAGGGCGACAAGGACAACCTTCATCTCATGCTGGCCCGAGGAAAAAATCCGCTCGATCTTGTCATCCCCGCAGGGCGGGAGCCGCTTGACCTTGCGGTGGCAATCGTGCCCATGGGGTTGAATACGACGCTTCCCGACTTTCAAGCTTTCGCTGAGCACGTCAAACGATTGCCCAAGCCACCTGTTCCGCGATCGCTTATCGGTCGGCCTGCACCAAAACTCTGGGGCACGACCGTGCAGACGAAGATCGCCCCCAGCCCGAGCAATGGTCCCTTTGCAGTGGATGTTCTCACAGCGCCTGAGGCCAATCCCTGGAACGCCCAGGTGCGGTTCTCGGGCATCGATTTTGTAAGCCCCGATGAGGCCGTCATCTGCTCATGGGATGGCGATGTGTGGAAGGTGAAGGGCATCGCGTCTGCCGATGGCATGCTTTCATGGCAACGGATTGCATCGGGGCTCTTTCAACCGCTCGGCATCAAGGTCATCAAAGGCATGATCTATGTGGGGTGTCGCGACCGAATCCTGAAACTCGTCGATACCAATGGCGACGGCATGACCGATCGCTACGACACGTTCAATGACGACCACCAGGTGACCGAGCATTTTCATGAGTTTGCGATGGGCCTCGAAACGGATGCGGCTGGCAACGTCTTCTATGCCAAGAGCGCCCGCCACGGCCTGCCGGCGGTGGTGCCTCATCACGGCACGCTCCTCAAGGTAACGCCCGACGGAAAGACTACGACGATCGTGGCCAACGGTTTCCGCGCGGCCAACGGTGTGTGCGTGGAGGACGACGGCACGTTCTGGGTGACCGACCAGGAAGGCCACTGGAACCCCAAGAATCGGATCAATCACGTCCGGCAGGGGGGCTTCTACGGCAACATGTTTGGCTATCACGATGTCACCGACTCGTCCGACGACGCGATGATCCCGCCGGCCATGTGGATCACCAATGCGTTCAACCGCTCGCCTGCCGAGCTCGTGCGCGTGAAAAGCTCGAAATGGTCGCCGATCGACGGGGCGCTCCTCGAACTGTCATACGGTGAGGGGCGTGTCCACCTTGTTCTCACTGAACCGGCCAACGGAGAGCGCGGTACGCAGGGAGTGTTGCAGGGAGGCCTCGTGGCCCTCCCGATTCCGGATCTCCCCACGGGCATCATGCGGGGGCGGTTCAATCCAGCCGACGGCCAGTTCTATGCATGCGGACTCTACGCCTGGGCCGGTAACCGCCAGCACCCAGGTGGTTTTTTTCGCATCCGGCGAACCGACAAGCCGTTCACGATTCCGATTGGGCTTCACGCCGAGCCTGGAAGTGTGTCGCTCGAGTTTGCCCAGCCGCTCGCGACGACGGCGGCCAATGCGGCCGGCTGGAAGATTCGAGCGTGGGACCTGAAGCGCACGCAGAAATATGGATCCGAGCATCTCAACGAGCGTGACCTCGCAATCACTGCGGGCAAGTTGTCGAGCGACGGCCGCCGTGTGTCACTCACGGTGCCAGACTTCGGCCCGACCTGGTGCTATTCGCTCGAGTGGGATATCTCCGCGGCCGACGGCACGCCAATCAAGGGCGTCCTTCACGGCACCATGCACTGACGCCCACCGTAGCCCGGTCACTCCGTGACCGGGTCAGTCCGGGTCGCACTCGCCCGACGGCGCCCTTCACGGCACCATGCAAGAGGGCCGCTTGAAGGGGTGCCGGCTCGGGGCGGCCCGTGCCACGTCGCCGGACGTTCGCGACGGGCTTCGTGCCCGTCGCTTCACTCGGAGAAAACCTCGCTTCGCCATCCTGGCTGCGCTCGGTTTTCTACGCCGTCGCCTGTGGCACGTGCCGCCCCGAGCCTCGTGTATTCGTCAGAGAGGGGAACGGCCGGCAGGACGCCGGCCCGCTCGGCGCGGGCAACCTTGGCTTGCCCCCGCCGAGCTTCGATCCAGCCGAGGGCATTGATGCCTCGGCTGGATCAGCATTGATCCGCTTTCGCGGATCAATAGCGGTGGCAGCCTCGCCGTCGCCTGTGGCACGTGCCGCCCCGAGCCTCGTGTAACGCTGCGCAAGCGAATGATTTTGAGATTACATTCAGGCTCCGAATGGCAGTTGACCATAGAAGCCCCTCGCGCCAGCGTGGGGACGGCGGGTTGTTGGGCCATCCCGGTCGCCATGGAAGTGGGGTTGCTGCTTCAGGTCGCACTTTCCCGGCTCGTGCTACTGGGCGGGCTTGGCGAGAACTCGAAACAAAGTTCTGGCTAGGCCGTTTGGCACAAGCACTGCTGGGTGCCGAGACGATCGATGGCGACGGTGACTATGTCGCCGGCGGCGAGGAACTGTGGAGGCTTCATCGCCATGCCAACACCCGGTGGTGTGCCAGTGATCACGACGTCGCCCGCTTCGAGTGTGAGGAACTGTGAGAGGTAGTGAACGAGGAAGAAGACGTTGAAAATCATGGTTGACGTGGAGCCGGTCTGCCGTCGCTCGCCGTTGACCTCGAGCGTCATGGCAAGGTTCTGCGGATCGGTCAGCTCGTCGTTCGTCACGAGCCAGGGGCCGAGCGGTAGAAAGTTGTCGCTCGACTTGCCTTTGCTCCACTGGCCTCCGCGTTCGAGTTGAAACGATCGCTCGGAGACGTCATTCGCGATGCAAAATCCGGCGATGTGGTCGCGGGCGGATTCAGGGGAGGGGAGGGAGCGGGCGGTTTGGCCGATCACGAGGCCGAGCTCGACTTCCCAGTCGGTCTTCGTGCTGCCCCGCGGAATCAGAATCGGATCATTCGGGCCGCAGACGGCGCCGGTCGCCTTCATGAAGAGGATCGGCTCAGACGGAATGGCGGCGCCGGTCTCCTTGGCGTGGTCGGAGTAGTTGAGACCAATGGCAAAAACGTTTCGCGGACGTGCGACCGGGGCGCCGATGCGGGCGTTGGCTGGCGCCGCGGGGAGCGAACTCATTGTCGGGGCAAGTGCGCGTACTCGCTCGAGGCCACCCGACTGAAAAAAATCGTGGTCGTAGTCGCGGACGTGTGACGACACATCCTTGATCACCCCATCTGCGATCACGATGCCTGGCGTCTCATGCCCACATGAACCAAACCGAACGAGTTTCATCGGGGGCTATGTCCTTGGGACGATCATGGGAAGGTCCATCATCATAAAAGCCCCACGCGCGAGCGTGGGGACGACGGGTTGTTGGGCGAAACCGTCCATGATTGCCAACGGGATCGTACGCTACCCGCGGTCCCTCCTGCTCGCGCAGGTGGGCTTGTATGCCGAGTCAACCGCAGCCGCAGGTGCCGGCGCCGCAGGCGGCTTTCCGCGATGCAAGCCGGGCCTCGATCGCAAGCGACGTCGGTGTGATCGAGAGGCCGCCGAGGGCCGTGCAGCGAACTTCGCGGGGCATCCGCTCGGCCACCCATTTTGCTGAGGCCACGACTTCGTCAAACGGTATGACCTGGGCGAAACCCGCGAGGGCCATATTTGCGCAGGCGAGACCATTGGCCGCGGCCATGACGTTTTTGCCGAGGCAAGGTACTTCCACACGGTTGGCCACAGGATCGCAGATAAGGCCGAGCATGCTCTGCATCGCGAGCGACGCGGCTGCGAGCGCCTGCGGAAGCGTTCCGTCGGCGAGGGTCACGATCGCGGCGGCAGCCATCGCGGCGGCCGAGCCTCCTTCCGCCTGGCATCCCCCGACCTCGGCCGCGAACGACCAGGGCGTGCAGATGAAGACACCGATGAGCCCAGCGGCCAGGAAGGCGCGGGCAATCGCCTCGTCGTCGAGTTTCAATTCTT
>JBGTKO010000174.1:0-6063 GCA_041744595.1 Pirellulales bacterium
CCGCGAGTCGAGTGCCGGAGCGGCCGACGGAGCGGCAGGGGAACGAGTCGCCGCGGCCGGCGCGACGGCTGTGGGAAGCGGATTCCCCCAGGCATCGAGCGGAACCCGGGTGACCACCGACCGGGGTGTTCGCTGGGTGTATGTGACGGGCGTTCGCTTCTCGACAACCCGGGGCACCTGGACCGTCCGCTCCTCAGTCACATACTTCATCACCTGCACCTGAACGGGCTCGACCCGCTCTTCGGTGATCATTTTCATCACCTGGACAGGAGTCTGTCGCACCTGTTCCTCCGGCACCATGCGGCACACCTGGACCGGCACTTTGTTCTCAACCCGCTCGACGACCTTGCGAACCGTCTGCACAGGGACCTGACGGACACATGTTTCCGCGACCATCTTCATGGTCTGCACCGGCACCTCTTGCGTCACCTGCTCGTCGACGTACCGAACCGTCTGGACTGGCACCTTCTGCGTGATGACGCGATTGACCATCGTGGTTTGCGGGACCTGCACCGGCGTGTAGACAGGTCGGAAGGTGCGGTTGACCTGATTGACCACCGTGCCCGGTGTCATGGTCCATGCGAGGCCACCTCGCTGGAGGACTGCGACGCCCGTGATCGGATCGACAACCCATGTCGCAGGCACCCAGCCGAGCGAAGTCGCGCCAGGCGTGGCGACCGGTGTGACGGTCTCGACTGCCTGTGTGCCGACGGAGTAGGCCGTGTGCATCGTGGTCACGGGCTCGCTGACGGTGACGTTTTGCTCTCGCTCACTCGTCTCGATGACCTGCCGCCGCACGGTTTGCACCTGCTGCTGCATCACCGTCTCGTAGACCGGCTTCATGACGGTGTATTGCTCGTCACGGGTGCTCGTCTCGACCACGTCGCGAGTGACGTCGTAGCTGCGGTCCTCGACGACCGTCTCCCAGACCGGCTTCATGACCGTGACCCGTTCCTCACGCGTCTGTGTTTCCCAGACGGGCTTTTGGACGGTATAGCGACGCTCTTGGGTCTGCGTCTCGACAACAGGCTTCTGGACCGTGTAGGTCTGCGTGTCGTAAACGGTCTCATGCTCGATGCGGTAGGCCGTGACCTGCTGCTCGTCGTACACCGTTTGGAAATCGAGTCGGAACGTCTGCGTCGGCACGGGTGCCGGAGCGGACATCACCGGCGTACCGCAGCCGCCACACTGACCATAGGCAGTGCTCGCAGACGGCAGGAAAGCGATGGCCGCTATGGCAACCATCGCGGGACACATGGGGAACCGAACAAAGCAAAACATGTATGGTCTCCTCGAAAGGACCCTTCGAGCCTAATCCGACCTACGCGGCCCGCAAGCGGTGGCTTGAGGAAAAAACAATGTTTTTCCGCGGCCAGAAGCCCCCCGCTCCGTTACGAGCCTTCTAATCGGTCCATCTTACGACCGTGGGAAAGCGGGCTCCCGGAACCTGGGAAGGGGGCGACCGCTGCGGCAACCAGGGGCTCTTTGCGATCAGTAGCTTCCGCCGCAGGATGCGGCGGGCGCATCGGCTGGCAAACCTTGGCTTTGCCAGCCGATGCCAAGTGGGCGAAGGCCATGGATGGCTTCGCCCACGGACACTCAGAGGGCGCGGTCGAGGAGGCGACGGTTGCGAGGGTCGCGGGCGGAAGCCACTGGAATTCGGTAGCGGATGCCGTCGGTGTCAGTGAGGATCACGCCCCCATCCGGTTGCCTGGACACGTCGTCTGGGTGGGCGACGATGAAACGATTCGGGCCGCGGTCAGTCACTACGCTCCACTCCGCGGGCCGTCCCTCCGAGACAGACACGACCTGCTCGATGAGCGGCATGAACTCGCGGGCGGCAAGGACGCTGTCGATCAGGGATTGAAGTGGTGGATCGAGTGCGTCGAGCGACTCAATCCACACAAGCTCGTTGCCCGCGGCCGAGAGTACAGCCAGGCCACCTCGAGGTGCCGAGAACGGGAAGCCACGTCGGATATCGACATCGTCATGCCGTGCGCCGTCGGCCGCCACGAAGTCGAGGCCGCCGTCGCCACGTCGCTCGAGCTGCCATGTCGTACGAAGTGGACCGGTTGTCGAGATGGGGTGGCTCATGAGATCGCAGCCTCCTCTTCGGCCTTTCGTTGGGCCCGCTCGAGCCTCGCGTAGACACCGTCGGCCGCAAGCAGTTCCTCATGCGTGCCCACCTCCACGATTCGCCCCCCGTCAAGGACGACGAGCCGGTCCGCTCGCCGGAGGGTCGAGAGCCGGTGGGCGATGGCAATCGTCGTACGGCCTGTCACGAGCCGATCAATCGCCGCCTGGATGATTGCCTCGGTCTCTGGGTCAACGCTCGACGTGGCCTCATCGAGGATCAGGATGCGCGGGTCTACGAGCAGGGCCCGCGCGATCGAGATCCGCTGCCGCTCACCGCCAGAAAGCGAATTTCCCCGCTCACCGACCCGTGAGTCGTAGGCGGCCGGTAGGCGAAGGATAAAGTCATGCGCCCCTGCGGCACGAGCTGCTCGCACGATTTCTTCACGAGTGGCGCCGGGCTTTCCATACGCGATGTTTTCCGTCACCGATCCAAAGAACAAAAACGGCTCCTGGAGCACGACGCCAAGATTGCCCCGGTAGTCGGCCAGAGACAGCCGCCGCAGGTCGGTGCCGTCGATGCGGATCGTCCCACTCGACGGATCGTGAAATCGGCCGACGAGATTCACAAGCGTCGTCTTGCCGGAACCGCTCGTGCCCACGAGGCCAATCATCTCTCCCGGCTCGATCACCAGATCAATGCCATGGAGCACCTCGCGGGAGCCGTACCGGAATCGCACCCCATCGAGCTCGATCCGTCCGCGGACTCTGCCGGGCGAAAGGGGCCGCTCCGCTTCGGCGACGGTTGGAGAGCAGTCGAGTATCTCAAAAATCCGCTCCGCGCTTGCGGCGGCCCGCTGAGTGGCAGGGAGCATTCGCACGATCGATTCGAGGCGTCCGTAGAACCGGCCGATGTACGCGAGAAAGGCTGTGAGTGTGCCGACGGTGAGGGTGTCACCAAACACGAGCCAGGCACCGGCCGCCCACACAACCAGCAGGCCAATTTCGTTGGCCAGGCTTACGAGGGGGCCGAAGAACGACCAGAGCACGTTCACCCGATCATTGGCCGCGACCACCGCCGAGTTGGCTGCGGCGAACCGGTCGCATTCCCGCGACTCCTGGGCAAAGGCCTTGACCACCCGTACGCCGGGAATGGCGTCGGCAAGGACGCTCGTCATGTCGCCCCAGGCGGTCCCCGCCTGCGTGACGCCCCGCCGCATCCGTTCCCGCACTGAGTTCACCACCCAGGCCATGAGTGGGAAGGGGAGGAGCGTGACCAGTGCGAGCGTCGGACTCAGCCAGACGAGAACCACCGCCGTGAGCACGACGAGCAGAATGTTCGACGAGAAGTCGACAAGATGGATCGAAAGAAAGTTGTTGATCCGCTCGGTATCACTGCCCACACGAGCGATAAGATCGCCGGTGCGGCGGGTAGAAAAGAAGTCGAGTGACAGCCCATGCATGTGGGTGTACGTGCGGTTTCGCAGATCGGCCGCGATCCGTTCGCTCACCCACGCGAGCGTCCACTGCCTGGCCCACGAAAGGAGCCAGGTGATGAACGCAGCGCCGGCGAGGATTCCGAGATACCACCAGACGAGCGTGAAGGGGACGTCGCGTCCCGACTGCCGTGGGATGAGCACGTCGTCTACGAGCGGCATCGTCACATACGGTGGCACGAGCGCCATTCCCGTACTCACGAGCGACAAGACACAACCCAGGATCGCCATGCCCGCATGCCCACGAACGAATCCGAGCACCCGCACGAGTGGACGCCACGTGGCTCCGGTTGATGCCCGGTCATCGTCGTCCCATCGCGTCGACGGAATCCGTGGCGGAGGCTCGTCGTGATCGTCGGTGGGCTTTCGTGCCGCTCGCGCCCGAGTCTCCCATGCCTCTGCCAACGCCTGCATGCCGGCCGCCCTGGCGGCGGTGAACATCCAGGTGGCCTCGATGCGACCGGCCCGCATGAGCTCGAGCCGACCAAACGATGTCTGCATCCGCGTGCGGAGATGCGACGTGTCATCAAGTTTCCACGAGCGCGGCGGCTGGCCGTCATCTCCGGAGGATGGGTCGTCGGCGAAAAGTTTGCCGTTCGTGAGGACAATACGGCCGGAAGAAAAGCGGCCGGCAGCGTCGAGGTCGAAGCGGGCGGCAGCAAGCACCGCTTCTTCCGAGCCCATAAAAGGAGCCCATCCAGGCGGCAGAACATCGGGATTCAGCCCGAACGAGATGGGGGGAGGGCTACCGGTGTCGGCCATCGGAGAACTGTGTTAAGGCCGGAGGGCCGCCCGCCAAAGCATGGCGAACGGGCCGAGGACGGCCGACATTCTTGCAATAGAGTTTTCCCACTTCTACCATTTTCCTCAGTGGACCCCCGATCCCCGAGTTAGCCCACATTTTCGTAAGCCATACGGCAAAGCTTTCTTTGGACCCACGACGATCCAACGCGTCACGTCGCGCGTGTAAACTTGAAAAAATTTCTCCGCTGGTTCCTCCCCCCGCCTCAAACCTCTCTGGGATTGTCATTTTTGCCATGAGCACGTGTGCGGCCAATGGCCTGCATGCCGTCTCCCGCGGGAACTCCCTCCCGGACCGCGGTTGCTTTCCTGCGTGGCACATGACGTGCAGGCAGAACATTTGCTTTGGTTTAGTCCCTTCGCCGCGGATGCCTGTCCGCTGGAAATGCGAGCGTCGAGGCCAATGAGCCCCGCCATGTTTTTGATGAGCCCGATGCGTTCGTTGCGACGCCCGGTGCCAAGTTCCCTTGTTTCGATGCCGAGCCTTCCATGTGGAGGTGCGGCATGACCCAGTTGGTCGCGACGGTCGAACAGACCTTTGAAACCTTCGATCGTCACCCGGCGCTCCTCGACAGAGGGCTCGGCTGCTATTCGCTGCGGATGCTCGACTGGCTCTCAGGCGACTTCCTCGCGCCGCACATCAACGTCATGGCGATGACGCGGTATGGCAAGGAGCCGGCCCGGGCCGAGAACTCATTCGACCACTTCTTCTCCTGGGAGAAGGCGTCGGGTGTGCGAACCGACTCGAGCATGGAAGAGTTGCGGCCCTTCTTCGAGGAGAGCCTCCGCAAGCTTCACGACAACTTTCCCGAGTCCTACGTGCTCTGCTACCAGGCGTCGTCGGAACTCGAGCGTCTGGTGGCACAGTATCCGGGCATCCGGATTATGAATCCCTCGGCCGCCATCACCGACCAGCTCAACCGCCGCACCTGGGTGAGGCGGCAGCTCAAGGCCCTGGGCGTGCCGGTGATCCCGGGCTCGGAAGTCCTCCTCGATCCGGCGCTGTTCGAGCCGCTGGTGCGACGTCATGGCCTGCCGCTCGTCATCAGCCTCGACCAATCGGCGGCCGGGTCGGGCATTCACATGATCCACGACGAGGCCGATTTCCGTGCCGTTGCTGAAGCCCACCGGGGCACGGCGGCTGCCGTGATGCAGTTCATCCACGGCCGCAGCCTCAGCATGGCCGCGGTCCGAACCGACAACGGCACGCTCCTCGGCGAACCCTCGCTCCAGATCATCGGCCAGCCAGGGCTCACGAACCTGAACTTCGGCTGGTGCGGAAATGACTTCTCGGGCTCGCTTTTGCAAGACCACGAGATCGAGCAGATGCAGGCGATGCAGAAGCGGATCGGCGCGTGGCTTGGCTGCCTCTCGGCGGAGGGCCATACTGGTTTCCACGGCATCTTCGGGATCGACTACATCTCCGATGGCAATCAGGTCTATTTCACGGAGATCAATCCTCGGTTCCTCGGCACCACCGCGCTTATGGCTGACCGCGAGCAGGAACTCGGTCGGATCAGCAACCTGCGTCATGTCGCGGACATTCTCCGTCGCGCACGCCTGGCCCGGGGGGCCGTCGAGCTCAATCTTCCCGAGACCAAGATCATTCTTGACGAAGATGACAAGCGCCGCATTCGCGATGTGGTGATCCAGCGTAACGACGCCAATGTGGCACGCGCCTATAATCTGATCG
>JBGTKO010000175.1:0-3220 GCA_041744595.1 Pirellulales bacterium
CGTCCTCCGATAGAAGCCCCCATGCGCAAGCAGGGGGGACTACGGGTGAACTGCCTTCCCGTTTGCCATCATGCGCTGGGCTCGCTCAACAACCCGCCGTCCCCACGCTGGCGCGAGGGGCTTTTATGATGCACTGGCGAATGTCATTTTAGCTCGTCCAGTCTCGGCACGATCCGCTCGTGCGTCCCGGTTTTTATGATGCTCTGGCACATGCCATTCTCAGCGCCCATGCATCCGTCTCACACGCAGCTACCCTCCCACGTGCGGGTTATCGATTCGCACACACTGGGCGAGCCGACGCGGCTGGTTGTCGATGAGCCGTTTGGCGTCAGCCTCGACCTCGGTGCGGGTTCAGTGCGAGAGCGGCGCGACATCTTCCGCTCGCAATACGACCACGTCCGCCAGGCACTCGTCGCAGACCCTCGTGGCGTCGAGGCGATGGTGGGTGTGGTGCTCGTGCCGCCGGCCGACCCGACGTGCGACCTGGGAGCCTTCTACTTCAACCGCGTCGGCTATCTCGACATGTGCGGCCATGCCACGATCGGTCTTACGGTGTCGCTTGGTCACGCGGGCCGAATCACGCCCGGTCATTTCCGACTCGAAACACCTGCGGGTGTTGTTGGCGTCACGTGGCATGGTGGCACCGACGCATCATTTCAGTGTGTGCCTCCGCGGCGGACACACCGCGGCCTCGCGATAGCCTGCAATGATGGCACGGTGGTGACGGGAGACGTGGCCACCTCCGGCCTCTGGTTCTACATCTGCCGCGACCATGGGTTTCCCGTTGCGCCTGAGGCGATCCCGCAACTTTTGGAAAAGGCCTGGGCGATACGCCGTGGGCTCGAGGCGGCCGGGGTGACAGGCGACGCCGGTGAGACGATCGACCACATCGTTTTCATGGGGCCGCCGAAGGATCCTGCGAACAGCGCCCGCAACTTTGTGCTGTGCCCGGACGGTGCCTTCGATCGATCTCCCTGCGGCACGGCGACAAGTGCGCTCGTTGTATGTCTCCACGAGGATGGCCACCTCGCCGAGCGATCCATCTGGCGGCAAGAAAGCATTCTCGGTGGTGTCTACGAGGCCTCGGTTCAGAAAATCGAGAACCTCCTCGTGCCCACCGTCCGAGGCAGCGCCTGGATCACCGCCGAGAGCACACTGCATTTCACGCCCGGCGACCCGTACCGCACAGGCCTGCCTCACACGATGCGGCGGGACTCCTGATCGAGGCGTTCGAGCACAAACGCCATCACTTCGGGGGCAATGCGGTCGTAGTACACGGGATCGTGGCCGCCGCCGAGGGGCTCGAGTTTCGCTACGTGCGGGATGCCGAGGGCGATGAGCTTACTCTGGAGGCGGACGGCGCCGTCGTACCAATGCTCGTCTTCAGGGTCACAGGCGAAAAACTGATGACGCGGCCAGTTGAGCGGGTGGACATGAAGAATGGCTGTGTCCTGCCGGGCTCGTTCAACATCGTCGTAGACGTCCTGGAGCGTGTCATAGAGCTCGCCGTCGTCCCACAGATGTGCCTCCCGCATCGCCGCGTGATAATCGATCGCCGGTGCGATCGCCGCCGACACGGGAAACATGTCGGGATACCGATAGGCCAGCCGAAGCGCCCCCTGTCCCCCCATGCTCGTGCCGACCAGCGCGATGCCAGGCGGCGACACACCGAACCGCCGGCTGACTTCGGCGATGACTCGCTCGACGACATACCGCTCCGGCGTGATACTCGCATCGAACGAGGACACGATCTGGTCGAGCCACCACGTGCGACCGGCCCGCGGGGCGATCACCGGGAGCCGGGCCTGTTCAATGAGATCCCGAAGACCGGGGAGCTCCTGAAGCCAACGCTCCCGAACACCGTGAAGATAGATCATTGCTCGGCCCGGCACGGCGTCGGCCGGTGCGTGGATCTCGCACGGGTGCCCTTCGATATCGGCAACGAACCAATCGGCTCGCGGCGGGGGAGGTGGGCGCATGTCGGGACAAACCGGGTGGATGAGCAAAACTATTCTAGCGCCGCGTCGCGGGCTGGTATCTTGTCGGATCTTCCGACCGGTCACCATGCCCCACGCAGGAACGCCACGCGATGCGAGTGCTGCTCTCTTCTGACGATCTGGCCGCCGGCATCGATCGGCTCGCCGAAAAAGTGCGGGCCGCCGTTGGTCGCCGGCCACTGACGGTCGTCGGTGTGCTCACCGGCAGCATCGTGGTCGTCGCTGACTTGATTCGCCGGCTCGAAGGCCCGGTGCAGGTCAGCATGGTGTGGGCGAGCAGCTACCGCGGCACCGCCACGCGGCCGGGCGGGCTTGAACTGCGGCTCGATCTGCTGCCAGACCTGACCGGACAGGACGTGCTCCTCGTCGATGACATTTTTGATACCGGGCACACACTCGCGGCACTCCTCGAAGAGCTCTCCCGCCGCGGAGCCGCCAGCGTGCGGTCGCTTGTGTTGCTCGCGAAGGCGGGACGGGCGGAGGTTTCGCTTCGACCCGATTTCATCGGCTTTGATATCCCCGACGAGTTTGTCGTGGGCTACGGCCTCGACTTCGACGGCGCCTGGCGGCACTTGCCGTACCTCGCTGTCCTCGAGGAGGACGACATCGCCGCGACCCGCGCGGCCCGCGCCGCCTACCAGAGCGCCAATGGGGCAGGGTAGGGTGATGGAAGGCGGTCACTTCACTGCCTACAAGCCCCGTCGCGAACCGGGGGACTGCGGGGAAAGCAAAGCCCAGTGGCCATCACAAGCGGGCTCGCCCAACAGTCCGCCGTCCCCACGCTGGCGCGAGGGGCTTTTATGAATGATATCGTTACAACTCCATCATCGTGAATGGCATCGACAAGAATTCTCATCGTGACGCGGGGGCTCGATCCCGTCGGCACTGGCCGCCAGGTGGAACTGGCGGTAGAGGGACTTGTTGGTGGCGGCTTTGATGTGTCGGTCGCGGTGACGAGCCACGGAGGCAGTGTGGCTCGCCGGCTCGCCGCCCGCGGGATTCTCGTGAAGGCCGTCGGACGGCGCCCGATTGTGGACGCGGCGGCCACGGCCGGGCTGGCCAAAATGGTTTCAAAGATCCGCCCCGACGTAATCCTTGGCTTCGGCCGAAGTGCGGCCGGGCCGCTCTTGGTAGCGAAACGTTTTCATCCTCGATGCCGAGCGGTGCTGTGGCTTGGGCTGGCACCGCGCCGACCGTGGACCGTGGCAGCGGCCACGCGACTC
>JBGTKO010000176.1:0-17361 GCA_041744595.1 Pirellulales bacterium
GGTTGAGGTGCAAGAGGAGCGGCTCCTCCACAAGGGCATCGACAAGGTCTCGCCGTTCACGATCCCGAAGCTGATGGTGAATTCAGCCAGCGGTCACGTCTCGAGCCGGTATGGGATCAAAGGGCCCAACTTTGCGGTGGCCACGGCGTGCGCCAGTGCCGCCAACTCGATCGGCTCGGCCCTGAGGGCAATCCAATACGGTGATGCCGATGTGATGGTCGCCGGCGGGAGCGAAGCGGCGCTCACGCCGATCGGCCTAGCGGGTTTCCAGAACATGCGGGCCCTCTCCTTCCGAACGGATGCCCCGAAGGAGGCCAGCCGCCCCTTCGACGCTGACCGCGACGGGTTCGTACTCGCCGAGGGCGCCGGCGTGGTCGTGATCGAGGAGTTCGAGCATGCCCGTAGCCGCGGGGCGAGAATCTACGCCGAGCTCAAGGGCTATGGTGCCAGCGGCGACGCAGGCCACATCACCCAGCCCGACGAGGAAGGACGGGGCGCCGCCCAGGCCATGGTTGCCGCGCTTGCCGATGCCGGGCTCCCGCCTGACGCTACCCAGTACATCAACGCCCATGGCACGAGCACGCCGCTTGGCGACAAGGCCGAAACGGCCGCGATCAAGCGAGTGTTTGGCTCGCATGCCCAAAGGCTGGCTGTGTCGAGCACGAAGAGTCAGCTTGGTCACACACTCGGTGCCAGCGGCGGGATCGAGTTGGTGGTCTGTGCCCTGTCGATTGCCCGCAGCGTGATCGCGCCAACGATCAACTACCACAAGGCCGACCCGGCATGTGACCTCGACTACACACCCAACGTGGCCCGCGACGCCCGTGTGGACGTGGCGATGAGTAATAGTTTTGGCTTCGGCGGCCACAACGCGAGTCTCATCCTCGCCCGGCTCCCCGACCGGCTCCCCTGCCGGCTCCCGTAGTTTCCCAATCAGCTTCGCAGGAAGGGCCCCGCCATGAATCGGTTGCGGTGGCATTCGCTTCGGCTTTCATGGTTTGCCATGGCCGGCATTCTCAGTGTCAGGACCGCGGTCGCACCCGCTCAAATCCCATCCGACATCGGACAGGTCTGGAAGACCTACGACATCAAACCCTTTGTCGCGGTCGCAGGCGCCGACAGCGAGAAGCATGTCGTCGATTGGATTCTCCAGGAGACGGGCTACCCGGCCTGGCATGGCACGAACCCCGCGTCGCTTTCTGCATCGGATGGAAAACTCTCCTGCTACCACACGCCCGAGATGCAGACCCGAGTCGCGGATGTCGTGAAGCGTTTTGTGGACGAAGCCGACAAACCGCACCGATTCACTGTTCGGGTGCTCGGGTTCACTTCGCCAGCGTGGCGAGCAGGAGCCCGCCCTGCCCTTCAACCACTGGCCACGGTCACACCAGGCGTCCAGGCTTGGATGCTGCCGAGGGAGGCGGCCGCCGCCGTGGTCGTCCAGGCCACGAGACGATCGGACTGTGTGGAGCTGCCCACGGGGGCAGTTCTCGCGGCCAACGGGCTCCCGGCTACGCTTACCGGTGGCCGTACCCAGGAATACGTCAAAGATTACAGTCTCACGCCGAACGCCTGGCCAGGCTGGCAGCCACAGAAGGCCACGTGTGATGAAGGCCTCGCGATCGATATTCACCCTCTGGTGACAGAGGACGGGACCGCGGTCGAGGCCGTCTTTCGCTGCCGTATCGATCAGATCGAGCGGATGGCTCCCCTCTCGCTGTCCGCCCCCGGGGGTGGCCCTCCAGTGGCTGCCCAGGTGCCTCAGATGGCGGCTGTGCGAATCGGCGAGCGTTTCCGTTGGCCATCCACTCACGCCCTCGTGATTGGCCTTGGGTTGGTTCCGTGGCCTGTTCCCGCGCAGAATGGGGTTGTCCCGGCGCTGCTGGCAAAGGCCGAGCGACGGGACGTCGTGGTCGTGATCGAACCACGTCTCGGCAGCAGTCGTTGACGTCACGTCACCAAGGGACATGCGACAGGTATGAGCGAGCGAGAACGGCGGATTGTGGTAACGGGTCTCGGAGTGATCTCCCCACTGGGCTTGATCCTGGATGATTTCTGGACTGGCTTGGAGTCGGGCACGAGCAGCGTCAGACCCATCGAGTCGTTCCCCACGACCGGCCTCCCGCTCCACCATGCTGCCGAGGCTCGCGGCTTTACCGGGAGCATCGACGAGTTCGGACCACTCGAGGGTGAGAAGAAGAAGGCGATCCGCAAGGGGCTCAAGGTCATGTGCCGCGAGAGCCAGATGGGCGTTGCCGCGGCCCAGCGGGCGATTCATGATTCCGGCGACCCTTTCGCGCATCACCCGCCCGAGCGATTCGGCTGCGTATTCGGGTCGGACTACATGCTCACGATCCCGGAGGACTTCACCTCCGGCGTTGCCGCATGCCGAGGGACGGACGGAGCGTTCGACTTCGTCCGCTGGGCGACCGACGGCATGCCACTGCTCAATCCTCTGTGGCTCTTGAAGTACCTTCCGAACATGCCCGCCAGCCACATCGCCATCTACAACGACCTGCGTGGGCCGAGCAATTCGATCACGATCCGTGAGGCGAGTGGTCACCTCGCGGTTGGCGAGGCGACCGAAACCATTCGGCGGGGGATGGCCGACATCATGGTGGCCGGGGCAACGGGTACACGGGTCCATCCGTCGAAATTGGTGCATGCGATGCAGAGCGAGCAGGTGGCCTTTGATACGGGGAACAGCGATGCTCCTTCCGGATGGAGCCGCCCTTTCGACCGCGACCGGCGCGGCATGGTACTCGGCGAGGGAGCTGCGGTGCTCATTCTCGAGGAGCTCACCGCCGCCGAAAAACGGGGCGCCATGATCCTCGCCGAAGTTCTTGGCCACGGAGCTGGCTGTGCTGTTGATCGTGGAGGAACGGGCAGGCGGCGGCGGGCCCTCGCCAGGGCCTACACGGCGGCACTCGAACAGGCGGCCATCCCGGCACACGAACTGGGCCATGTCCACGCCCATGGCACGAGTACGGTCCAAGGGGACCGCGAGGAAGCGGAGGCCCTCGGCGATGTTCTCGGGGATGCCGCCCGTCGCATCCCGGTCGTGGCAGCCAAGGGGCACTTCGGCAATCTCGGCGCCGGCAGCGGCCTGGTCGAGTGCGTGGCCAGCATCCTTGCCATGCGTCGAGGCATGTTGTTTCCACTGTTGAACTTCGAGCACTCGGACGAGGCCTGCCCGATCCGGCCTGCCCTTCGAGGCGACGCTGCCGGAACGAGCTTCTTGTCTGCCTCCGTCACGCCCCAAGGGCAGGCCGCAGCACTCGTCTTCCGGGCTTGGCCGGGTAGCCCTGCCGCTGCTTGACAGTCGGTGCGAGGCGGCCTAGGCTGCACGGCTTGACCTCGTGAGGATGGTGCTGGTTTGCGGTCGCGCTACCGGGCTGTTTTGGCTGTGTCGGCTTTGTGGCCGACCAGGCTGGGCGGCCTCGGCGCCCATGTCGTGGGATGGCGTCGGCCATGCCGGCGGGACCATTCCACGAGGGCCCGCCGAGACCGCCATGAAGCCCGAAGAAATTCTCCGCATTGTTGACGCGATCCATCGCGACAAGAACATCGACAAGGAGATCGTGTTCCAGGCCATCGAGGCGGCCTTGATGACCGCGTTGGCCCGTCAGTATGGCGAGACGTCCGAGATCGTCATCACGATCGACCGCAACGACGGCACCATGTCTGGCACCCACGATGGCCAGCCGATCGAGTCGGCGGAGTTGGCTGGCCGAATCGGTGCCCAGACGGCCAAGCAGGTGATCATCCAGAAGATCCGCGAGGCGGAACGCGACGCGATCCACGACGAGTTCGAGGAGCAGGTCGGACACATGGTCTCCGGCGTGGTGACCCGTTTCGAGGGTGCCACGGCCACGGTCCAACTCGGAACTCAAGAGGCAATCCTGCCTCGCAGCGAGCAGATCCCGGGAGAGAGCTACCATCCGAATGAGCGGATCCGGGCCACAATCTTCGAGGTTCGCAAGGTCGGCAGCCGAGTCAAGATCATCCTCTCTCGGATCCGGCCCCAGCTCGTGCAGCGGCTTTTTGAGCAGGAAATTCCTGAGATCGCCGACGGCGTGATCGAGATTCGCGCCATTGCGCGTGAGCCGGGCTACCGCAGTAAGGTGGCCGTGATCAGTTCCGACAATCGCATCGACTGCGTCGGGGCATGCGTCGGCGTGCGAGGCAATCGGATCAAGAACATCGTTGAGGAACTCGGTGGCGAGCGGATCGATATCGTTCGGTGGAGCGACGACCTACAAGTGCTTGTCCCCAACGCCCTCCAGCCGGCTGAAGTAGACGAGGTCATTCTCTGCCAGATGCTCGGCCGCGGGATCGTCCTTGTTCGGGAGGATCAGCTCTCGTTGGCAATCGGCCGCCGCGGCCAGAACGTTCGCCTTGCCAGCAAGCTCTGTGGCTGGGACATCGAGATCATGACGCAGGAGGAGCTCGACCAGCAGATCGAGCGTGCTACGGCCGGTTTTTCTTCGATCGAGGGAATGGATGAGTCGCTGGCTGAACGGCTGGTCGGTGAGGGTTTCCTCTCGTACGACGACCTCTCGGTGATCGAGCCCGACGACCTCATGGAGATGGGAGGTCTGTCGGCCGAGGCGGTCGATGCAATCGTGGCCGAAGCCGAAAGTCGTGCCACCATGGCGGAAGCTGCGGCAGCCGATGAGCGGCGAAAGCAGCGAGAGCAGGATCGGATCGCCAAGGCCACCGAGGAGGCCGACGCTGTAGAGGCGGCGTTGGCAGTCAGCGAGGCCGCGGGCGATGCTCCGGCTGAGGCCGGCGAAACGTCGGGCGAGCCGTCGTGATGGTCGGGTATCCCGTAATACTGAGGTTCGGACCGAGTTTCGAGACAGGTGAGAGCAACCGGCGGCAGCCGGCAGAGAGAGGCACGAGTGGCAGTTCGGATCTATACGCTGGCGAAAGAGTTGAAGCTCGACAGCAAAGAGCTTGTCGAGTTGTGTACTCGCGCCGGCATTCAGGACAAGGGTTCGGCGCTTGCCAGTCTCTCGAACGAAGAGGTCGCGAAACTCAAGGAATTTATCGGCGGCAAGGCCAAGCCCGCCCTTGAAAGGCCCGCCGCGCCGGTCCGACCAACAGCGGCCGTGAAGCCGACAGCCGCCGCTCCCGTCAAGCGGGAAGACTACATCGCCCCCGCTGGGGTCGCAGGCAAGGGCAAGCCTCCTGAAATGGCCCCTTCGAAGCCAATTGCTGCCGCTCCAACTGACGGACGTCCACGTCCAGGCGGGCGTTCGGGCGACGGCAGCAAACCGATGCCGAGGCCGGCCTTCAAGCTCGCTCCCCTCCCCGCCGCCGGCCGGGCAAGTCCGCCGCCCACCTCCCGCGCGTCACAGGAGCCAGCCGCTCAAAAGCCTGACGTCAAACTTCCGCTCGACGCCATCCGTAGCGCCAAGGCCGGAGGCGCGAAGCCGCTGGCGGACCACATGCGAAAGCATGAGCAGCGACAGGCGGCCGAGACGGCGAAGGCCCGCACGAGCGGTCTGCTGCGAGGTGGCGCCGGAACTGGTGCGCCAGTACCCCCTCCGCTCCAGCCAGGATTGCGTCCCCGAAGAACGCCGTCGAAGACCGGTGGGCCCGGCGGCGAAGACGTGCTCGGTGGCCGCGAGCTTCGCCAACTGAGCCGAAAGAAGGTCACCGGCAAGCGGGGCGGCATTGGTGATGACGACGACGGAAGTCTTCGCCGCCGTCGAGGCCGCCCCCGAAAAGGATCGGGTGCCTCGACGGCCGCGCCGCGAAAGACGAACGCCTCGATCCAGGTACCCTGCACCGTGCGGGCCTTCTCTGAGGCGATTGGCCTGGCCGCAAGCGAGGTGCTCAAACGGCTCCTCGCCTTCGGCATGGAGACGATGCCCAGCATGAGCACGATGCTCGATCGCGACACGGTCGAACTGCTCGCTGCGGAGCTCGGCGTCGAGCTCGACCTCAAGACGGCCGAGGATCTCGAGAAGGACTTGCTCACCGGTTTCGATGCCGTGGATGAAGACCCCGCCCTCCGGCTGCCCCGGGCGCCCGTGGTGACGTTCCTTGGCCACGTCGATCACGGCAAGACGTCGCTCCTCGACAAGATCGTTGGTAGTGACGTGGCTGCTCGCGAGAGTGGCGGCATCACCCAGCACATCCGAGCCTACACGATCAATCGGAACGAACGGCCGATCACATTCGTAGACACGCCGGGCCATGAGGCGTTCACGCAGATGCGGGCCCGCGGGGCAAACGTGACCGACTGTGCCGTGATCGTGGT
The DNA here is from genome assembly GCA_041744595.1 of Pirellulales bacterium. GTDB lineage: Bacteria > Planctomycetota > Planctomycetia > Pirellulales > UBA1268 > QWPN01. The sequence goes on from JBGTKO010000176.1 coordinate 6,272, forward strand.
GGCCGCTGACGACGGTATCATGCCCCAGACCGAAGAGGCGATCAGCCATGCTCGGGCAGCCGGCGTGCCGATCGTCGCGTGTATCAACAAGATCGACCTTCCGGGCGCCGACATCCAGAAGGTGTATCAACAACTGGCGGCCAACGAGCTCCTGCCAACCGAGTGGGGTGGTGAGACTGAAGTGGTCAAGACGAGCGCGCTCACCGGCGAGGGGATCGACTCCTTGCTCGACACGCTCCTGACGATTGCGGAACTGCATGACCTGCGGGCCAACCCCGATCGTGCGGCTGCCGGTGTCTGCCTCGATGCATCCATTCATGAAGGCCGTGGTGTGATCGCCTGCATGATGGTCCAGAAGGGTACGCTCAAGGTGGGTGACGCGGTCGTCTGTGGCGAAGCCAGCGGCCACGTGAAGGCGATGAGCAACACGCTCACACGCCGAAAGATGGCGGAGGCGGGGCCAGCGCAGGCGGTGTTTGTCACGGGCATGGACGAGCCACCGGGTGCCGGCGAGCGGTTCCAGGTCGTTGATTCGATTGCCATGGCCCGTGAGGTTGCCGTCAAGCGGACGGGCATTCGTCGGCATACCTCGCTGGCTAGTGCGCCTGTGCATGTGACACTCGAGACGCTCGTGGATCGGCTCGGCACGGAGAAGGCTCCGACGCTCAACCTGATCATTCGGGCCGATGTTCGTGGCTCGATTGAGGCGATCCAGAAGGAGCTTCAGAAACTCGACCACCCCGAGGTGAAAATTCGCATTCTGCAGGCGATGGTGGGAGGGGTCAGCGAGGCCGACGTGGCGCTCGCCGATGCTTCCGATGCGGTGATCATCGCCTTCAACGTTGTTCCCGACGAACGGGCGCGGTCGTTGGCGGAGGATCTCGGCGTCCAGGTTCGCCGCTATGACATCATCTACCAGGTCACCGATGACCTCCGGAAGGCACTCGAAGGAATGCTCGCACCTGAAAAGCGAGAGGCCGAGTTGGGCCGAGCGCTCGTGCAGCGAACCTTCAGCATCAGCCGACTTGGCGTGATCGCCGGCTGCCGGGTGATCGGGGGAATTATTGCCCGCAACGCACGGCTGCGAGTGATCCGCGACAACGTCATCCTGGGCGACTATGGAATCGATTCGCTCAAGCGGGAGAAGGACGATGCCCGCGAGGTCCGGGATGGCCTCGAGTGCGGCATCAAGCTGGCCGGCTTCAACGACCTCAAGGAGGGTGACATTCTCGAGTGCTACCGAATCGAGGAAGTCGCCCGAACCCTCTCGTGAGCACACGACGACTCCTCAAGGCGGCCGAGGCGGTGCGGGAGGTGGTCAGCATGGCCATCCTGACGGAGGTGCGCGACCCGCGGGTACGGGACGTGACCGTGACCCGCGTGGAGATGGCCCCTGACATGCGATCGGCAACGGTGCATGTCTCGGTGATGGGGAGCCCATCACGAGAACTGCTCGCCTTGCGTGGGCTCGCCAACGCTGCCGGCTTTCTTCAGTCGAGGATTGCCGACCGTATCGAGACCCGGTACACACCACGCCTGCGATTCGAAATCGATGACGGCGTGAAACGCTCGATCGAGCTGGCACGTGTTCTCGGTGAAGTGCTGCCCCCCGACGCTGACGAGCCGTCACGCACCGACCTTCCCGAACTGCCCGAAACACCCTCCGAGGACAACGCATGACCGCACGCAAACGCCCCGCGGCAAGCAAGCCCCAGCCCGCCCCGAAGCAGGCTCCGAAAAAGGCCGCTGCCGTTCCGAAATCTGAGGCGAAACCTGCTGGAAAGGCTTCTCCCAAGGTCTCAGCCGCTGCCTCAAAGCCGCCGGCCAAGCCCGTGGCGAAGTCCGCCTCTAAATCGGCTCCACCGGCGGCTGTGAAGTCGGCCCCTGAGCCAAAGCCTGTGCCCGAGAAGATCCCGCCGCGGGGCACGCTCGTACCCAAGCTGCACAAGGCCCTGAAGGCCAGTTACAAGCCGTTTACCACCGACACGTCGCGTCCGATACTCGACCAGGTGCTGCTCGCCTGCTGCCTCGAGAACGCCCCGGCTGACGCGGCCGAAAAGGCGGTCGCTCGACTCTTGGAAACCTACTTCGACCTGAACGAGATCCGTGTGACAACCGTTGCAGAGCTCGCCGAAGTGTTGCACGACCTCCCCGATCCCTCCCGCGCGGCCCTCTCGCTCCGCCGCGCGCTCCAGGGAGTCTTCGAATCGACATATGCTTTTTCGCTCGACCATGCAAAGAAGCACTCGCTGGCCCACGGGATCAAGGTGCTCGAAGGGCTCCGTGGAGTGCCACCATTCGTGGTGCAGTACGTGGCATCGACGGCCCTCGGCGGTCACTTGATTCCGCTCGATCAAGGGGCGATCGCGGGGCTCTGGCTCTGCGGAATGATCACGCGGCAGGAGTACGACTCGGGCAAGGTGCCGGGGCTCGATCGGACCATCTCGAAGAAGGCGGGAGCTGAGTTCAGTTCCTTGCTCCACCAGTTCGGAATCGACGTCCTGACAAATCTTCACGGCACGACGGTTCGGAAGGTCGTGACGGCGGTCAACCCAGCCGCCAAGGACCGTTTCCCGAAGCGGGGCGAGCAGCTTCCAGAGCCTGTGCCGCCGCCCTTGACCGGCAAGGAGGATCATCCGGTGGGCGAGGAACTTCGTCCTGCGGGCCCGCAGGCAGCCGCCCGTCCCGCGGGCAAGACACCGCAGCCGCCGGCAGGTTCAGGCCCCAAGAAGACCGACGGAAAGGCCAAGAGTGGACCCAAACCGTTCGTCGTGAAGCCGATGTCCATCAAGCCTCAGGCAGCCCCTCCGCCCGAACCGGCTCCGGCAGAGCCCGCCAAGAAAGTGGCAGCGGCGGCCAAGCCAGCAACGGCAAAAGCACCGGCCAAACACTCCGACCAACTCACGAAGCGAAAGCCTCGTTGACCGGGAGAAAGTATCCATGGCAGGACATTCCCACTGGGCAAACATCTCCCGCAAGAAGGCGGTTGTGGACGCCAAGCGTGGCAAGCTTTGGAGCAAGCTTGCGAAGGCCATCATCGTGGCGGCCAAGCACGGCGGTCCTGATCCTGACGCCAATCTCCGCCTTCGGTACGCGATCGACGCTGCCAAGGCGGTGAGCATGCCCAAGGACAACATCCTTCGGGCCATCAAGACCGGCATCGGCGAACTCAAGGGGGGCAACCTCGAGGAGTCGATGTACGAGGGCTACGCTGTCGGAGGCGTGGCGGTGATGTGTGAGATTCTAACCGACAACAAGAACCGCACGGCTCCGGAGATTCGCAAAATCTTCGAAATCCATGATGGCAAGCTCGGCGGCACCGGCTGCGTGGCCTATCTCTTCGAACGGAAAGGGCTCATACGGCTTCCGACTGATGCCGGTGATGAAGATCGGATCATGGAGATCGCGATCGAAGCCGGGGCCGACGACGTGAACCAGTCGGACGACCGCTGGGAAATCACCTGCGACCCGGCGGCCATGACGGGAGTAATCGCGGCCCTGGAAGCCGCCGGAATCCCACCGGAATCGAACGAGCTCGTTCGGATCCCCACCAACACGGTCGATGTTGACGACGTCGATACCGCCCGTAAGGTGTTGGCCCTCATGGAGCGACTCGACGACCACGACGACGTCCAAAGCGTCGCCGCCAACTTCAATATCCCCGACGCCGCCATGGCAGCGCTGTCTTGAGCATCCGCTTGCGAATGCGGCATCCGCTCGGGTTGCCCGTGTCATGAGGTCGGCGTAGGAAACAAGCGGAGCCTGGAGGGCGAAGCGAGGTTTCCTCCGAGTGAGCGAAGGGCCGAAGCGAACGTCCGGCGTCATGACACGGGCAACCCCGAACCGCCACAAGATCGAGTGACCCGCCAGGCGTAAAGTCAATGCTCGATCGCGGGCCAATACTCGTCGAAGTCGAACTTGGGACTGTTGTCGAGGTCGTGGCATTCGAGGCAGTTGTTGACCGCTTTTTGCTTCCCCTCGGGGGTCGAAAGCGTGAGTCTGATCTCGGCGCGGAGTCGGTCCCGCTCCGCTTCGGTGGCACGCACGTCGCCACGCTCCACGGCCGTGTGGGCCGCCGCCGGACCATGGCAGTTTTCACAGCCCTGGTGGGCGAGGTGCGGTGTCTTGTCCATGCCGGCAAAGCCACCTTCGAAAGGCTCGAACCGCTGCGGGGCCCAGCCGACAACATGACACGAAAGACACTCCGGGTCGCCGTCCCGCCGCGGTCTCGCCTCCTCGAGGGTCGTGAGCGCCTTGGCATGTCCGGAACTCTCCCAGACCTCGTAGGCCTCTTGGTGACACTCCGCGCAGGCAGCACTCCCGGCAAACCGCCGGCCGCTCGGATGACGGATCGGAACGAGCCCGAGCCCCACGAGCCCGAGCGTTTCGAGCTTTTGTTGGTACGTGGCCAACAGCGCGATCATGTCGTCCGCCTCCCCCCAACGGGCATCGAGCGGCACCCGCTGCGCCCGGACAGGCTGTGCCGAATCTTCAAAGAAGCCCACTACCACGGCAAACATCCCCTTATGTCCAACTTCCACGAGCCTCGCCCCACCGGGCAATAGAGGCAGGTCTCGCGGTGGCTCGTCTGCGCCGCCAGCCATCGCCACGATATCGAACTGGGGAAACTTGGCCGCGAGTGCCTTGGTCTCGTCTGGGCCTGCCCACGCAAGGAATACCTGATGGTCACACTGCTCCTTGGCGAGCTCCACCGCCACAGTGGCCAGGGCCTTCGTGGCAGGAATGACCTCGATGTCGTCATTGCGGACCTTGGCCGCCTCGGCATCACCGAGGACGGTCGTGATGCCGATCTTGAGGCCACCAGCCTCGACCACGCGGTATCGGGGCGTGATCGCCGCGTCGAGCCCGAGAAGGCCGACGTTGGCGCTCACGAACGGTGTTGGGGCGTCGCCGATCGCAGCCACACCGGCGACGAGCTCTTCGGCCGGAAGTCGAAGGTCACCGGGCCCGAAGCCGACAGCGGCGTACTTCATGCCACGCAGGCCATCGACGATCGACTGGAACTTCGACTCGGTTTGTCTCCCGAATCGCTTCACTTGCCCGCCGATGTCCACCGGAACGACTTCCCATCCGACCGAAGACATCGCCCGCAGGAAGTTTTGGCGTCGGCTCAGCCCCCCCTTCTGGTTTTCCTTGCCGGTACAGCCGCATGGCTCGATGTAGCCATCGAGCTCGCCGGTGAACACGAGGACGGCCCGTGGCTTTGGCCAGTCGGCAAACACGCCGCCGTTCCGTTCCTCGAACTTCTCCACAACCGTCCCGGTCACGCCTGGACCGCGGTCAGGCATCGCGGCAGCGGCTGGCATGCCCGCATGGGCTGACAGCAGCAGGGAGGCCGCGATGCAGAGGAAACGGTTGTTCATGGTTGCTCCGTTGGACTGCTCCAAGACTACGGTCCGATTGCGACACAGACAGGGATCGACATCGACGGAGAGTCTGGGTGGCCGGTTTCGAGCACGATCTTTCCAGCCGGCCCCTGTGCCGAACAGAGATGATTGGCAGCCCGGCTTCCAGGCCGCACCACGATATCGACCGGGAATCGAATGACGTTCCCTGTGCCGACCGGGGAGCCAGGTCCGACCGTCACCTCGAGGGAGTCTGGCACGACCTCGCGCACCACCGGGGTCACACGGTCACGGTGCGGCCCCTTCGCAGTGAGGAAGATCTGCCGCTTAAAGCCAGACCGTCCCGAGACCGTGCCGAGCACGAGGGTTTGCCGCGATGAATCCCACCCAGGCCCTGCCAGCACGAGATCCCCCCCAACGGTCCCCTGAAGCGGCACGTCGGCCGTGACTTCCTCGGGCATCGCGAACGAGGCCAGGATGGTCCGACGCAGCGGGCCGATGGGCAGGCCGGGCATGACCTCCACATCGATTTGGAAACCGCCCGTGGCCCCAGGCTGTCCAGACACCTCCTCGGTTGAGAGGGGCACCGTCGTCAGCGAGAAGTATCGTTCTGCGTCCGGGCCATCAATCAAGACGTCGCGTACCGCAGGCGGCTGCTCCCCATAGGTGTAGATCCTCGCCGAGAGCTGACGGCCCCCAGACGTCGATATCTGATCCACTGCGATGGACTCGGGCACGGCCATCCAGGTGGGCACGACCAGGCCCTCGACAACGAAGACAATCTCCGGCCGCCGTGGATCATCGGTGAGGATCGCCACTTGCTGTTGAAACGGACCGCCAGGCGGTTTTCCCTGCCACTTCACCGTGATAAACGTGCTCTCGCCGGGAGGGACGATCTTCTTGGAGTCGGCCGCCCCTCCGTCTGCCTCATCGAAATCACTCACCGTGCAGCTACAACTCGAACTCCCGCGGGTGAGCGAAAGAGGCCGCTTGCCGACGTTCCGAATCTCGAAACGATGGCTTCCGGAAATACCGGTGCCGATGGTGCCGAAACTGTGAGAGGTCTGGATCGCCTCGACCCGCGGTGAATCAGCGGAAACAGTGTCCGAGACGACCACGAGTTCCCCCATCCGCCACGGCAGGAGCGACGCGCGGAGGGCCACGCTCCCGGCTCCAACAAGGCTCCCGGCAACGGCGGCCACCAACGCTACCAACCCTGCACCAGGGGTCCTCGAAACCATGTCGTCGCACCATCCGGGACTTGATCACCTCTGAAAAGTGTATCGCCCTGGGCGACTCTGGACGGGAAAACGACCGGTTTCAGGGGCCGGAGGCGTCCGCAAGGATCGCCTTGGCGTCAAAATCCGCCAGGCTCGCCCAATCGGGCAGTTCGACGAGCGATGCGGCAAGCATCCACGCACCAGCCCGCACGCGGGCATCGATGTCGTCATACATCGGAATCTCCTCGATTCCGGAGAACGGCTCGCCGTCGCCGGTCACGGCCAATTCCTCATTCCCCGCACGCTCGATGGGCGATGGTCCAGTCGGAGGTCTCCCTGGCAGCCAGGCCGCCACGAGCCACACGGCCGCCACAACCGCTACCACGCCGGCGGCAGTGCCCGAAAACACCACCGGAGTCCGGGCCATCGGCGACGGCAACAGATCGTGCTCGTTGACCTTCGGGAGCGCGGCTGCTTCGTGGGTGATCCGCTCCATGAGCCGTTCATGGAAGGCTTGCGAAAAGTCGAGCCTCGTTCGGCGAGCCTCCCGCCGCAGTCTCGCCTGCAACGTGGGAGCCCGACTGCTGCCATCACGATTCGCGTTCATCACATCCACTCCTCAATCGACCAGGTCCCGTACAAGCGGCGCGAGCCGTCGACGGGCACGAAACACAATCAGCTTCGCATTCGACTCAGACGTCCCGAGCACCGCCGCGATTTCCGCGAGCGACTTGGCTTCCGCGTATCGAAGCCAGACCGCGGTGAACTGTCGCTCCGAAAGGGTCTCGGCCGCCACGTCCCAGAGTGAGGCGGCTCGCTCCGTGGCAACTGCGGCTTGATACGGATCCGGGGTCGCAAAGGTCACCGGCGCGACGACCGTCTCCCGGCGTCGTCTTCGCCGCGCGGCCCGCTGATGGTTGAGACACGTGCGATGCGCGATCGTGAACACCCATGTTGAAAACGCCCAGCGGTCGTCGTATGTGGCGATCGCTTGCCAGGCCCGAACGAAGGCATCCTGAGCAACGTCGTCTGCCTCGCTGCCACTCTCCCCGAAAAACTTCCGAACGTAGCGGATAACCCGCACCTGGTACCGGGTCGCCAACTCGGCGAAGCTCTCGACGCACCCCGCCCCTGCCCGGCGGGCCAGCGTAGCATCGTCAAAATCTTCACTGCTAGTCATCGGCGAAAGTCTACCGCGAATCATCACCTCGGAACCGACAGTCCATTCTCTTCGTGGAGGAATCCGCGAGGGGTTGCCCGTGCCATGTCGCCGGCGTGGGAAACAAGCGAAGCCAGGATGGCGAAGCGCGGTTTCCCTCGAGTGAGCGAAGGGCACGAGGCCCGTAGCGAACGTCCGGCGACATGGCACGGGCAACCCGGCCCCACCCACCAAGGCAAGCACTTCAAAACTCATCGTCACGGAACGGCTTTTCGGCCTTCGGCGATGACTTCTTGTCCCGTTTTTTCATTGAATCATCCTTCTGGTCGCCGTGGCTTCGGCTCCACTGCTCCTTACGCTTAGCCATCTTGGCTTCCATCTTCTCAGCGAGCCGCTCGACGACTGTCCAGACGTCGTCGGCCTTGGCGTCCCACGCGATCAGGCACTTGTCGCCATCGGTCTTTGTCTCGAGTCCTTTGACGAGCTTCATCGCGTCGGTATCCCCGCCAAAACTGAGTGAGCCCAGCGCGACCATACCTTCGGTAACAGTCTTCGCCTGCTCGGCGGCTTCGGCCGACTTCATCTCGAGCATGGCACGGTAGAAAGACATGCCTTCGTTCTCACCCAGCGCGACGCGGAAGCCTTTGCTCTCTTTCAGTACCGGGAACTTGGTCTCGGGATGAACTTCGGAAGCTCGGCCGACAAGAATCGAACCAGGTCGGACGCGACCGGCAAGTGGTCCTTTGTCGCCAACGCTTGCACTCTTCCCGTCCAGCACGTCGATGGCCTTCTCCACCTGCGCCTTCGTGCGGGCAAAGATCAACGTGGTGTCCTTGTAGCAGGCTCCCACGACCGGTTTGCCTTCGGACTGCCCCCAGCCCTTGTGCGTCCAGGCGTGGAGCGTGTAGCCGCGATGCTCCATCGTTTTGTGGCCGGGCGCCTTCGCGGCCATTGCCTTGAGTTTCTCCCGATCCCCATCAGCGTGAACGATCATCACCGCGTTCTTTTTATCGGTGTCGAGCCCGTAAACGGTCACGTCATGGAGATCCTTCCGGATGTCCAGGCCGATCTTGTCGGCCACTGTTTTCATCACCATTTCGAGGTTTGGATGTTTCTTGAGCATCCGGGCCTCCATGTTCTGGAGCACGGTCGACTGTCGGGCCGCATCCATATCGACATGCATCACCCAGACGGCGTTCTCGGGGACCTTCCCAGTGTCGAGCGGTTCGGCCACGGCATGTGCCGTGAAGGATGCAGCGGCAAGGATGAGCGACACGCGCACGGGTCGGATGAACTGGTTCATGGCAAGTCTCCTGCGAAAAGGTGCAGTTAAAAAAGGCGGACAGAGCGCCACCTGCCTGAGGGATTTTCAGGACACAATCTTTACACCGCCGCCATGCCGTCGGTTTCAGTCACGGTTCACTGGGGCTTTTGAAGGCTCTCCAGGCACTTCCCGAACGAGCCTGGGAAGTGCGTATCCGGGAAGGGTTTCCCGCAGCGTTTGGTGCAGCGCGACGGCGACGGGTTCTGGCACGTCGAAGTGAGACGCCCCGTGAACCCGGTCCAGAAGGTGCAGGTAATACGGCACGACGCCGATCTGCACGAGCCGCTCGGAGAGGCTCGAGAGGACCGCCGCCGAGTCATTGACGCCCGCGAGAAGGACCGATTGGTTGAGGACGATCGCCGGGAGTTGCGCGAGCCGGCTGACCGCACCAGCCACCTTATCGTCGAGCTCGGCGGGGTGATTGGCATGGATTACGATAACCCGTGCCAGCCGCGTCGATGCCAGTACGGAAAGCAGCCCGTTGTCCACACGGCTCGGCAGGACGACAGGCAGCCGCGTGTGAATACGCAGGCGTCGGACATGCGGGATGGCGTCAAGCCGGGCGACGATGTGGGCAAGAGCCGCGTCGTCCGCGAGCAGCGGGTCGCCCCCAGAGAGGATCACTTCGCTCAGCGAGGCGTCGGCTGCGACGGCGTCAAGAGCCACCTCCAAACCCTTTCGAGTCGCGCCGCTCTCGGCGTAGGGAAACCCGCGACGGAAGCAGTACCGGCAGTTGATGGCGCAGCCGCCGGTGACCAGCAAGAGCGCACGTCCTGCGTACTTTCGGACAAGCCCCGGCACCGTGAGGTACTTGGACTCGCTGAGCGGGTCAGCCGTGAAGCCCGGGGCTTGTAGAACCTCGGCAGACTGCGGAAGCACTTGAAGCAGCAGCGGATCACGCGGGTCGCCCCACCGCATGCGGGAAGCAAACGACCGGGTCACGAGGAACGGAAATCCCTCGGTCGATGCGGCGGCCGTGACCGCAAGCGCGTGGTCAAGCCCCAAGAAGCGACACAGCGCCTCCGGGTCGCGAAAGGCCTCGGCCAGGTCGCGCTGCCAGAGGGTCTGACCGCGTGGCCGCACCGCCTCGATGGTCTGCGGCTTCCCCGAGATCGTCAGTCTGACTACGGCCACGTGTTGTCGTCCTCCTCACGCTGCCCACGGCCGCGGCGTTGACATTTTCCGCCCTCGTGGTGACTCTTTGGGGCTTCCTGGCCGTCCGTCCGCCGGGGCTGACCGCACACCACCAAAGGAAAATTGTCCGTGGCATCCTACAACACGAGCGAGTTCAAGAAGGGCCTCAAGGTTCAGATCGACGGCGACCCCTACATCCTGATCGAGTGCAACTTCGTGAAGCCCGGCAAGGGGCAGGCGCTCTACAAGTGCAAGCTCCGAAACCTCTTGCGGAACACGGTCCTCGACCGCACCTACAAGAGCGGCGACTCGCTTGACGCTGCCGACATCGCCACGATCGACGCCCAGTACCTCTACAAGCAGGGAGAGGCGTTTGTCTTTATGGACAACGAGAGTTACGAGCAGTACGAGCTTTCAAAGGAACAGGTCGATGACGCCTGGAAGTGGATCAAGGAAGGCACCGTCTGTTCGATGCTCCTCTACAACGGCAACCCGATCTCGATGGAGCCGCCGAACCACATGGTGCTCAAGGTCGAATACGCCGAGCCGGCCATGCGTGGCAACACGGCCACGAACCTCACAAAGCCTGTCAAACTCGAGACCGGCGCCGAGGTGGTGGTGCCCGCGTTCATCGAGCAGGACGACATGATCAAGATTGACACCCGCACTGGTGAGTACCTCGAACGGGTCAAAGTGTAGATGGTGTCCATTTCCTGGCTGGCCACGGCTCGGGGGAGCCCACGCGGATACTTTCATAGGTCAAACCCTTTCGCAAGGGGCAAGCCCGTGTCATGGAGCCGGCGTAGGAAACAAGCGGAGCCAGGAGGGCGAAGCGCAGTTTCCTCCGAGTGAGCGGAGGGCATGGAAGCGAGGCCGCTCGCGGCCGA
>JBGTKO010000177.1:0-4883 GCA_041744595.1 Pirellulales bacterium
CTGGTTTTTGCCGGCCGTGCTCGTCGCGGGAATCATCACGTGCGCCGCGCACTGGTGGCACAGCGGGCCGGCGGCTGGTGTGCTCGCCGGGCTTGCCGTTGTCGTCGTGTCGTGCCCGTGTGCCCTGGGGCTTGCGACGCCGATGGCACTCTGGGCGGCAATCGGCCGCTGCATGCGACGGCAGGTGCTCGTCCGGGAAGGAGACTCGCTCGAACGGCTTGCGGGTGTCACGACGTTTTGCCTCGACAAGACCGGCACGCTCACGACGGGTTGCCGTGTCGAACGTGTTGAGATTGTCGAGTCGGCTGCCCGCGAGACAGTCCTCGCCCTTGCTGCTGGACTTGCCAGAGGTTCCACGCACGTGACCGCCTCAGCGATTGCCGATATGGTGGCAGCCGAGGGTATCGCCGCCGCATCGATTGACATCCCGACCAGCGTCGCTGGGGCAGGCGTCGAGGGCGTCGATACGGCCACAGGCAAAACCGTGCGGCTCGGCAGCCCGCGGTGGGTCGCGGAACAAAGCGTCGTGATGCTTGCACCCTTTTTCCTTTCCCGGTGTCTTTTCGCGATCGGCAATGAGGTCGTGGCCGCGTTTTGGACGGCCGAACAGGTGCGGCCGTCAGCGGATGCCGCGGTGGCGGGGCTTGTTGGGCAACGTAGAAATGTGACGATCCTTTCGGGTGACCAGCCGCCGCGAGTCGCGGCTGTGGCAGACCAACTTGGTCTGACCTGGCAGGCACCACTGGTACCGGCCGAGAAGCTGCGGGCGATCGAAGCGCTCCAGGCGAGCGGCGGCGTGGCAATGGTAGGGGACGGCATCAACGACGCCGCGGCGCTCGCAGCGGCTGATGTCGGGATCGCCCTGGGCTGCGGGGCCGATATCGCCCGCTGGAGCGCCCATATTTGCCTCCTCGATGATGACCTTTCGCATCTCCCGTGGCTTGTTGACCTCGCCGTCAAGACACGACAGACCATTCGCTGGAACCTCCTCTGGGCGTTCGGCTACAACGCCGCGTGCATCCCGTTGGCCGCGACCGGGATGGTTCATCCGGCGCTGGCGGCCGTGGCGATGGTCGCGTCGAGCCTCTTGGTCGTAGGCAATTCACTGCGGCTTGGACGGGACGAGGATCGCATCGATTCGGCAGCCTCTTTGTCGTCTACCATGAATACCCTCGAGACCGTGGAGGCTGCTGCATGATCGAGTTGCCGCTTGTGTTCGGAGCAGGGCTTTTAGGCTCGGCACACTGTCTGGGTATGTGCGGGCCCTTTGCTCTCGCGCTGGGCGCAGCCGCCCCGTCGCCGCGGGCGAACCTTTGGCGACAGAGCTGGTACTCCGTGGGAAGGATCTTCACGTACACGGTCCTTGGTGCCGCGGCGGCCTTCTTCGGGGGCTGGCTGAGCAGAAAACTTCTCGGGTGGACGAATGTGCCGGCGGTGCTCGCGCTGGTCGCGGGTGCGTTCCTCATCGTCCAGGGACTCCTGGCCGCGGGCATCATCAAGAAGCGGGGCGTGAGCGGGGCGATCGCCTGCCCAGGGGCCTCCGCATTCAAGGCACTGCTCGGTGGTCGATCAACGGTTGATGTCTTCCTCGCCGGTCTGTTTACGGGACTGCTTCCATGTGGGCTGCTCTACGGAATGCTCGCGCTTGCCGGCAGCACTGGAAATGTGCTCCTCGGCATGACCACAATGAGCGTCTTTGGACTGGGCACCGTGCCGGGGATGGTGGCGACGGGCGTCGGCGGGTCGCTTCTGGGGTTGGCGGCGCGGAAGCGGGTGTATCAAGTCGCCGCGTGGTGCCTTGTCGTCACGGGATGTGTTTCCATCGCCCGCGGGGCTGGGAGCCTGTCATTTTCGGGAGAACCCGCGACCGGCTGTCCGTTCTGCGACGCCGCTACAGAGGCGGCTTCACCGTGAGAACGGCCACGGCGAGCCCTGCGCCAATGGCGAGCAAGAGGCCGATCAGAAGGGCTACGCCGTAGATCGTCTGGAGGCCGTCGTCTACGCGGGCTCCGCGGCCGCCCAGACGGCTGGCGATCACGTTACAGACCCACGACCAGTGCAACATCACATGGACCAGGATGCCGAGGGCGAGCACGGCAAGCAGGGCGAACTGGATGCCCCCCCAGGCGTCATAGTCGAGGCCCCAGAGAATCCAGCCGTCTGCGGCAGGGCCGGGCGGGAACACAAACCGCACGACGACCGCGGCGAAGCAGAGGGCTGTGAATGTCATCAGGAGGGCCGCGTCGAGCAGGAGATTGATCCAGCTCCATGACAGGCCGGACCACCCGGGTCTCAGAGCTGATGGTTTATCACGCGCTGGCGCTGCCCGCTGTGGGCGTGTCATGGTGTCGCTCTCAGGCATACCGCACCAGGAGAACTCCGCCGACCACGAGGAGTCCGCCGGCGAGGCGTGTCAGCGTGAGGCCCTGTTGTGGTACGTTCAAGAGGCCGAAGTGGTCGAGCAGGAGTGAAATCAGAACCTGTCCGGCGATCGCGGCCGTGATATAGGTTGCCGCGCCCAAACGTGGCGTGAGGGTGGCGCCTGCCAGGACGAACAGGGTGCCGAGCGGACCACCAATCCACATCCACCAGGGGGCCGCTCGCATGTCTGCCATCGACGGCATCGGGGGCCGCATGGCAACCATGAAGAGCAGTGCCGTCAGCATCGTTCCGCAGATCGAGAAAAAGGCAGCATAACGGGAATCGCCAAGCTGATGACGGAGAGCCCCGTTTGCAGCGGATTGCAGGGCAATACAACCGCCCGCAGCGACTGCGAGAGCGAGCCACGATGAGCCGTGAGAGAAGAGTGGCATGAACGAAAGACGCTCCCTCGGGGTGGGTAGTCGGAAGGACGATTCTGGTCAAATCAATCAAAAAAATGAAAACGGTCACTTGTGATGGTAACACGATCCGTATACTCTTGAAGGTCGTTACAGGGTCGTGTTCATCACGCCCCACCTCTTTTTCATGGAGACTGATACCTAATGGCAGACAGCAAAAGTTCAAAGGATATGAACAAGTCCGAGGAGATTCGCAAAGTAGCAACGACGATGAAGACCAAAGGCGAAAAGCCACGTCCGGTCACGATCATCGAAGTGCTTCGGAAGCAAGGCATCGAGGTTTCCTCGCCCCAGGTGAGCATGGTGCTCAAGCGGATGGGCTTCCGTCCTCGCCGTCGCCGTAAGTCTCGCGGTGCCGATGTCGCAACGGCAACGCCGAAGGCAGGCGCCAAGGCAGGCCGTGCGAAGAAGTCTGCGAATATCACGCTCGAGGATCTCATGGAGGCCAAGAAGGTTGTTGGAAACCTGGGAGGCGTTGATCGTGCCCTCGCGACGTTCGAGGCCCTTCGGAAGTTCGAGAACACCTGACCCGGTCGGACCGTGAATGGCTCCTGATCTGCCTCTGGACGCCGGCCGGCGGGGCGCCTAGCGTGACAATGCTAGGTAGCTCCGTCAGCCGGTCCAGGGAGTACCACGATGATTCGTCAGTCCGATCCGGATGTTGTCGTCATTGGCGGCGGTCCCTCCGGCACTACTGCGGCCGCACTCCTGGCCGAACGGGGACACTCGGTAGCGCTCTTCGAGCGTGAGCGATTCCCCCGGTACCACGTTGGCGAGTCACTCATTCCAGAGACGTTCCGCGTCTTCGAGCGGCTCGGGATTCTCCATCTAATGAGGGGTCACCGATTCGTTGAGAAGCATAGTGTGCAGTTTGTCTCTGACGAGGGAAACCTTTCGGCCCCCTTTTACTTTGCCGATTACAAGGCTCACGAGAGCTCTCGCACCTGGCAGGTAACCCGGAGGGACTTCGACCAGTTGCTCCTCGACAACGCACGGGCCAAGGGCGTCGATGTGCACGAAGGAGTCCGCGTCCTCGAAGTGCTCTTTGGGGAGTACGGCCAAGCCGCTAGTGAGTACGGCCAAGCAGTGGGTGTCCGGGTCGCGGACGAGAGCGGTGTCGAGAGGATGATCCGGTGTCGTGTCGTCGTCGATGCCGCGGGACAAAGTGGATTGATCCTGGACCGACTCGGACTCAGGCAGTGGGATCCAGACCTGAAGAAGGCGGCGATCTGGACGTACTGGAAGGGAGCCGCACGCGAAAGTGGCCGTGATGCCGGCGCCACGCTCGTGCTTCAGACGGAAGGCAAGAAGGGCTGGTTCTGGTACATCCCGCTCGCCGACGACATCACGAGTATCGGCGTCGTGACCGATTTTTCCTGGCTCTTCCAGGGTCGCATCTCGAAAGATCCCGAAGTGATCTACGCAGAAGAGGTGGCTCGCTGTCCTGGACTCGTTCCGCGGCTCGTTGGAGCCACGCGGGTCGAGCCCTTTCGTGTGGCCAAGGAATACTCCTACCGCTCGCGTCAGGTGGCTGGTGACGGCTGGGTGCTTGTGGGCGACGCGCTCGGTTTCCTCGACCCACTCTACTCGTCAGGTATCTTGCTCGCGCTCGAGAGTGGTGCCCTCGCCGCCGATGCCATCGCCAGCGGCCTCGCGAGGGGCGATACCTCTGCGGCCGCACTGGGCACGTGGGGCCCCGGCTACCTCGCGGGCATGGACCGGATGCGAAAGCTCGTGCAAGCCTTCTATGATGGACTCAATTTCGGCCAGCTCATCCGCCAGCATCCGGCAGCCAAGCCGCTTATCACCGACATCCTCATCGGCGACATCTTCAATGACCGCATCGACTCGCTCTGGCCGCTTTTGGACGAGGCAACGACATCTCCGGCGGGCGCACCGGTCGCCGGCGGATGACCGTCATGGGTTCCACTCGACACCGAGGATCGTGACGTCGTCCAGCGGGCCGTTCGGACGGCACCAGATTTCTACGTCTTCAAGGAGACCGGCCACGCTCACATCGAGCGCCCCTCCACGGCCGCCGTC
>JBGTKO010000178.1:0-7111 GCA_041744595.1 Pirellulales bacterium
TCGCGCGCCGCCGCCTCGCCCGTACCGCCGACGATTCGCTGGGCACCTGAGGCTTCGATGCAGCAGGAGCTTCGGGCCTACTCTGGGTTACGAAACTTGGGGTATCGCTGACGGTGATTTCCGGAACCGCGAAGGGGTTGCTGGCCACCGGCGCAGCAGCCGCGGGCGTCGCGACCACGGCAGGCCGTTGGCTCGCAGGCTGCCCGCTCGCAATTGACCCGGCACCCCTCGCCAACCCGAGGCATGCTGCAATGGCAGCCGCAGCCTCGGCCCCGTTCTGATACCGCCGGGCCGGATCGCGGTCCATGAGGTACGCGACGAGTGCGGCCATCTCCGGTGACACCTGCGGCGGTTCCAGAGGCCGAGGCCCCTCGAACGCCGCCTTGCGGAGTGTCTTCTCGGCATCACCTCCCTGACACGGCGGCGTGCCCGAGAGCAGTGCGTAGAGGATCGCACCGATCGCATACACGTCAGCCCGCTGGTCACACGCGATCTCGGGATGCAACAGCTCCGGCGCCACATAGGCGGCTTGGCGACCGAGCTTTCGCATCTCGTTGTCGTCCCGCCAGGGCCGCAGCGGTACCCGATGCGGGTCACCCGCCAATGGAAACTGGAGAAGTCTTACCCGACCCGTTCGTTCGACGCCCCCAGGCGGCGGCTCCCTCCGCATCATGTCGAGCGACAGACCACCATGCACCGCCCCCTGGGCATGGATCTCAGCAACAGCCTCGGCAAGCTGCGAGACGAGCACACCAGCCCGTGTCGCCTGAAGAGGCCCGAGCTGTGCGAGCTCCTCCGTCATGGTCACGCCGGCTACCGTCTCACAGACGATGAACCGACTGCCCTGGTGCTGCTCGAGGCTCCAGGTGCGGCTGAGCATGGGATTGGTCGTGGTATGAGCCGCCTTCATCCGCTGGACGATCTCTGTCCAGACGTCGAGCCGCTTGCACCGCTTGGTGTTCAGGAGCACGACGGTTACGGTCCTGCCTGAGAGCTCGTGCTTGGCGGTGAACACGAGCTGGTCACCGTCCCGCTCGTGCCTTTCGAGGAGTCGGTAGTCTCCGAGAAAGAAAGGACCAAGGTTCCCGATCGACAGTCGCTTGGCCTGCCAGCGGGTGATCGCGCCCCGGGTGTAGAGCCAATGGGCGACATGGGGGGCGTCCTGCGGCCCGCTCCCTGCGACGGCGGCATCGTGTTCCTCGCGGAGTGCCCTGATGCCGCCAGCATCGACGAGCCCGCTACGGGCAAGGAGTTCCCAGAATTCGGTTACGGTGGGTGTGGGCATCGGGGCGACCTACCACCAATCGTAACGCCTTTCCTGCCGACCGCCGATGCCGGCATTGTTGAGGGGTGAGGCGCAGCACCGCTATCATCGCACGCTCACCCCGATTCCCTGCAGGAGGGCCCACCCGCCGTGCGTGGCACCGACGCGACTCGCATTTACTTCGAACGTGCGGCCGACGAGCTCGATCTCTCGGCCAGCATGCGAACCCTCCTCTTGACGGCCAAGCGGGAGGTCCGGGTCAAAATCCCGATCGAGCGAGATTCCGGTGAATTAGTCACGTTCATCGGCTACCGCGTCCAGCACAACGACGCCCGAGGGCCATTCAAAGGTGGCCTTCGCTACCACTCGCAGGTCGATCTCGACGATGTTCGCGCGTTGGCGGCGCTCATGACATGGAAGACGGCCGTGGTCGGCATCCCCTACGGTGGTGCAAAAGGGGGCGTGGCGATCGAACCAGCCAAGTGTTCGTCCCGCGAGCTCGAACGAGTGACCCGCGGGTTTGTGGACGCGATCCACGACCTGTTCGGACCTGATGTCGATATCCCGGCTCCCGACATGGGCACGAACGCCGACATGATGGCCTGGATCATGAATCAGTACGGCAAGTACCACGGGTTCTCACCGGCCTGCGTGACCGGCAAACCCGTCGAGTATCACGGCATCCAAGGCCGCGAGGAGGCCACCGGCCGCGGCGTGGGGGCGCTCACGCTCAAGCTGCTCGGTCGTCTGGGCCGCCGCATTCCTGGCACACGGATCGCGCTTCAGGGCTTTGGCAACGTCGGCACGCATGCCGCCAAGTACTTGGCCGATGCCGAGTGCCGGATCGTGGCGGTGGGCGACGCCTCAGCGGCCTTCCACAATACCGATGGGCTCAATGTGCTCGAACTGCTTCGGCACGCTCGCGGGAATGGCGGGCGGATAGCCGGGTTCACTGGCGGCGATGCGTTCGATTCCACAGAGATTCTCGCAACTGATTGCGACGTGCTCATTCCAGCAGCGCTTGGCGGAGTCATCACGGCCGCCAATGCCGATACCATTCGCGCACCCATCATCGTCGAGGCAGCGAACGAACCAGTCGATCCCGAGGCCGATTCGATGTTTGCGGCGCGCGGAACGCTCGTGCTCCCCGACATCCTGGCCAATGCCGGCGGTGTCACGGCCAGTTGGTTTGAATGGGTTCAGAACCGCCAGCACTACCAGTGGGGCATCAACCGTGTCCGGCAGGAGCTCGATCGCATCCTCGGCGAAGCCTTCGAGCAAGTGTGGCAGCTCTCGCAGTCACGCCAGGTGTCGCTCCGCACCGCCGCCTACATGCTCGGCGTCGGCCGCGTCGCCCGCGCGACAGTCCTGGGCGGCGTGGCGTAGCACACACTACGGACGGTACCAGTCGCCCCGCAGCCAATCGGCGACCAGGCCGATCTGTTCGTCGGTCAGGAGCGGCATCGCACCCTCGGGAGTACCGCCAAAGCTCGGCATTCGGTCGTTGGATTCACCGTAGAACCGTTCATGCGACGGGTTCGCGATGATGCCCATGAGCCACTCGCGACTGCCCCAGCCGGTGAGATCACAGGCGGTGCCGAGGTCGGTGCCGTTGTCGCCGAAGCGATGGCAGGCGCCACACCGCTCGTCAGACGCGATGAGCTCGCGGCCGTGAGCAATGGTCGCCGCCGGAGTCTTCGTATCGACGTGGCCAGCCTCGGCGGCGAGGCTGGCGATGACGGCCGCGATGTCGTCTGGTTTCCAGGTGTCTTCGTCCTGAAGGTCATCCTGCACAAACGACACCATGTCGCCTTCCTTGTGCGCCGTGTTTCCGAAGTAGGCGGGGCCGGCTACCTGATCATGGTCAAGCAAGCCCATCACCCATGCGGCCGTGCCGAAACCGTGAAGGTTTGGGGCCGAAGCCTTCGCGAGGATCGACTCCGCTTCTGCCGACGCCGGATCGACATGTGCGTGGCAGCTTCCGCAGTGCTGGGCAAAGAGGCGAGGGCCCTGCAAGAGCGGGTCGGTCCGGACGAGTGTGAGGGCGCCGGTCGGTGGAATCCGCTCGGGGCGACCAGCAAGGTCGGCGACGCGTTCGGCGTCCGATCTGGCCGTCTTCATGGCTGCCAAAAAGGCCTCAGACCGGCGGAGCTTTTCAACGGCATGGAACTGCTCGGCGACTGCGGCCGCCTTCGTCTCGTCACCGCCGACGGCCACCAGAAGTTTTTCTTCATCGCCATCGGTCTCGTCAAACAGCCGCGAGGCTTCGGCGAGCTTCTGCTTGTTCGCCCAGAGGGCGTAGTAGTCCTCGTCATAGGCAAGGCCGGTCAGCACGGCCGCTCCGACGAGAAGACCGATTGTGAAGGCAATGTTAAAGCGATGCCCGAGCTTCCAGTTGCCGATGATCGGCATCAAAAACAGGACGAGCATGATGAGCCCCGGCACGACGATCGCACCCAGAAACTCTCCCGTCGCCCCCCACCCTTCAAAAACCTTCAGGAATTGAAACAGAAACAGAAAGTACCACTCCGGCCGCGCGGCGGCGTATGGCTGTGAGGGATCGGCCGGGGCACCGAGCTCGGCCCCCACATGTCCCCAGTCAACCGTGCCACCAGCAAGCATCGTCCGCACGGCCGGGATGAGGATCACGCCGAGAACGACCGCCATCACGGCGAGCATCGCCACGGCGTCTTTGAGAAGCTGGTCGGGCCAGAACATACCGTCTGGCTTCGTGATCGGCTGTTTGGCATGGAGGCCGTGCTTGCGAAACAAAGCAAGATGGATGACAAGAAACACAACGAGCGTGGCGGGCAAGAACCCGGCGTGGAGGGCGAAGAATCGCGTCAGCGTGTGGTGGCCGTAATCATGACCGCCCAGAATGACCTGCTGGAGTTGTGGCCCGATAAAAGGCACAAGGCCCGCCAGGTTCGTGGCCACTCGCGTTGCCCAATAGCCTTTCTGATCCCAGGGCAAGAGATAGCCCGTGAGCGCCATGCCCAGCACGAGCTTCATGAGAATGAGGCCCAACCAGAAATTAACTTCGCGGGGGGCTTTGTAGGCGCCGTCAATCACAACCTGAAGCAAGTGAATCGCGAGCAACACCACCATTGCCTGGGCCATAAAGTGGTGGATGCCTCGCAGGAGCCAGCCGCCGGCCATCTCGTGCTGGATGTACCAAACGCTTTCCCAGGCTGTCTGGCCGCTCGCCGAGTAACTCGCCCAGAGGAAGAGCCCAGTGATCACCTGCGTCATGAAGGCAAAGACAAGGGTGCTGCCCCAGACATACCGCCAGCGGGCGCCGCCGGGTACCCGCTCGTAGAGAGCCTCATGGAGGAAGCCACGCACGCCCGTGCGGTCGTCAAGGAAGTCTCCAAGCCGCTGCACGAGCCCGCGGCGCGGGCCGTTGGTGGCCTTCTTCATGAGCCAACCACCTTGTCGGCGATGCCGGCGCGGAACGACTGCCACTTCACGGCCACCTCGCCATTCTCCCCAACGCGGCACTCGAGAGAATCCATCGGCCGGGGCGACGGGCTCGGCTCGACGATGCCACCGTCGAGCGTGAAGGAGCTGTTGTGGCATGGGCAGCGGAACGAGCGCGCCCCTGGCTCGAGGTCGATGAAGCAGCCGGCGTGTGGACAGGTGGCGGTGAGGGCCTCCACGTCCTTGGAACCCTTTTGGCGTCGCAGATAGACCGCGCCAATTGGTTCGCGGGGAAACCCAGTCCAGGCATCGACCCGCTCGGCGATCACGGCAAACTGCCGGGGCACGCCGTCGTCTGGAATCGCCGAAAGGTCTGTCACCTGCAGAAACGTCGCCACCGCACTCTTGCGGCGGATCGGATCGAGAAACGACCACACGCCCGCCGCGACGGGGGCGAGCGTCGCGAGGCCTCCACAGGCCACCGTCGCCACCTTGGCGAAAAAGCTTCGCCGTGAGTCGCCCGTGGCTGGCTCTGGCTTGTTCGGATGCATCATGGTGCCTCGTTCTTCAGGTTACGCTCGCCTGAAGCAATCAAGCCGTTGCCGCACAGGCAGCCCAGGCTTCATCGACGGCGGTCCGTACTTTCTCGAGCGCTGCGTCCAAGGGGCCGTCCATGATCGCACCGGCTGCTGCCTTGTGGCCGCCGCCGCCAAACACGCCTGCAAGTGCGCTACAGTCCACCGGACTTCGGCTGCGGAAGCTCACCTTGATCCGGCCATCCGGCTGCTCGATCAAGATCGCCGCCACCTCCGTACCTTTGACGGCAAGGGTGAGGTTGATGAGGTCTTCGGTGTCGGCGGACACGGCCCCCACTTCCTTGATGTCCTTCTTTCGCACCTGCGAGAAGATCACCCGTCCGTCGTGGGCCGTGGTAGCGCCAGCGAGCGTGCGGCCGACGAGGTGAAGCCGGGCGAGCGAATCCTGCTCGAAGAGTTCGCGGTAGATAGCCGACGGGCTCGCACCGGCATCGACAAGCCTCGCGGCGATCCGAAAACTCTCGCCAGACACCGACGGGAACCGGAACCCGCCGGTGTCGGTCGAGAGCCCGGCGTAGATCGGCGTGGCGATTGCCTCGGTGAGCGGCACCCGGAGCCGCAGGCCGATCTCGTAGACGATCCTCGCGTTTGCCTCGGCAGAGGTGTCCTTGAACCACATGTCGCAGATGTCGTCTTCGCTCACATGATGATCGATGACGAGCACGCGGTCTCGCATGCTCCGCGCCACGTCGGCCATGGCCCCGAGCTGCGCAAAAGCACTCGTGTCAAGCACGATGAGCAGGTCGCGGTCGGCCAGGTCGGCGGGCTTGACGCCACCCGCGAGGCTTTCGATTCGATTGGTTGGATCAATCCAGGCGAGGCTCGCCGGCGTTGCCTGGGCGTTGACAATCCGGACGTCTTTGCCACAGGCCTCGAGGATGCCGGCCAGGCCGAGCTCACTCCCAAGCGCGTCGCAGTCGGGACGGACATGGCTCGTCAGCACGAAACGCTGACGACTCTGAAGAAGATCAAGCAGGCTGGCCCAGTCAAGTCGCATCATGGCTCCTGTGCGAAGGTCGTGTCGGCCGCGGCTGCGATTTCCACCGCCTTGGCCACATCGGTCGCCAAGCACGCTTTCAGATCATCCACCGACGCAAAATGGCGAGTGTCTCGCAGTCGGGCGAGGAAGTCAACGTCGAGCACCTGGTCGTAGCAGTCGCCTGCATAGCCAATGAGGTGAACCTCGACACCCGACGTCGCAACGCCAAACGTCGGCGCGGGGCCGACATTGACTGCCGCCGCAAACCATTTTCGGTTTGCACCATCGCCTGCAACCGAGGCACGGGCCGCATACACACCCACTGCGGGTAAAAGCGTGTCTACTGGCCCGAGGTTCGCGGTGGGAAAGCCAAGCTGCCGCCCTCGCTTTGCTCCCTCGATCACGGTCCCTGTCACACGGTGGGGAGCGGTGGCGAGGGCCGCCGCTTGGGCCACGTCGCCAGCCGCGATGAGTGATCGCAGCCGTGAGCTCGAAACGGGCTCGCCATTCACGACGACGGGCGGCACCACATCAACAGTCGCCCCCGTGGCAGCGGCCAGCGACTCGAGCATCCGAACATCGCCAGCCCGCCCGGCACCGAACCGAAAATCCTTCCCTTCGACAAATGCCACACTTCCGAGCCGGTCTCTCAGAACTTTGGAAAAAAACATCTCGGCCGAGAGCGCGACAAGTGCCGCGTCAGTCGGCTGGACGAGCACGGCATCGAGGCCAAGGGCCAGCAGGAGCGAGGCGCGGCGGGCAGGCGTCGTGAGAGGCACGGGCGCTGAGGCAGGCCTCACGATGCTCGCCGGATGCGGATCAAACGTCAGGGCAACGGCCGGCACGCCCGTC
>JBGTKO010000179.1:0-14033 GCA_041744595.1 Pirellulales bacterium
GGAGCCCGTCTCGATGAACTCGATCCAGTTTTCGATGCGGTCTTTCGCGAAGATGAAAACGACGCGATCAAACTCATCCCCAGTAATACCTTGACGCGTCGCTTCCTCGCGAAAGATCGTGACAAGGGCCTCAGGCGTCGCGCAGTCGTGGTCACAGTCTGCCCACACCATGAGCGTCGTATGGCCACCTGCCGCCAGACACTCGCGCAGGGTATCCGGCAAGGCCCCGATGACAGCCTTCCTGCTGCCTCTCGGATCGATTCGAACATAGTTCGACCCAAATTGCCGCACCCAGGGCGGACGGAGCGTCTTGATGAGCTTGTTGATGAAAACGGGATCGATGCTTCTCCCGCGGGCCCCCTCACACAGACAGACGATCTGCGTTCTACTGGCCATGAACCCACCCTCGCGCAAGCGCCTCCCCGACGGCCATTCCGGGAGGCACCTGGAGCGGACCGATACGGGTCGGTGACGTGTGATTGTCGCGCCAGAGGTAATAGCCGAATCCTTCGCTACCGGCCAGAATCTCGGGGTGGTGCGAGATCATGATCAGTTGATGGTCGTCATCCAGCAGCTCGCGCATCGACAGCACCCAAGGCTGGATCTCCGGCAATCCCACGAAGTTGTCGGGCTCGTCGATCATGACGGTCTTGGCCGCGCCGGTGTCGAGCGCCGCACGCACCATGGAAAGCGCCACGATGGCTCGCTCGCCGTCGGAAAGTTCACCGAAGAACAGTAAGGTGGGCCGTTCTTTGGTTCCCTCGAAACGAAGCTGAAGCGCCTTCGTATTCATTCCCGCGTCAACGAGCTTGAAGGACCGGAAGTCTGGCCAGACATCCTTGAGCGCATCGCGAAGGGTATCGGTCCATTCCTGCTCCTGCGCGAGTGAGCGGTACCACGATGTGAGGTTGGTGAGGGAGAGATCAGGATAGCGGGCCTCGACCTTGCTTTCTGGATCCATGCTCCTCGGGTTTGGCCTGAGAATCAGGAGCTTTGCAATCTCGGCTTGGAGCGCGTCCAGCATGGCCAACGAGCCGCCTCGTGGCTGGATGGCCGCAAGGGCCGCCTGCCGCCAGTCGAGTGGAAAAAACGCTCGGGTGCCGTCGGACTTCTGAAACTCGACACCCTCGAGGTTTCTTTGAAACAGGGGCACGCCGTCGCACGACGCCTGCTCGTGAATGATGCGAGGTTTTTCGAAGTCGGCTTTTTGCTCGAGGTGGACGACGTAGTCAAAGGCATGGCCGCCGATCGACAGCCCGATCTCGAATTCCTGGATCGTACTGTCGAGCCAGGCCGTGAACTCGAGCTTGGGGATGTCTAACTCGCCGGCCCCGCCGAGGACCGCATCGCCGGCCCCAAGGTTCCGGAGCAGGCGTATCGCATCAAATACGGAGCTTTTCCCGGCACCGTTTGGGCCGCAGAGGACTCCAAATGATTCGAACTCGGCCCTGAAGTTTACGAGGCATCGAAAATTGTTGACGTAGAGCCTGGAAATCATGGAGCCCTTCCTTCCGCGTTGGGATACAAGGCTACCACCGAGCTTGGTATTCCGCACAAGCCGCGGGGTGATCGCGTGCATCCAAGCCCCGCACCTCGCGTGCGGGGACCGCCTGCCTCTTTCCGCTACAACGGCTTTCTCAGAAGCCGGCGGGCGATGCCCAGGCTATTGCCGTGGGCTGCGTGGGCAAGCCATGCCCGCACAGAACTGCGAACTTCCTCCACGCTGATCTCACCCCGCTTTCGCTGCCAGGCCAGCCGCCGCAAGCGCCGCGAAAACCGGCGAACTGACTGCTGCGACAGCCGCATGCCGTCGGCCGAAATCTGCCAACCCAGGAATGTGACCCCTTTGGCCGACGGCCGCACGTGGGTTTTGTGGGGATGGAGTCGGAGTCGCAGTTCGGCCAGCTCGTGAGCCATAGCGTCATGCCAGTGCCACAAGTCTTTCTTGTCGTTGCCGAAGAGGACAAAGTCGTCGGCGTAGCGAACGTAGCCGGGCACCCGGAGGGTCTCCTTGATGAAATGATCGATGCGGTCGAGGAGCACGTTCGCGAAGAATTGACTCGTGAGGTTGCCAATCGGGAGTCCACGCGGCCGAGCCATCGCAAAAAGGTCATCTCCAGGGAAGAATCCGACCTCTGCCTTCTCGGAGTGCTCCTCGCCGCCACTGGCCAGAATCACGCGAATGAGGTCGAGCACCCTGGCATCGGCAATCCGGCGAGCGACGGCTGTCATCAGGACCGCGTGATCGACGCTCGGAAAGAACCGGACGATGTCGGTCTCGAGAACGTAGGCATGGCTCCTCAGGTAGCCGCGGGCCCGGCGGATCGCCCGGTGGGTTCCCTTGCCCACGCGGCAGGCATAGCTGTCATAGACGAACGACCGCTCGAAGATCGGCTCAAGAATCTGGACAAGGGCATGATGAACCACTCGATCACGGAACGGGGCGGCGCTGATCTTCCGCGGCTTGGGATCGGTAATGTGGAAGTGGCGGTATGCCCCAGGGCGATACGTTCCCTCGCAGAGCTCCCGCTGGATTGCCAGGAGCGCAGACTCATGGTCGAAGTCGAAGGCGGCAGCGGCAGCGTTGTATCGCTTGCGGCGACGGCAGCGGTGGTAGGCGGTGAGCAGGTTTTCCCAGGAGACGAGCGGAGGCCAGAGATGAGTGTGGGAGCGGGGCATAGGGAAAACTGTATGCGAACGCCTGGAGGCGCCACCGTGGCGCACACCAGCGAGCGCCCCCGGCTCAGACGCGACGCCCACCGAGCAGGGCAGTCCCAGGTGCAAGCACGTGGGCTTTGATGGGGGGGTCGCGAGCCGGCGTACCCCATCAAAGCCCCGCACCTTGTGTGCGGGGATCGGCCTACCGCGTGGCGTCCACCCCCGAAACCATCCCATGAACGAGCAGCCGGGGGCTTTCGAAAACGCTACTTGCCCCCGACTGCCACCGCGGCTTCGGTCCCGTCGCCCGCGAGGCGCTGCCGGCCGTAGCCGGCCGTCTGCCGATCGCCCGCGGGTCGGGTACACAGGATACGGACCGTGTCGTCCTCTTGGCACAGGCCGGGCATGCGAGCCGGACAAAACCGGAGCAGACCCGACATCGGGCATGATTGACGATTCGGACGGCTCACTCAAACTCACACACCAAACGAAAACCGACGTTGTTGTTACGGTTCGACGGGGTGTCGTTGTTGCGGTTCGCGGAGCGACAGTTCACGGGGTTGTTGTTCCAACTGCCGCCGCGGATCACGCGGAACGAGCCGGCGATGTTCGATCCGTCCCCTTCAGCCAGGCCCCCAGCAGACGGCCCAGCTCATCGATCGCCTCTGCGGCGTATTGATATTGATTGCCTCCCAGGAGTTTCCAATCGATCGTGTAACGCAAAAGCGACCGCAGTATCACGAGTTTGGCATCAGCCCGCTCGAGCCAGCGACGGCGACCTTCCCCGCGGGACGCGTTTGCCGCGAGAATCGCCTCTTCGAAGTCGAGCACAGCCTGCTCCAGCCGCACAGTATAGGAGTGGCGAAGCGACTTCGGGAATCGCTGGGAATGGTTGAAGAGCCACACGACGAAGTCGTGTGTTTTCACAAAGAGCGGGGTGTCGGGGGTAGGCATGGGAAGACTCGCGCGGGACAGGAGAAGGATGGAGAATCCGTTGTTTTACGCCATCCGATCCCCGCACACACGCGGCTGGGATTTTGGGGACGCGATGTTCGCACACACCGGTGAGCGCGCCGGAAAACCCATCAAAGCCCACGTGCTTGCACGTGGGACAGGCCCCGCGTATGGCGTTGAGCCAACTCCGGGGCACGCACGCCAAACGGCTAACCGTCCCCGCACACAAGGTGCGGGGCTTGGATGGGGCGATCCCCGCACACAAGGTGCGGGGCTTGGATGGGGCGTTCCCCGCACGCAAGGTGCGGGGCTTGGATGGGGCGATCCCCGCACGCAAGGTGCGGGGCTTGGATGGCACGCGGAAGGCAGCAGAGGGGCAGAGGACAGAGATCAGAGGACAGAGAAACAGAGGGTTCAGAGGTCGCGGAAGAGGACGACTCGGACGGCTCACTCAAACTCACACACCAAACGAAAACCGACGTTGTTGACACGGTTCGACGGGGCGTCGTAGAGGCGGTTCGCGGAGCGACAGCACACGGGGTTGAAGTCCCAACCGCCGCCGCGGATCACGCGGAACGAGCCGGCGGAAGATGGGCCCTTTGGGTCAACTGCGGGGGATTTCGCGTAGTACTCCGCGTCGTACCAATCGCTGCACCACTCGCACACGTTCCCCTGCATGTCATACAGGCCAAACGGATTCGGGCGGTCAAAGGAACCAACCGGTGCCGTGAAAACGTGGCCGTCGCGGCCGCGGATAAAAAGGTTCTTGTCTGCATGTGGAAACTTGGCCCTCGAAGACGCATCAGCCACATTCTCACTCGCCGCAAGCGACTCCGGATCGTCGCCCGTCCAATACCGCGTCTTCGTGCCCCCGCGGCACGCATACTCCCACTCGGCCTCCGTCGGCAGTCGATACCGCTTCCCCTCCTTCTTCGAAAGCCACTGGCAAAACGCCACTGCATCGTTCCAGCTCACGTTCACCACAGGGTGGTCGTCCGTCTGATCAAATCCAGGATTCAGCCATGTGTACTCTGGCTTCTGCGACCATCCTTTCCCGTCATCCCCCCAGCCTCCTTCGCCGTCCCGCTCCCCTTCCGTCTGATACGACGCCGCAGCCACAAACTTCCGAAACTGCCCACGAGCCACCTCCGCCTGCCCCATCAAAAACGGCTTCGATATCCGAACCCTGTGGACCGGCCGCTCAGCGGGAATGAATTGCTTGTGTACGTCGAGCACCGTGATCCCGGCTGCTTCGAGGTCTTCCACCGTCTCGCCCCCCATCTGAAACTCACCCGCCGGGATCACCACCAGCTTCATACCAAGCGAGTTTTCAACCACCTCGCCGCCGCGGCGAGCTTTCGGCAGCGTGATTTGCAGATCCACCTCGCCGTTGATGATGGCATGGGGCCGCTGCGTCGCGCCCCCACCGATTACACGCGGCACATCCTCCCGGACGGCTCGATTTACATACGCGATCAGGCTATTGGCCGTCACATGCCCGTCGATCGCACCTCGCTTGTCGCGAATCCCGGTGAGCACGTGATGAAAAAACGCACCATGCCCCCATTCCTGATCCTCCCACGCCCGCTCGCCCCGCGAGCAGCTCAAGAGGAGCGCCAGATTCTCAGGCAGATCGCCCGCGTTGAACTGCGTGCCAAACCCACGGCCCCGCCCCGTCTTCGGGTCGTTGCGGCAGGCGTCTACCAGGATCGCCTTCGATTCCGCGCCACACGCGCGGAGCTCCGTAAGCACCTCCGATAGTGGCAGCATCGTGCCTGTGATGTCCCAATCGGCCTCCTTTCTCCCGTTGCGTTCAAACACGTCTTGATCGGCGTCGTATGGGCAGAAGTAGGCCTCCTTGCTCTCTTCAGGCTGGATGCCATGACCGGCAAACGCCGCCAAAACGACCGACGCACCAGAGCCCTTGCGACGGAGCGCCGAAAGCTCCTTGCGAATCCGGGCGAGCTTGGCGTCGGCCCCGCGAAGCGTCACCACCTCATACCCAGACACCTCGAGCAACTCCTTCAAGGCGGTCACGTCGGCTTCGGCATACTCGAGCGGAAACGGCTTGTTGAGGTCCGCATGGGCGTATTTGTTCACGCCCACGAGCAGCGCATGCTTCGACTTCGCAGGCTCCGTTCGGTCAGCGGCGGCGCCCTGGGGATGCCCCACGGCGAGGCCAGTCACCAGGGCGACGGCCAGCGCGCCCGACAACATCCTCTGGAAACAATGCAACCAGTTCATGGCGTCTCGCTGTTCCTGAAAGGGTAAACGCTGGAGCTGCGGAAATTTTTCATGCGACGCGAAGCCACGGCCATGCCCAGACCCTGTGGGGCACTTCAAAATACCTGGCCCTGTTCGGCCGGACAACGAGCCGATCCCACGTGCAAGCACGTGGGCTTGGATGGGGGTTTCGATCACGGCCAACCGGTGGTGCGGGGATCGCCCCAACAAAGCCCCGCACCTCGTGTGCGGGGATCGCGAGCCAACGGGCGTCCATGGCCCCGGTCATGGGCGCGGACGGTCTTGGCACTCCGTGACGTACCGTACGGCGGCATCAACGGAACGATCATCCCAGAGCCACCGACGGCTACACCCGCGGGTCCATGTCCGGCTTCGTTCGCATGTGGCGAGTGCGATGGCCCTGGCAGAGGCGGCTTTCAGGCGTTTGCTGACGGCTTCCGGGGCATGCCCCGGGGCCGCAACCACCACATGCACGTGCTGCACGCGACACGACACGGCCAAGAGATCCCACGCTTGGTCGCGACATTCGTCTTCAATTGCGGAGGCAACAAGAAGTCGTTGCGGCGGTGCAAGGCTGATCGGGCGGCCGGCCGCAAGGCGCGCAGCCGAGCATTCGATCCGCAGGTTTGGCTGTCGCATTACGCCCGTTCGGTCAGACCAACCACGGGCATCGCCCGGGAGCCACGAAGCGTACGTGGTCCACGTCAGAAAATACGCAAGGGGCTCGGCGAGGAAAACGCGAGTTCGGGTCATGCAAAATAGTGTACAGATGTTTTTCAGGCCGCAAGTGGATGGGCCCAACAAAGCCCCGCACCTTGTGTGCGGGGACCGCCCCGTCAAAGCCCCGCACCTTGTGTGCGGGGATAAGCACGCCGTTTGGCGTTCACCCTCGGCACCACCGCGACGCCAATCCGCGGGGCCGATCCCACGTGCAAGCACGTGGGCTTGGATGGGGGTTTCGATCACGGCCAACCGGTGGTGCGGGCATGGCCAACTCACACGTTCACACGCCGGGCGGGGCACGGTCCCCGCACGCAAGGTGCGGGGCTTTGATGGCACGCGGAAGACATCAGAGGGGCAGAGGACAGAGATCAGAGGACAGAGGGTCAGAGGGTTCAGAGTTTGAAAAGAGGACGGACTCGGACGGCTCACTCAAACTCACACACCAAACGAAAACCGACGAAGTTGCTACGGTCCGACGGGGGGTCGTAGTGGCGGTTCGCGGAGCGACAGAACACGGGGCGGTTGTCCCAACTGCCGCCGCGGATCACGCGGAACGAGCCGGCGGAAGATGGGCCCTTTGGGTCAACTGCGGGTGATTTCTCGTAATACTCCGCGTCGAACCAGTCGCTGCACCACTCCGCCACGTTCCCATGCATGTCGTACAGACCGAAAGGGTTTGGCTGGCGATAGGACCGAACAGGAGCAGTGAACGCAAAACCATCTCGGGAGTTTATGTTGTAGGCCCAGTTATCCTTAAAAAGATCTTTCGCCGTCTGGTCGCCGACATTCTCGTGTTCGGCGAGCTTCTCGAAATCGTCGCCGAACCAATACCGGGTCTTCGTGCCCCCGCGGCAGGCATATTCCCACTCCGCCTCCGTCGGCAGCCGATACCGCTTCCCCTCCTTCTTCGAAAGCCACTCGCAAAAAGCCACCGCATCGTTCCAACTCACGTTCACCACCGGATATCGAAACGACTTCCGCTTTGCTGCCTCCGTCGAAAAGTCCATGTCGGGATGGCCCCAGCTCCAAGGCCGATACGTCGCCTTCGCATCCAACTTTCCCGTCGCCGCGTCGTATCCAGAGCCCCCCTCGTCGTCCTTCTCGCAGTCGAGCTGGCCCTTGTAGCCGTCGTTATAAAACAACAGAAACTCACCCAGCGTCACCTCCGTCTGCCCCATTAAAAACGGCTTCGTGATGCGCACGCGATGGACGGGCCGCTCTTGCTCGAAGGCCGAGTCATCATCGTATGACCACTCGATTCGAGCAGCGGTCATCGCGCGTCGTAGCTCGTCTGCCGTTTCCTCCCCCCCCATCAAAAACTCACCCGCAGGGATCTTTACCAGCTTCATACCGAGCGAGTTTTCAACCACCTCGCCGCCTCGGCGAGCCTTCGGCACCGGCGGAACGTTGGGCAGCGGCTCAATCCGCGACGTGCGAACCAAACCAAACCCGAGCCGACGCCCGTTGATCAAGGGATGCGGGTCCTGGTCAGGGGCGTGGCCGAGGTCCTTCGCGTCGAGAGGAACAGCCTTCTCCAGATACGCCTGCAGATCGATCACGCTATCGCGGCCATCCCGCAGCCCGGCCAGCACGTGGTAGAAAAACACGCCGTGCTTCCACTTGTCGTCTTCCCACGAACGCTGCCCCTCCGAACAGCTCAGAAGGATGGCCGTGTTTCCAGGAAGCCGGTCCATCTTGATCCCTGAACCCACCCCGCGGCCACGGCCCGTCGTCGGGTCGTTTCGGCAGCAGTCGGCAAGCAATATCCGAGTGCCTGCCGGTGCCAGCTTGAAACGGTCCACGATGTCTGTCAGACGCACGCACGACTCCGGCGTCGGCTCCAGGATCGTTCGACCACGGCTGTCGACCACAGAACGATCTTCACGAACCGCCTCGCGGATCTTGGCGTCATACGGGCAGTAGTAGGCGTCGTCGTCCTTCTCGAACTGAACGCCATGGCCGGCTAGGCCCACGAGCACCACCCCGTCTGTATTCCCCTTGCCCTTGATCTTCTCGACATGGTCGAGAATCGCCCGCCGCGTCGCATGATGACCCAGGAGCACATCCACCTCGTAGCCTGAGCCGCGGAGCAACTCCGCCATTTCCGTGGCGTCTGCCTCGGCGTATTTGAGCGGCCCCCCCGCGTTCAGCACCGCGTGCTCATACTTGTTGACGCCGACCAGAAGCGCGTATTTCTTCGGCTCGGGCCGATCAGCCGCCATTGCGGGATGCCCGAGCCCTCCGGCCACGACGGCCAGCATCGTGAGAAAACGCCACATACCATGCGACGCGTTCATGGCAGCTTTGCTCCGTTGAGGGGTGTGCTCTTCGGTAAACGATACCACAGGGGTTATTCGACCGGCAGGGACCGCAAACGCGTTACCCAGCGGGTGCGGGGACCATCCCGTCAAAGCCCCGCACCTTGCGTGCGGGGACCGCGAGCCAACGGGCTCGCGTGGCCCGGAGTTGCCGCAACCCCAAACGTTGCGCCGATCCCACGTGCAAGCACGTGGGCTTGGATGGCGCGGTGCGGGTGGCTCATGTTCGTCACCCTCGTCAGCGGCGGCCGCCGTAGTAAAACACACCGGTGTTCTGCCGCACGCGGCCGTTGCGGTCGCGGTAGGTCTCCACGGCCATGGCACTTCGGCCGCTACGGAAGTATTGCACGTTGCTCCCGCGGCCCCTGCCGTAGCCATACACGGGATAGGGCCCGTAGGGTCCCACGAGGCCGAACGCCGGGCCGTTGTAATACGTGGTCCGGGGCGTCGAGTACGAATAACCGAAATTGCTCCCATACCCTCGCCGTCGCTGCGCCTCGGCCGGCGCGGCCGACAGGGCAACGAGCGCGACCAGCAGGCCAACTCGCAAGATTCCGAGTCGCCCGAGCCGGGTTCCCAGGTGTCCGATTTGTGAGGTTTCGGTGTATCGCGTCATGGTTTCTTCCTTTCGTCCGGCTGTCGGTCCCAGGGGGTGCGTTCGGGCGAGGTGCCCTTACGGATGTAAACGCACCGGCCGGGGAAATCTTCTCGCTGCGGCGGGCTGCTCTGGGAATTGGCCCGCGAATCCGTTGAGCGGACCCACGGTTTGGGGTATCTTGCCCACGCTGGTGGCGGAAGACTTTAGCCCTTCCTGATTGTTCAGGTCCCCCGGGAGAAACGATATGTCTATTTCTGCCTTTCATGCTGCTACGAGCACAAAATCGCGGCGCGCGCGAGCCTGCACGGTAGTGTGGATTTGTGTCGCGACCGGTTTTGGCTGGCAATCCACTGGCCTTGGCGGCGGTGACCCACTCGAATCCGGGATTCGCGAAGCGGCCCGTCAAATCGTCGCCGTCATGGATCAAGAGCAGAAGGAAAGCATAACGCTCCTTGGAGTCGAGGATAACTCGACCACCCAATCGACGATTGCGGGCGGCGTGGACAGCCTGCTTCGCGAAGAATTCGAGCGCGCTGGAAAGACAGTAAAAAACGAGGGTGGCGCGATTGGTGTCCGGGCACGGGTGAGTCGGCCGCGAGTTCTGGGCGAGTTCAGCGATGGCGCAATCAAACTTCGAATTCGTTTTGAACTCCTTACCGCGAATGGTGATCCGCTTCCTGGGATTGATGGGGAGTATCTTCTTCCCCAAACCGATCAAAATCATGTGGACGACAACACGGTGCTTGGGAAAGATGGCCGACTCAAGCGACGCGTACCTCTCGACCTATCCCGAGATGGAGTGACGGGAATCAGCACCGATTTCGACAGTCCCAGCGCTGTCCTCGTCGGCTTCGGCGGCACGGGTTCAACGACCGGGTTCGTGATCAAAGACGATGATTTCACTGCCGCAAAGGGAGTGATCGTCGGGGGCAACGAGGCTCGGATTGTCCGTGACGGCCAATTTGGCCTACGGATTCTTGATGCACAAGGCAATCCCAAGCCATTGACGAAGACCACTGAAGGCTACCCCTTCGTTGAGTTCCAACGCGGCGAACGCTTCGATA
This sequence comes from Pirellulales bacterium, assembly GCA_041744595.1. Classification (GTDB taxonomy): domain Bacteria; phylum Planctomycetota; class Planctomycetia; order Pirellulales; family UBA1268; genus QWPN01. Next base: position 10,560 of record JBGTKO010000179.1, read on the forward strand.
TCGAGGCCATAAATCGCGCCGGCATCCCAATTGCGGCTACCGTAATGGTCGATGGACTGAATACGTTTCACTTCAGCGAAGAAAAGTCGAAGCACGGTGACAGTTGGATATTTGGCAAGCGTGGCGGTGCGTCCAATCGCCTCGTCCTCAAGGGCTGGTACACAAGAAAGGGCGTCCAAGATCAGTTCGCAGCATCGAAATTCGAGGAGAGCAAAAGAAAGGCGGCCGGCTTCAGCCGGACTCCCCTCGGGGCGATCTCCGTTGTGTTCAGCGAAGCCGTACTGCCACCACCACCCCCGGAACTATTTGCTCACATCACACGAATTATTCCGCGAGAAGGGGGAGGCGAAGCAGAGGTGAACTACAAAGTGCCTGGGGAAAGGACGTTCACTGTCAGCAAAACGGTAAAGGACTTGTACATCGCTGGCGTCGGTCACGTCTCGGTTCCGGAAGGCGACCCAAGCAAGCTCACGCCCGGCCGCCCACTCGGTGTGATTTCAATTCGCTACCGCGATCCGAACGTCAGCAGTGGACGGTAGATAAGGGGCATCCCTTATGTTGAGGTCGAGCGAAATCCTGTGGTTCTCCCTGAATCACACTGGTTCGCAGTGCCAAAATGAGTTCTAAGAGGAGGGTCTATGCGGGTCACCACGATCGTCACTTTCGCGACACTCGCCGTCGCCAACGCCTCTCTCGGCCAGGACGATCTTTCCCAGCGAGCAAGTGATCTGCTCGTTGCTTCATGCGGAGACTGCCACGGCCCAGACGGGGACGAGAAGCAGTTTATCGAGCCCACCCTCGCCCAACTGGTCGACCTCAAAAGGGTGGTTCCGGGCAACGCCGCCAGCTCGCGAATCATTGCCAAAATGATCGACAAGAACCCAGAAACAAGAATGCCGAAGGATGCTGATCCGCTGCCAGAAGAGGAGATTGATTTGATCCGCCGGTGGATTGACGCAGGGGCAAAGCCTCCTGGCGGGCGACCGACGGATTCAACCGCCCGCCCCGCAACCTTACCGACAGCCGACGGCCCACGGTCACTCATTGGATTCGACTACGTCATCAATCACGTCCATGGCCATCTGGAACGACTCGAGCCTCGGGACAGACGGTTCCAGCGTTACTTCCTTATTTGCAACGTGCACAATAATCCCAAGCGGACGCCAGCCGACCTCAGGACAGCCCGCGCTGCAATATCGAAGGCCGCCAACAGCCTCTCCTGGAAACGCAAGATCGTCATTCCGCAGTCGATTGATCCGGAGCAGGTCGTCTTGGCGATCGACTTGCGGGATTTCGGATGGCACGAGGATCATCAGGAGGGACGGCCAAACCTTTGGCGACGGATGGCCTCGGCCTATCCGTACGGACTTGCCCACGACAGTTTTCCTGACGATGAACGTCTCCGTGAAAAGTGGCGAGACATCGACGAGCAAATAGGCACGGCAATTCCCTGGCTGCGCGGGGACTGGTTTGTCGTGAACGCCCTGCAGCCGCCTCTCTACCACGAACTGCTGTACGACTTCGTTCTTCCCGAACTTCAGGACAGAGAGTTGGTATCCGTCAAACTTGCCAACGAGGCGGTCGTGCAGGAGCGACGTATGACTGAGCGGGATCTCGAGCGGGCGCTGGGAATAGACGTAACGCGAAATATACGCGAGTTTACGGCCCGGCGCAGCGGCAACAAAGTGAGTGGGGTATCGAGCGGTCCTAGGATTCTCGAACGACACGAGACACGCTACGGCGCGTATTGGAAAAGCTACGACTTCCGCAAAGGCAACTCGCAAAAACCAGCCACAGACATTGCCCTCCATCCCCTCGGCCCCGACGGCGTTCTTTCGGGTGTGGGAGCACAGTCGTTCGTCCATGACGGCGGCGAAATCATCTTCAACCTCCCCAACGGAATGCAGGGCTATCTGCTTGCAGATGGACTTGGCAATCGGATCCCCGTGGGGCCGATTGATGTTGTCTTCAATCGCAGCGGAACGGGCAAAGAGGCACAGATCATCAATGGTATTTCTTGCGCGTCGTGCCACGAGTTTGGAATGAAGGATGAAAACACCGCCGATACGATTCGGGCGGGCATAGAGGGCCTACCTCCAGCGGCCCGCGACATCGTACGCCGACTGTACGCAGAGCCCAACGTCTTTCGGCGCGACCTCGACGAGGATACCGAGCGATTCATGCGAGCAGACCGCGAGTGTACTCAGCCGTTTCGCCTTCCCGACGAATCCGGGGAACCCATCACGGCGATTTGGTCCCGCTACGCCAAAGACATGCTTGGCATCTCAGAGATTGCCGCCGAGTTGGGCGTCACAATTGGGAGACTCGCCCCAGAGCTGAAGCGGGCTGGACTGGCCTCTGTAGCAGCGGGCCAACCAATTAGCCGCGATGAGTGGGAAAGACAAGGTCGGGATGGACGCGGCGCGAGTTTGTTCCAACGCGTGGCCCAGCAACTTGGGGATGTCGGCACCCCTGTGTCTCACTGACTCGGGTTGCCGGCGCAGCTTTGGGAAATGGTTATGGGGTGGGAGGCGGCCAGATGCCTACGACCGTCGCTTCCCGTGCTTTGCAATTAAAACTTGATTCACGGTGCGCTGCGGCCCCGTTGGCAGACGAAACACAGCGCCGCCCGCACGAGCCCGAAGGGCGTCGATGAGCCGCGTGACCGTCGCATCGATCTCCCCGCGAACCGCGAGCGGATCGGCACCGTCTTCGAGCGTCGCCAACTGCTCGTCAAACTTCGCAGCCCACGCGCGGCATCGCTCGCGTAACCATTCCCGATCATCCGACTCGAGCGGTTCGTGGCCTGCCAGCAGGAGCACCGAACAGCCCTGCCGAAGCTGGGCAATCCGCTCGGCAACACCAAGCGGCGTCTCTGGCCGCTTCCGAAACCACTGCTCCGCGGCAACGGCCAAGGCTTCGAGATACTCCGCCCGCGAGGCCGACTGCGGCAGCGCATCGGTATTGGACCACCCCCAGGCCACCTGCACGGGAGCCGAAGGGAGATCAGGCCTGCGAGGAGACACGGCAAAGAATCCAAGGAGAACCGCCGCCGCCGTGGCCAGGCACGAGGCGATGACGATGAACCAGCTTGGTTCTATCCCAGTGGGTTGTCTCCCGGCGGCGACTGGGCGGATGACCGCATCGTCGCGAGCCTGCTCGGCATCAGCCCTCTCAACCCGAGCCCTCTCAACGCCAGCCTGTGCATCCCAGACGTCGCGAGCCCTCTCAGCCCAGAAAGGCCCCCCTTCGATCGCCACCGCCTCCAACAGGTCTACAAACAGCCGGGGATGCGTGAGCAAATACTCGATCTGGATGCGATCGAGCACCGAAAGCCCTTCGTCGAGAACGGCCCTGCGACGGTCCCCGAGAAGGCCGTCGAGCGTGCGGGTGTCGCCCACAGGCTCCCCGTGGACGGCGGCAAGCTGGGCGACAAGCGCCGCGGCATGGCCGCCGACGAGCTGCCGCTCGAGC
>JBGTKO010000180.1:0-3813 GCA_041744595.1 Pirellulales bacterium
GCAATCCCGCGAGCGCCGTCCCGGGCGGCGATGGCCGCGAGCAGCTCGCCGATCCGCTCGTCGCTGCCGGTACCAATCACCGCATGAACATCATCCACCGTGATCGGGCCGGTTGATGACCCGAGAAGTTGTTCGAGAAGCGACTGGCTGTCTCGCATGCTGCCGGCAGCACGCCGGGCGATGAGGTGGAGCGCTTCGGCCGAAACCTCGGCGCCTTCGGCCTCCACGATCTGCGCGAGCCGTCGTGCGATCGCCGGTGCTTCCACCGTCACGAAATCAAAACGCTGGCACCGCGAGAGAATGGTGATCGGCAGTTTCTCGGGCTCGGTCGTGCAGAACACGAACTTCACATGTCCCGGCGGCTCTTCAAGCACCTTCAGGAGCGAATTAAAGGCGTGATCCGAAAGCATGTGAACTTCGTCGAGGATATAAATCTTGAACCGTGCTCTGGCCGGACGAACTCCGACGTTCTGAAGAATCACTCGAACCTCTTCGACCCGTCGGTTGCTCGCCGCGTCGATCTCGACGACATCTATGTCCTGGCCGGCGGTGATGGCGATGCAGGCATCGCACACGTTGCAGGGCTCGGCCGCCGGCCCCGCCTCGCAATTGAGTGCCTTGGCGTAAATTCTCGCGGCGCTCGTTTTGCCGACGCCGCGGGCCCCCGTGAAGAGATAGGCATGGCCGATCCGTCCACTCTCGATGGCCCCGGAGAGCCCTCGAGCGACATGCTCCTGGCCAACAAGATCGGCAAAAAGCTGCGGCCGATACCGGCGGGCGACAACCTGATAGCCACCTGCCTCCCCGGGCTGTGGCTGACTCGCTGTTTGCTCAGAACTTGCCATGCTGCGGGATACCGTGTCGCGTCGGAATCCGATGAGAGGCCCACCGCACAAAGGGACGACTGCTTATGGCTGCTGCGGTTAGGCCCTGACCAGGTTCACAGATCCCCATCGCAGGGGCCTCTCATCGGAGCCCGCGCTTGCGACACAAGACCTTTTGTACGTCCTCCCGTCGCGGCGGCCAAGTCCTGCTACATTTCCGCCCATGGCAGCCGCCAAGAGTTCGATGATGCAGCAGTTCGAGGCAGCGAAGGCCCGCTGCCCCGGCGCGATCGTACTCTTCAGGATGGGGGATTTCTACGAGCTCTTTGGCGACGATGCCCGCGAGGCTGCCACGCTCCTCGACCTCACCCTCACCAGCCGTGACAAGGGCCCCGACGCGGTGCCCATGGCGGGCTTCCCGCATCATCAGCTCGATCCCCAGCTTGCCAAGCTCGTGGCCGCCGGGCGACACGTCGCGATCTGCGAACAGATCGACGATCCCAAGACGACGAAAGGCCTTTTGCGTCGCGAGGTGACGCGGATCGTCACGCCCGGCATCGCCGCCGACGAGTCGCTCCTCGATCCTGACCGCCGCAATTTTCTCGTGGCGATTTTTCCGGAACGCCGCGGTGGCGATATTCACGCTGGCACCGTTGGTCTCGCCTGGATCGACGTCGCCGCCGGCCGTTTCGAGGCAGCCGTGGTCGCGAGCGATGAAGTGGCAGACCATCTTCAAAGACTCGATCCCGCCGAGTGTCTCTGCGCCGAGCGGGACCGTCACGATGTCGATGATCTCGTGCGGGCCGCGGGCAACGGTCGCGTTGTCACGAGCCGGCCCGACTGGTGGTTCGAGCCCGCGACCGTCGAAGCAGCACTCGGCCGAGCCCTTGGCGGCCGCCGCCTCGAAGGGCTTGGCTTCGAGCCAACCGACGACACCCTCGGCCTCGCCGCGGCAGGCGGGATCATCGCCTATCTCGAAGAGAACGAGCCGGCTGCGGTAGCCCGCATTGACTCGCTCGCACCCTGGCGACCTGGGCTGCGAATGGAGATTGACGAGGCCTCGCGACGCAGTCTGGAACTGGTCAAAAGCACGGTGACAGGACGCCGCGATGGTTCCCTCGCAGGCGTGCTCGACCACACGCAGACTCCGATGGGCGCACGGCTCCTCGGCGAATGGCTCACCAGCCCGCTCGTTGACAGAGCCGCGATCGACGACCGACTCAATGCAGTCGCCACATTTGTGGGCGATGGTTTGCTGGCATCGCGGCTGGCCGAGAAACTCACCTCCGTCGGCGACCTCGAGCGGCTCACAGGCCGTGTTGTCACCGGCCGGGCCGGACCTCGCGACATCGAGCGAATCGGTTCCGCGACCGCGGTGCTCCCTGACATCCTCGTGCTCCTCGAGGGTCGCGGCGGGCTCGTCGATGAGCTTCGCGAAGGTCTCGACCCATGTGCCGACATCACCTCGCGGATCGCGGCCACACTTCGCACGTGTTGCCCCGTGTTTGCCCGCGACGGTGGCTTCATCAAGCCTGGCTTCGATACCCGCCTCGATGAGCTCGCCGAACTTGCCAGCGGTGGCAAGGCCTGGATCACGCAGTACCAGGCGCAGGAGATCGAGCGAACCGGCATTGCCTCGCTGAAGGTGGGCTACAACCGCGTCTTCGGCTTCTTCCTCGAGGTGGGCCGGTCGCATGCCGAGAAGGTGCCGCCTGAATACGTCCGAAAACAAACGGTCAAAAACGCCGAGCGATACACCACTCCTGACCTCGACGCACGGCAGCGGCAGGTGCTCGGTGCCGAAGAAGAAGCTGTCCGCCTCGAGATCATGTTGTTGGACGAGCTTCGAAGTGCGATCGCGAGCGAGCGAGCGCGGCTCGACCGCGCCGCGAGCATCCTGGCCGTCCTCGACGTCCTCGTCGCGTTTGCCGAGGTGGCGCGCCGCCGCGGTTGGGTGCGACCCGAGATCACGTCCGACGGCGAACTGGACATCGACGCAGGACGTCACCCTGTTCTCGAAGAGCTGTTGCCGCCGGGCACGCTCGTGGCCAACGATCTTCAGCTTGGTGCGAGGCCACCCGACGTGGCACCACCTGCCGGTGACAACCCCGCGATTCTGCTCGTCACCGGGCCGAACATGGGTGGCAAGAGCACGTTCATTCGCCAAGCGGCACTGGTCGCCGTGCTCGCTCAGGCAGGAAGTTTTGTGCCGGCCAAGCGGTGTCGCATCGGCATCGTCGATCGACTTTTCGCAAGGATCGGCGCGGGTGATGATCTCGCCCGAGGCGCGAGCACGTTCCTCGTGGAGATGTCGCAAACCGCAAGGATTCTCAACCGCGCCACGCCTGAGAGCCTCGTCATCCTCGATGAGGTGGGCCGCGGCACGAGCACGTTTGACGGCCTCGCGATTGCCCAGGCGGTCGTCGAGCATCTTCAATCTTCTGTTGGCTGCCGAACGCTCTTTGCGACGCACTACCTCCAGCTCGCGGAACTCTCCCGGTTGCCTGGCGTCGGCAATGCCCAGGTGCTCGTCAAGCAACATCGCGACGAGCTCGTGTTCCTCCATCAGGTCGTGGCCGGCGCCGCCGACAAGAGCTGGGGCGTCCACGTCGCGAGGCTTGCCGGGGTACCCACGAAGGTGATCGAACGAGCCCGCGACCTGCTGCTCATACTCGAAACGGAAGCAGCCGCAACGCCGGCAAAGCCACGACGGAAAGCTTCAGCGACGGCCGAGCAGAAGTCACTGTTCGAATAGCGTCGGTGGTGTCAGCCCTGGCGTGAGACGTTTCGCGATCCTTTTCGCATGGAGAGCACGACTGAGTGGCGTCAAATGCAAGCCCCTCGCGCAAGCGTGGGGACGGCGGGTTGTTGGGCGAGCCCGCTCGCAATTGCAAAGCGGGAAGGAGCCCCACCCGCAGTCCCCCCTGCTCGCGCCGGGGGGCTTTTATTTATGAAGCGGGGGCGCCTGGGTGCCCGGAGCGAACGTCCG
>JBGTKO010000181.1:0-6205 GCA_041744595.1 Pirellulales bacterium
CCGACGCCGGGACGGCGGCGACGGCGCGACAGCAGCACGATCGGCGACATGGCACGGGCAACCCCGAGCCCCCGCAGGACGTGAACTCAAAACATCAGCATCTGGCGGTATTCAGCCAGACGGCGGTCGAGATCCTGGCGACTGATCGAAGCAAGCCGGTCGAGGCTGAAGTCTTCCACGGTGAAGCTTGCCGTGATCACGCCGTAGGCGAGCGCTTCCTTGAGGGCCTGCGGGTCGAAGCGGCCAAGGGACGCAAGGTGGCCCATCATGCCACCAGCAAAACTGTCTCCGGCGCCCGTGGGGTCGAGCACTTGCGGCGTCGGGAACGCGGGCATGACGTACATCTCATGCTCACTGAAGAACATCGCCCCGTGCTCCCCCTTCTTAATGACGACAAACTTGGGCCCCATCTTCCGGACGGCATGACCAGCCCGCACGAGGTTCTCATCCTCGGCAAGGAGCTTAGCCTCGGCATCATTGAGAACAAGCCCGTCTACGCGACGGAGCAGTTCGGCGAGCTCGTCCCGCTGGATGTTGATCCAGAGATCCATCGTGTCGGCCACGGTGAGTTGCGCGCCATGCACCTGATCGAGCACGGAGAGCTGTGTGACGGGAGAAGAGTTGCCAAGAAAGACGAACTTGGCGGCCTGGTGGGCAGCCCCGAGCTTCGGTTTGAACTCGCCGAACACATTGAGATGCACCTCGAGCGTCTCGCGGTCATTCATGTTGGGCGCATATCGTCCCCGCCAACGAAACGTCTTGCCGCCAGAAATCATCTCGATTCCGGAAACGTCGATGCCACGGGCTTCGAGGAAGCGGGTATGGCCCGTCGGCCAGTCTTCTCCCACCGTGCCAATCATCTGCACCGGCGAGAAGAAACTCGCCGCATAGGAAAAGAAGACGGCAGACCCACCAAGGACGTCATCGCGACGGTCGGTGGGGGTCTCAACGCAGTCGAGGGCGACGCTTCCAACAACAAGCAGCGGCATGGGGCACTCCGGTGGGCAATCATTCGGAAGCCGCGAATGTAGGGGCCACACGACCGGGCGTCCACCGCCGTTTGCTGCAAGGCGAGGCAGGTTTGGAGAACTCGTGGTACCGTACTCGCATCCAAGGAGGAGCACCATGAAGCTATTCCATTTGTTTGTCGCGTCTATGCTATCGGTGACGTGTGCCAATTTCGCACTCGCCCAGGAACTGACCGAGTTTATCGAAGTTCACCGCACCCTCGCCCCCGGCGAATTGATCGACTTCGTCTTCGTCGATGAATTCGGCGGCGTCACACGCCAATCCATCGGCGACCCTGAGAGCCTCGGCTTTGTCACGGTACAGGTTCCGTCCAACGCGAAAGGCAAATACGTCCACACCCCTGCCTGCTTCTACGTCAAACTCGAAAACGCCATCGTCAGCAGCCTCACTGGCGGATCTGGCAACGTCCCGCTGCTGGTAAACGACGAAAACGACCTCACCGTCGTCCCGGCCTTTTTAGTTGATTTTCTCGACCAGGTTCCATCGCTCACGCTCGGCCAAACCTTTGAGGTCTCCGCAGGGGCGTCAGCTCAGTACCCCTTCGGTACCATCTACGCGCCCCCCCTCGACTTCCCCGACCTCACCGACTCAGATTTCGCCGACTTCGACGACTTTCCTACCTTCACAGGCACCGCGAGAGTCGCCGAGATACTCACAATCCATGTCTATGTGGTTCCCGAACCCGCGAGCCTCGGGTTCGCCTCCGCCACGGGACTGATTCTGATGGCGGCCTACCGCCGCAAGAAAAAAGGATAGGACGATCAGTGGGTGGTCCTCGCGTAGGCAAGACCGGCGTCCACTACCCGCACAAGGGCAGCGCGCGGGTGATTCTCGCGAGCGATGCCTCGCGGCCGAGGATCGCCAGGCAGTCGTAGAGGCCTGGTCCCACGCTCCGCCCCGTGATCGCGACACGCACTGGGTGCACGAGATCACCAACCTTTAATCCAGCCGTCTCAGCCGCGGCCTTGAGCGCCCCCTCGAGTGGCTCAAGCTCAAACGGATCGACCGACTCGAGCGCCGCGGCAAAGGCCTCGAGGTGCTGCCGTACCCCCGGCTTCGCCAGACGCTTCGTCACGGCCTCGGGATCGAGTTCGGGCTCATCGACCAGGAAGAAGTCGGCGTACGCGAGAATGTCACCCGCCACCTTGAGCCGGTCTCCAGAAGCCTCGATCACTCGGCGCACGGTCGCCGTCTGTTCTTCGTTGGGCGGGTCAGCCACGAGGCCCGCCTTCATGAGGTACGGCAGCATGAGGGCGAGCTTCTCATCAGTCGAGAGCGTCGACTGATAATGATCCTGAACTGCCCACAGCTTCTTGGGATCAAAGCTCGCGGGCGACGAGTTGATCCGGTCCAGCGAAAACTTCTTGATCAGCTCCTCTCTGGAAAAGAACTCGGTCTTGTCGTCGAACGACCAGCCCAACAGCGAGAGGTAGTTGTCGATCGCCCAGGGGAGATACCCCACAGCCCGGTAGAAGTCGACGATCACGGGATTGAACGTGTCGGCATCCGCGGCGAGACCGATCCGCGATGCGATCGCCTGCCCGTGCTCCATGACCCGACGGAAGTCTTGGTTCTTGAGGTACTGGGCAAGCTTTCGCTTGGAAAGTTTGGTGCGACTGCCCGGCTCAGCAACGAGCGGGAGGTGGGCGTAGGCGGGTAGCGAGTAACCCAGACTCAAAGCAATAAAAGCCTGCCGCGGCGTGTTGGACAGGTGCTCCTCGGCCCGGATTACGTGCGTGATTCCGAGGTCGTGGTCATCGACGACGCTCGCCAGGTGATAGAGACACGACCCGTCAGCCCGCTGGATGACGTGGTCCTGCTCGCGTTCCCACGCAAACTCCACGCGGCCCCGGACCGCATCGTCGATGACGAGCGCCCCTTCGCGAGGCATCTTCAGGCGGACGACACCCTTGCGGCCCTCGGCCTCGAACCGCGCCGCCGTGGCATCGTCGAAAGCTGCAAAACGTCGGCTGTAGAGAAACGCTTTTCCGGCGGCCTGGGCAGCCTTGCGTTCTTCGTCGAGTTCTTCTGGCGTTGCGAAGTCGCGGTAGGCGTGCCCCGACGCGAGAAGTTGCTCGGCCGCGGCCCTGTACGCTTCGGACCGCTGCGATTGAAAATACGGTGCATGGGGCCCGCCGACGCCTGGTCCTTCATCCCAATCGATCCCGAGCCACTGAAGGCCGGCGAGGATCGGCGCGAGCGCCTCATCGACGTTGCGGGCCACGTCGGTGTCATCAATCCGGAGGATGAACTGTCCCCCATGCTGCCTGGCGAACAGCCAGTTAAACAGGGCCGTCCGAACCCCACCAATATGAAGATAGCCAGTGGGGCTCGGGGCAAAGCGGGTACGTACAGTCATGCGGCGTGGGCTCCTAGCTGTCGGGAAAAAAGCCGTCCATGGCCTTTTTTCACCCAAGGCCGAACAAGGCAAAGCCAAGGTTTGCCAGATTCGGCAACCGCCGCATCGTGCGACGGCGAAGTTGAGTCATGTCCAACTTGAGCCGCATTATGCCGCTTGGCCGTTCATCCGCGCGAGTTTTTTGAGCCGCTTCCGTTCCGACTTCGATAAGCGGCGTTCCCCGCCACCAGAGCCGTCGGTGAAGTCGGCCCTTTCGGCGTCATCGCTCTCGACCTCGGGCTCGGAAACGGACTCTTCGGCACCCGTCTGTTCGTCGGTAATTTCCACCATGACCTTGGAGACCTTGGCATCGTCAGCCTGACGTTTTTGTTTCCGGCGAGCCGGGGTCGATCGTGCGGCAGCCACATCGCCACGCACCTCACGAATGACGCCTCGGGCCGCCGTCAGCATGGCCACGAGCAAAAGCGCGGCGCCACCAGCCCAAGCTGCTGACGCAATGATCACGCCTCGCTCGGCTCCCCCTACCCACCCCTGCGCCCAGGGCATGGCAGCCGCAAAGGACCAGGCAAGTATTGCAAGGACGGTCCACATCGCCGTGCCCGTCCTTTCCCGCAGCGGGAGCACCGCCCACGGCATCACGATCAAGAGGCCACAAGCGGCAAAGGAGTACCACCAGCCGATACCCGCCGGCCCGAGGGTGACGCCAGTCAATTCGCTGGCAAGTGTTGCGACGAGTGGCCCCAACGGCACCACGGCTGACCACGCCGCCAGTGTGAAGATCGTGGCCAGCCATCCCCAGGCGCGGAAACGGCCCTTGTAGTCGTCACGACGAAATCGCCGCATGAGTTTGACCGAGCCAGCAACGGCGGCCGCCGCGAACAGCGAGAGCACCGCCAGCCAGGTGTGCAGCGGCATGGACTGAGCAGGGTCGATGGCCCGTTTCACGATGGCGAGCGTGCCCGCGAAGCGACCGCTCAGGTCGAATAATTGCTGGTCAAACAGCGGCCCGCTGATCGCCAACGCGATTGCCCCACCCATGCCGACGAGGATCACGGTAGCTGCCAAAACCAATCCGCCGAGCGTCGTCGGCAGCCTCGTGGCAAGCCCAGGGTGACGCTCCGGATGGGCGGCCGCGTCATACGCCGCCACGCGTTCGGGCGTCGGCGGGCTGTCGTCCGGCACGGCCGAAGTGGACGTTGGACGATTCCACGAGGCCACGAGACGCCGTCGCTGGTCGCGGCGGGCGGATGTGGCGAGGGCCATGGGTCCGACTCGAATCCATTCGGGGGTGTGCGAGACGATCCGTCATCCCGCGCAAGTCGAGAGTGTCCGCGCTGCCGCGCGTCCTATTTCGTTCCTGCCATAGTGACTTCGTCCCAAGGCCTCCACAGGATTCAGCCAACACCCCGCGGACGGGAGAGCGGTTATCTTCCGCAGGTTCGGTTCGCCGAGCACGGCCGCCAGAATCGGCGCGAGCCGCAGGGTCGGCCGCCCCTGCGGTCATTTGCCGGTCGGCCCGTGCCAGGCTACGATCCCACCACCGAAGTCCCTTCATCTTTCGATCAGGAGTCATCCCACCATGGCCTACACGCTTCCCCCCCTCCCCTACGCCTTCGACGCACTGGAGCCCTCGATCGACGCCCGCACGATGGAGATCCACCACGACAAGCACCACGCCGCCTATGTGGCCAATGTGAACAAGGCCCTCGAGGGGCACGCGGCCTTGGCGGCCCTCCCGGTGGACACGCTCATCGCCGACCTCGAGAAGGTACCCGAGGCGATCCGAACGACCGTTCGCAACAACGGCGGCGGCCATGCCAACCACACACTGTTCTGGGAGTCGCTTGGCAAGGGTAAGGGAGGCGAGCCCGCCGGTCATCTCGGCGAAGCTGTTCGGAGCGTCTTCGGTAGCTTCGAGAACTTCCAGACTGCGTTCAGCGACGCCGCGATGAAGCGGTTTGGGAGCGGCTGGGCATGGCTGTCGCTCGATCCTCAGGGGAAGCTGCTCATCGAAAGCACCGCTAATCAGGACAGCCCGATCATGCATGGCAATGTGCCGCTGGTCGGCATCGACGTCTGGGAGCACGCGTATTACCTGCTCTACCAGAACCGCCGAGCTGACTACGTCGCCGCCTTTTACAACGTCATCGATTGGGACGCGATCGGCAAGCGGTTCGCCGCAGCCAAAAAGTAATCCCCTCTCTCCCCTAGCTTTCCTCGCTTCGACCGACAGGCCCGTGTTAAAAAACGCGGGCCTGTTTCTTTGCAATTGACGCGGCCCACGGCCGATTCCTATTTCAAGTGAGGCTGCGGTAGGTGCCGTGGCTCACTCGGTTCGCGTGGAGGCAGTCGCATGGTGATGTTCCGGCGCAAGCGGAAGGACGTTCTTGCCCAACTGGGCCTGGTCGTTCCCGCGATCCTTCTCGTGGCCATGGCCAGCGGGTGCCAAACAAGCTCATGGATGGCGAGGCCAACGTGGCTCGGTGGCTCGCCACCCGCTTCATCACTCGCCTCGGCACCGTCGTTCGACAAAGGAATCGCGAAGCCGTCGGAGACAGCCAAGCCATACCCGACGACAAACACGCCCGATGGCTACGTCCTCAATGATGCAACCCGCACCGATGGGGCCAGAATGACGGCCACCCCACCTCCAGCGGTGACCTACGGTTCGACACCGCCACCTTCAGCGACTGCCGCAGCCGCCTCATCGACCGTCGCTCCCCAAGTTGGGCCCTACGCGCCGCTCCAGCAAGCATCGACTGGAGCGCCGGCTGCAGCACCGTCGGCGGACCCGGCTGCGGCCGTCACTTCTGGCTT
>JBGTKO010000182.1:0-1856 GCA_041744595.1 Pirellulales bacterium
CCGTAGCGAACGTCCGGCGACATGACACGGGCGACCCCGAGCCACGCAGGACGGAGACAAACTCATCCGTCGGCGAATCGGAATCTATATCTATACTACCGGCCCCATGACACCCCTCGCCCCCATCGTGCCGGCCGACCCTCGCAGCCAATCACTGCTCATGCGTGCCTGCCGGCTCGAACCGGTGGAACGGACGCCGGTGTGGCTCATGCGGCAGGCAGGCCGCTACCTCCCCGAGTACCGCGCGATCCGTGAGAAGGTGGGCTTCCTCGAGCTCTGCAAGTCTCCAAAACTGTCCGCGGAGGTGATGCTCGCGACGGTGCAGCGACTCGGCGTCGATGCAGCGATCATCTTCAGTGACCTTCTGCCAATCCTCGAACCGATGGGCCTCGACCTCGAGTTTGCGGCAGGTGAAGGACCGGTCATCCACAATCCTGTCCGCGAGGCAATCGATGTGACGCGGGTCCGCGAGCTATCCGACATCGACCGTCTCGCCTTCGTGATGGATACGGTCGTCGCCACCCGCGCGGGCCTCGACGACGCAATCCCCGTGATCGGATTTGCCGGGGCACCGTTTACCCTCGCCGGCTACTGCATCGAAGGGGGCACGAGCAAAGCCTGGACGCTCACGAAGACGTTCATGATGCGTCATGAATCGGCGTGGCACGACCTCTGCGGCAAAATCGCACGGGCAGTGAGTCGCTACCTCGTGGCCCAGCTCGATGCGGGTGCGCAGCTCGTGCAGGTGTTTGATAGCTGGGTCGGGTGCTTGAGCCCGAGCGACTACAGACGGTATTGCTTGCCACACTCACGCGCCGCGATCGCCGAGGCGGCCAAGCGGGCGCCGGTGATTCACTTCGCGTCAGGCAACCCGGCGCTCTTGCCGCTCTTGGCCGAAGCAGGCGGCAGCGTCATCGGCATCGACTGGCGGATCGATCTCGACCGTGGCTGGGAGGCCGTGGGTTTTGACAAAGCCGTCCAGGGAAACCTCGACCCGGTCGTCCTCTTTGCCGATCGCGACACAGTGCGAAAGCGAGCCCGCGACGTGCTGGCGCAGGCCGCCGGCCGTCCAGGTCACATTTTCAATCTTGGCCACGGGATTCTCCCTGGCACCCCGGTTGAGAATGTTCTGGAACTGATTGCCACGGTGAAGCAGGGCTAAGGGGCTTCGCGGTTCCACCGGAGGACCAAGCCGGGGTAAGATGGAAGGCTTCCCTTCCGCGACCGCAGGCTTCATGAAGACACTCGAAAAGCGACTTTTCCATCTGTTCGCGCCGGCCGACGTCGCCCGCGCCCGTGAGATCATCCCGGCAAAAGTGTCGTGCCCGCGGGTCGGCCAGGTGCGGGCGGTTGTCGCTAATGGCGACGACGAAGACTATGAGGTGTTCCTTGAGCTCGCCGCCCATCGTCGCGGCGGCATGACACTCGAGACCCGCTGCTCCACGGCCGAGGGCAAAGCAGGAAAACCCTGCGCGATCCTCGCAGCGGTGATTCTGGAGGTGGACCGCCGCGGACTCCTCAAAGGCATCCACGAACAGACGCCGGTCGCCCTCGAAGTGATCGGCGATATCGATACCGGCGTTGATGAAACGATCGTCGATGATGCCGAGTCAGACCAGCAAGAGCCGTTGATGCGGCCCGGCCCGATTGCTGCACCGTCTATTGGCCGTGCCAGCCGAAACGGCCCCCGCCTTGCCCCGTGGGCTGCGGAGCTCGAGGAGCGGCGCCGGCTGGTGGAGCCGATGATGCGTTCGCAGGGCGTGAGCATCCCCGACGCTCGGCGGACCGGCGGCGCGCTCATGTTCCTCCTGGATGCCGCTGCCTCCACAGACGCCCGCGCCGCCGTGCTGACCCCC
>JBGTKO010000183.1:0-28936 GCA_041744595.1 Pirellulales bacterium
GGCCGGGTCGGTGACGCCGCGGCCGGCCAGCAGCGCCGCCACGATGGGCGACACCCCAGCCGATCGCTCGAGCGCCGCCACCGCCGCAGCATCATGTGGACGAACATGCCACCGCTTCGGCATTCAAGACTCCCTTCGGCACGTCACCTGCGACAATCGCGACAGTATATCCGTCAGCGACCGGCTATATTGGCGGCCCGACACCTGGAGAAACCCTATGGTCCTCGCCGACATCCCGCTGCCAGTTCTCCCCGCAAAACCAAAGCGGGATACCCTTGCAAAAGACGTAGCACTCTGCGAGCACTGCACGGCCAAGTGCTGCCGCTACTTCGCCCTCCCGCTCGAGACCCCGACGACCCTCGAGGAATTTGAGTACATCCGATGGTTCCTCCTTCACGAGCATGCGACCGTGTTCACCGAGGAGGGGGCCTGGTATGTCTGCGTCCATACCGTGTGCAAGCATTTGCAGGAGGATCACCGCTGCGGAATCTACGAGACTCGGCCACTGATTTGTCGTGAGTACACGACTGATGAGTGCGAGTACGAAGACGACTGGGTCTATGACCAGTATTTCGAGACCCCCGAACAGGTCGAGGAGTACATGGAGGCCGTGCTCGGGCCAGAGGGCAAGGTGATTGGCGACGGACGCAAGAAGAAGACCCGGAAGAAGTCGATCCGAAGCAAGAAGCCGCCGCTCCTGCCTGTCCTGACCTGAGCGTTCCAGATCCTCTCTATGATGCTTCGGGTCGCGGAGCATCGAGCGAACCCTCGAGCATCAGAAAATGATTCAGCCACGCACGCTCAAAGGTTTTCGCGACCACCTTCCCGCCCAGGCACTCGCGAGGGAGCGGGTGCTCGATACCGCGCGCCGTGTCTATCGATCCTATGGTTTCGCGCCGATCGACACCCCGGCGCTCGAGTACCTCGAGATCCTCACGGGGAAGGGAAGCGAGGAGACCGACAAGCAGCTCTACCGATTTACCGATCACGGTGGCCGCGAGGTGGGGATGCGGTTTGACCTCACGGTCCCGTTTGCCCGGTTTGCAGCACAGCATGTGAACGAATTGGGGCTGCCGTTCAAGCGCTACCACATGGGCATGGTCTGGCGGGGCGAAAACACCCAGCGGGGCCGGTACCGTGAGTTCATGCAGTGTGACTTCGACACGATCGGCACCACAAGCCCCGTGGCTGATCTGGAGATGGTCCTCGTTGTGCATGACCTGCTTGCGGCGATTGGCATTGAGCGGTTTACGATCCGCGTGAACGACCGCCGTGTCCTTGCGGGGGTGCTCGACACGCTCGGCCTCGCCGGCCAATCCGCCGGCGTCCTTCGGAGCCTCGACAAACTTGGAAAGGCGGGGCCAGAGGCGGTGATGGCCGAGTTGGCAGGTCAGGGCGTGGCCGACGCTGCGGTCGCTACGCTGTTGGAAATGGCGGGGCTTGCAGGCGACGGCACCACCACGGCTGAGGACGTGCTCGCGCGGCTGGACTCGATGGTGGCCGACACCGGGCCGGGGGCTTCGGGCGTAGCCGCCCTCCGCGGGGTCATCGCCGGGGCCACGGCTGCCGGTGTGTCTGCGAACCGCATCGTGATCGATCCGGGGATCGCCCGTGGCCTCGACTACTATACCGGTATCATCCTCGAAACATTCCTCGACGATCTGCCATCGCTTGGTAGCATCTGCTCCGGTGGTCGCTACGACAACCTCGCCGGGCTTTTCACAAAGCAGCCGCTTCCGGGCGTGGGCGCGTCGCTCGGGATCGACCGACTCCTTGCCGGGCTCGAAGAGTTGGGACAAGAGGGGCGATCGGAGACCCCTGCCGAGGTCTTTCTCGCTCACTTCGACGGGAATCGGCTCGCAGATTACCTGCGGATTGCGGCGACGCTTCGTCGCCATGGCATGGCCGTCGAGTTTTTTCCGGAGCCAAAAAAACTTGGCCAGCAACTCAAGCTCGCAAGCAAACGAGGCATTCCATTCGCACTCGTGATCGGCGGCGAAGAGTTCACCACCGGCACGGCCCAACTCAAGGACATGGCTGCCGAAACCGCGCTGACGATCGAATGGCACGGTGACCTCGAGGCCCTGGCGCTGGCCGTCATGGCTCGGCTCGATTCACGGCGTCGAGTTTGACCAGCGAGGCTGGCTATCAAGGCCGCCGAGCCGCTGTTCGAGCGCGGCCAGTTCGGCCTGCACCTCACCGGCATCGGCCGGCCTGTCGTCTGGAAGGTGGGCCATCAACCGCATCACGAAGTCACAGATCTCTGGTGGTGTTTCGGCTGCGGACTCGGACAGTGGAACCGGGTTCCCACGGGCAATGGATGCCAGCATCGAGAGCATTGAGTCACCGTCGTACGGAAGCTGTCCAGAGATCAGTTCGTAAAGGAGGACTCCCAGGCCAAAGATGTCGGTGCGGCAGTCAAGCGGGCCGTCCCCAAGCCGTTCGGGGGAGATGTAGGCAGGCGTCCCCACGAAAATCCCGTCGGCCGTTACCTTGGGTGACTGTCCATCTGTTCCGCGGGCCAGACCGAAGTCGATGATCCGTACATGTTGCCCAGGATCCTCGAGTATGATGTTTTGTGGCTTGATGTCGCGGTGGATGAGCCCCTGCGCGTGGGCGGCGGCGAGACCCGAGGCAACCTCTCGACCGATTCGCAGGGCTTCCGGAATCGGGACCGGCCGACGGCAGGCAGAGAGCGGGAGACCTCGGAGATGCTGCATGGCGATATAGGGTCTCCCCTCGTGCTCGCCAACGCCATAGACGGTGATGACGTGAGGATGGGAGATGGCCGCAGCAGCCCGGCCTTCGCGGAGAAATCGCTGGCGGGCGTCGGAATTGCGAGCGACCGAACCACGCATGACCTTGACCGCCACGGAACGGCGGAGTTGTTCGTCGCGGGCGAGGTAGACCCGCCCCATGGAGCCACTGGCGATGATTCCCACCACGGGATAGGGGCCGATCTCCGCTGGTATGTCGTCCTCTGGAGGCTCATTGGCGAGCCCAGGGTCGCCATTATCGATGAGGGCAGCTCGTGGCACCGTGATCGTTTCGTTCGCGAGGTCGATCCAAGGCTGACTGTCGGAACCGAGCCGCCGGATGACGAACGAACAGAAGGGGTCGCCGCGGCGCATGCAGGCCGATTCCTCGATCGTGATTGTTTCTCCGAAGTGAGTGGCCATGCCGTGAATGATGCCGGCCGCAATGGCACACATCTTTCGCTGGGAGTAGTAGACGAGGTGGAGCTCGGTCTCGCTGATCCGCACGGTCTCGTGCATGGGGGGCTCCGCATAGGCCTTCTGCTCATGCACCATCGAGCGAATCAATTCATCGGCACGCCCTACGACCTCGAGAGTTTGCCACGAAGGATCGATGAGTGGCCTCGCCACGCGGATGAGGTGTGGGGCCACGAACTCGCCAAACCTGGCATGCGTTTGTGCGAGTGGCTCGCCGACCGCGTCACTCACGGCCTCGAGGAGCCCGATGGCCTCGTCGTCGGGGCAGCTTCCGTCAGGGAGGAAGGTTGCCGACCGCTTGATTCGCTCACGAAGAACCCGCGACGCGTCCTCGGGTGCGGCAGCCGCACGGGTCTCTGCAAACTTCTTGATGAAGAAAAAGAAAAGCCCGTGCACGGTCGTGGACTTTCAGCATGGTGAACCGCTGTTCTCGCCCCTGATGTAGAACATATCACCCGCCGGTTGAGGAGGGAAGCCTGAGGTCGTCCGATTCCTCGGTTGTGGACTTCTTCGGAGGGCAGACTCGGTGGCGGTAGATCGCCAGGCCATGGGCCGCGTGGTAGAGGGCTCCGCACTCGGCGTCGATGTCGGCTGTCTGTTCGAGGAGCGTCACCAAACGCTCGGCGGCACGAGTCACCCAGGGATCGGCAAGGCTCGCGCCGTCAAGCACCAAGGCGAGCACCTCGAAGACATGGCCCGTGGCGCTGAGCGTGGAAAAGACGTCGGGTGACCTGGAGGGCCGCTCGAAGTAGTTCACCGAGAAACTGCCATCAGCCTGCTGGAAACGGCGGGCCAGATCGATGTGGTAATCGAGTACGTCCTCCGCATGAGCCCAGCCGCTGTCGGGGTCTGGCTCGCCATGGGCTTGGCGGTAGGCGAGCACCGCAGCCCCCAATCCGTAGAGTCGGTGGGTACCCCCGCAGGCGGCTCCGACGATTTCACTTTCCGCCTCCATCCGGACGACATCTTCAGTCGTCCATTTCCGGCCGTCACTGGACTGCCAGGAAGTATCGGGGGGGAGGTAGGCGGCCAGGGCCATGAGGGTCCAAGAAGCCTCCTGTCCCGGGCGGATGTCGTGCTTTGCCTGAGTGAGAAGATCACCGAGCGTGAATCGACGGCCGGCGACGATGAGGGGGGTGTCCAGCGGCAATCCCCCCGCCAACCCCGATGGATCTTCGGCGACGCCGCACTGAGAGAGGTAGCCGATCCATTGGTCTGGGTGTCCTTGACCGGTGATGCTTCCCTCCTCGAGCACGGCGATGACGCCGGGGTTGCCGGGCCGCAGGTTCCAGCCCGCCATGGGGCCGCCGCCGAGCAAGTAGTCGAGGGCGGACGACACTTCGCTTCCGTGGGCGATGGGAAGGTCCTTGCCGAAAGCGAGGATGCCGTGGACCGCCTGCCACGCACCTTGGACTGACGCGTCGAGGCGACGGCCGCTACAGGCTGTCTCGAGGGCGGCATCGATCCGTGAGCAGAGGGTCGGCCTGTCGATGACTGTCTCTCGCTGGGGTTCCTGAATCGGGGGAGCGCATCCAGCAGCAACCAAAAGCGAGGCCAAAAGCGAGGTCAGGATGGCATTCCTCCTGGGCTGGGGAACCATCAAACGGCCGAATGGGTAGGACATGGTCAAGCAATGGTGGCAGAATGGGTGGGGCTGGCCAGATGCCGAGCCGCGAATGGGCAAGGATAACTCCCGGACAGTCTGCTGTCGGCTCCATGGGAAACGACGCACCTATTCCGAATGTTTTCGCGAGGATTTTTTGATCCTCCGTTCGTTGTCTGAATCGCCCCGACCATCCTGTTGGCGATGTGGGCTCCGTGAAAATCATTCCGCGACCTTCTCGCCGTCGAGTGACGACCGGTCGCGTTACTGATTGAGTGAGTACAGGAGGATGTTCAATGCGATCTTTTCAGCATCGTCTTTCGCGTAGCCGGGGCACTCCATCGAGCTTTGCTTCTCGAGCGCGCATGAAAGGTCATACGGTGAAAAAATCACGGCCCAGCGATCGCCAAGCTTCACGCCTTCGAGGCGAGGAGCGGTCTGCCGCTTGCGAAGCCCTCGCGGCCCATCGCTTTCGGCGGGTTCCCGGAGAGTGACACTACGGATGTCATAGCCACCGTACTCGGTCGCCGTGAGAAGCGGGGCGTCAGGCGGAATCTCCTCCAGCGGTTTCCCTGGCAACACTTCGGTGATTTCCTTGCGGAAGGCAGCGGTGAACGCGGGCGACGCACAGACAGAGTCGACCAGCAGCATGCCGCCCCGGTCAAGGAACTCTCCGAGTCGCTTCCGTCTCGGTGCGTCAAAGGAAAAAGCCTGTCGGCCGTGCATGAAGACCATGTGGTAATCGAAGAGCGCCTCATCGGAGGGGTCGATCAGCGCGGGGGCGTCATCAACGCGGACGCCGGCCTCGCGAGCAGCGGCCCTGAGAATGTTGGCCAAAGCCGCAGGAGCTGCGTCACACTGGCCGCCGTGCCGAAGCTTCCCGATCGCAAGCTGGCCTCGTGGCAGCTCTCGGGCCCCTGCGGCGGCGGGAAGCGCCACATCAAAAAGTTCATCCTTCCGCTTGAGTTCACGGTCGGTTGCGTAGGCCAAAACATTGGCGCCGATTGCGAGAGCCGCCTCGACCTCGCGGCCGACGGCAGGCGGAAGCCGCTTCCTCGCAGGGCCACCCAATTCCCACAGGCACGAAAGACTTGGCATGCCCCCCTTGCCCTCACCATCGGTGGGCGGTGCGTAAATGACGCTCGTGCGGCAGCCGTAGTCGATGCCGAGCAGTGGTCGCTGGAGCTCCGGCGGCACGATCTCTTCGGCGTTCCAGGCAGGGTGCTCGGGTGGCAGGAGGTTCAGCCGGTATTCAGGCTCCGGGAAAATTTCACCGATGAGTTGGCGGAACCGCCTGTCAAACTCCTGGCTCCGTGGGCAGCAGGCCTCGGCAAAGATGAAACCTCCCTCGTCGAGATACGCCCGGAGGCGACGACCAGCATCGGGCCCGAGGTCAAAGAGGTCCTTGCCAGAGAGCCAGAGCACCGGCGCTTGCATGAGATCCTCATGGGCAGCCGCGGGCGTGTCGAGCACATGCCACGAGAGTCCCGCTGGGTAGTCCTTCTTCCATCGCCCCTCGACATACTCCACGAGGTGGGCGATGTCGTGACCGTGGCGATTCCAGTCGGGGTCCGGGCCATGACGGCTCTTGGCCACGAGAACCGGGCGGCGGCCCTTGGCAAGGAACAAGAGCGCGAAACTCGTGGCTACAGTGGCGTCCTCGATGCGACGTGCCACGAACTGGCCGCTCAGGCGGTCCTGAGCATTGATGAACATCTCCGCGCCCGCGCGGTACCAATCATGCTCGCCGATGTACCGCCGAGCGGTGAACCGCCCCACCCGCTCGAGGCCGTAGAGGTAGTAGTAGAGCCAGGTGTCGCCGCCGGTGCCGGGATTCTGCGTGACGCTGAACCGTCGACCGAGCCAGGCCAGTCCACGTTCGAGCACGTCGGGCGACCGGCCACCACCACAGCATGAAACACTTCCGTTCCGGGCTTGGGCGTCGGGGATGCCGATGTTCTCGGCAGTGATCCAGATGCTCGTGATGCCGGCGCAGGTCATGCTGCCTGTGCCGGGAGATTTACCTGAATAGCCCCATGATCCATCCGCGCCGGCGCAGCTCACCCAGTATTGCTGCGAGCGAACCCAGGTGTCGTCACGAACGGGAATGCCAACGCGGGCCGCTTCATGAAGCGCGAGCAGAGCGAACTGCGAGTTGGAGTTGTCGCCCATGGTGGCCCCAGGGGCTTGCTTATAGGACCACGAGCCGGCGCCCGGTCCCCCTTTCACTTGAGCATCCTCGAGCCATCGGACATTCCTCGCGAGGATCGCCGCGTCGGCCTCTGGCGCGAGCATCGCGAGCGCCATTGTTTGGAGCGAGACGGCGTAGGTGTCGTCAGGCTCCTGCGTCCGAAGCCAGGCGAGGCCCCGGCTCACAGTGGGATCATCGGCTGCGAGGCCAGCGTTGCCAAGCGCCAAGAGTACGAGTCCTGTGGCCCCGACCCGCTTGTCAGCGGAGTTCATGGCCTCCCACCAGCCATCCCCCTTCTGCTGCCGAACAAGAAAGTCGCGGGCTTTCTCGACCGTACGCTGAATCTCGCCTGGGCCGAGCTTCTCGGCAGCCGCCGTTGGGGATGCGATCAACACCAGGGAGGCAATGGCAAGCCCCCGCGCGAAGGAGCCCCGCAGAACAATTCCTAATCGCATCATGGTTAAACTCCCGCACACAGCGAACTGATGCATCGTAGCAGGTGGTGCCCGCATGGCAGGGCAGTGGGTTTGCCGGGAGGTGGCCAAGGCCCGATACTAAAGGGCTCGCCGACCGAGAGGTCGTTCCTTGCTTCCCTCAGGATCACGAGGCGTGTCCACCGTATCCCGCCCCAAGACGCTCGATGACATCCTCCAGGAGTTCGCCCAGCATCGGCGGCTCATGCAGGATGAACTCCAAAAGGTGATCATCGGACAGGCCGACGTGATCGAGCAGCTCTTTGCTGCCATTTTCACGCGTGGGCACTGCCTCCTGGAGGGTGTGCCGGGGCTCGCCAAGACGCTCATGGTCTCGACGCTCGCCCGAATCCTCGACGTGGGCTTCAAGCGGGTGCAGTTTACCCCCGACCTCATGCCCTCCGACATCACCGGCACGAACGTGCTCGATGACGAGCAGGGGCGACGGGTCTTCCGGTTTGTCGAGGGTCCGATCTTCACGAACATCCTCCTTGCCGACGAGATCAATCGCACGCCACCGAAAACCCAGGCCGCGCTCCTCCAGGCAATGCAGGAGCGGGAGGTGTCGGTCGGACAACAGACCTACAAACTCCCCGATCCGTTTTTCACGATCGCCACACAGAATCCGATCGAGCAAGAAGGCACCTACCCGCTTCCAGAAGCTCAGCTCGACCGCTTCATGTTCAACATCAAAGTGGGTTATCCAACGGCCGCCGAAGAGGAACAGATCCTTATGGCGACGACGAAGTCGGAGAAACCCGAGGTCCGTAAGGTGCTCTCCGGCCGCGCGATCATCAACATCCAAAAGGTGGTCGGGAGCGTCGCCGTCAGCGAATACATCGTGAAGTACGTGGCCAGGCTCGTGCGATCGACACGGCCCAAGGATCCGCAGGCGCCGCCGTATGTGGCCCAACTGGTCGACTGGGGCGCCGGGCCCCGCGCCGGGCAGTTTCTGATCCAGGGGGGCAAGGCGATGGCCGCGATGGACGGCAGGTTCAGCGTCTCGCTCGGCGACATCCGCCGGATTGCGGTGCCGGTCCTGCGGCACAGGATCGCCACGAACTTCCAGGCACAGGCCGAGGGGCTCACGAGCGAGTCGATCATCGAGCGACTCGTCAAAGAAACCCCCGAGCCGGAGATCCCCAAGTTCGTGAAATGAACGGTGGCTCCCGCAAGCCGGCGGGACGGTCGCCGTCGAGGTGCTGCCGGTGATGGTCCGCGCGGTCGAGGAATACCTGAAGCCGGAGGTGGTCAGGCAGATCGCCAGGCTCGACCTCCGCGCGCAGTTCATCGTCAAAGGTTTTCTCCAAGGACTCCACGCGAGCCCGTATCAGGGATTTTCGGTCGAGTTCAGTGAGCATCGCCGCTACGCGGCGGGCGATGATCCCAAGGACATCGACTGGCTTGTCTACGCCAAGACCGACAAGCACTACGTCAAGAAGTTCGAGGCCGAGACCAATATCACCGGTTATCTGGTGGTCGATGCAAGCGGCTCAATGGCCTACACGCACAGCCAGGAGCTCACAAAGCTCGACTACTCGATCTCGCTCGCGGCGGCGCTCTGCTGGTTGATGGTTCACCAGCAGGACCCGTGCGGCCTGATGGTTTTTGATGAGAAAGTCGTTGCATCACTGCCAGCCCGTTCACGGCGATCGCAGATTCCGCAGGTGCTTTCCGTCCTCTCAAAGATCAAGCCGTCGGGAAAAACCGACATCGCCCACAGCCTCGTGCAGGTCGCGGCGATGCTCCGCCACCGCTCGCTCGTGATGATCTTCAGCGACCTCCTCGCCGATCCTCCCCCGATCCAGAATGCACTCATGCGGCTGCGGCATGGCGGACATGACGTGATTCTCTTTCACATCCTCGACGAGGCGGAGGTGCGATTTCCATTCGAGGGAATGGTGGAGCTCGACGATCCGGAGACAAACACCAAGCTCGTGATCGATGCTGACGCGGCTCGTACCGCGTACGTGAAGGCCGTTGAAGAGTTTCGCGAGGATTACCGTGCCTGGTGTTTTCGGGCGGGCATCGACTACGTGCCGCTCGACACGAGCATGCAGTTTGACAAGGCGCTCATGGAATACCTTCACAACCGCAAAACACGTTTTTGAATCATGGGCATCTCTTTTCTCTTGCCGTTGCTGTTGTGGGGAGCCGCGCTGGCGGCTGCGCCGATCATTCTCCACCTCATCATGCGGCGAAAACCGGTGCTGCATTCCTTTCCGGCGCTGCGGTTTCTCCAGCAGCGGGCCGTGGCCAACCGTCGTCGGCTGCGGGTGAATCATCTCCTCCTCCTCCTTCTGCGAATCGCGGCCCTTGTACTCCTGGCAATGTCCCTCGCAAGACCCGTGCTCCGGGGAGCTGGCTGGCTGCCTGAATCCGAGGGGCCGGTGGCCGCAGCCTTCGTATTCGATACGGCTCCGCGACTGGCGTTGCGTGAAGGCAACCAGACGCGTCTCGAACGGGCGGCTGTGATGGCGAAGGTGTTGTTCAGCAAGCTCCCGAGCGGGAGTCAGGTGGCCGTGTTCGACACCGCTGGAACACCCGCCGCGTTTGCCCAGGCGGCGGCGGCCGAGGCACGGGTCGATCGGCTATCGACCGCGTCACACAGTGTCTCTTTGCCTGGTGTGATCGCGGCGGCACGTCGTCTTCTCGAGGCCGCGGATCTCCAGCGACGAGAGCTGTATGTGTTTACCGATTGCTCGCAAGGCGCGTGGAGTCAGACCGGCGAACGGGAGCGCGACAAGCCACCGGAGGAAGGCAGTCTCACGACGCTCTACTGTGACATCGCTGCGAAGGCACCACGAAACTTTGCGATCGAATCACTTGACCTCTCGGGCGAGCGGATCGCGACCGGAACGCCCTTGGCGGTGACGGCACGGATCAGCAGGGTCGGGCCCGAGGCCACTCGGCAGGCGGCCGTGGAGATGGTCACCGCGGATGGGCGATATGTTCGGCGTGCAGCGAAGGCGGTTTCGCCAGGAGAAGGGCGGCCGGAGGTAGCCCGTTTTGAAATCGGCGGCCTGCCGCCGGGCATTCATCAGGGGCGGGTCATTCTCGATGGCAGCGACGACCTTGCCGCCGACGACAACGCCAGCTTCACGGTGGAGGTGGGCTCACCATCGCGGGTGATCGTTGCTGCAGTAAAGCCAGCAACGAAAACGGCCCGCTTGATGACCGAGGCGCTGGCGCCGGCAACGTTGCGGAAGGCCGGAACGGCACGGTTCGCACCAGAACCGGTGAACATCGCCGCACTCAACGCGACTGACTGGCAGAAAGCAGCCGGGATTGTGCTCCTCGATCCGCCGCCACTCTCGGAGCGTGATGCCGAGGCAATGGCCAACTGGGTGGCCGAGGGGCACGGTCTCGCGGTGTGGCTCGGACCGGCAGCACGAAGTGCGGCCGCATTCAATTCAGCGGCCTCGCGACGGCTCTTTGGAGGAGATCTTGTCCGCGTTTGGCGAAGTCCAGATGCCGACAATTACCTTGCCCCCGGTTCGCTTGACCATCCGGTGCTTGCTGCGTTCAGACGAGTCGGCGACGCGGTTCCCTGGCAGGATTTTCCAGTGTTTCGGCACTGGGAATTTACTCCGGGAGAGCCTCGGTCCGGGGTTGAGGATCATGCCGCGACTGTCGTGGCGACGTATCGCAACGGCATGCCCGCGATCCTCGAGCACCGCGTGGGGCAGGGGCGAGTTCTCGTCGTGACCACGCCTGTCGGTTTTTTTGCAGGTGATCCCGATGCCTGGAATGTCCTGGCAACCGGCTTCGAGCCCTGGCCGTTTCTCATCCTCGCCAATGAGATCGTGCTTCATACGATCGACACGGCAGCGGAGCGAAACGTGGTGGCGGGCAAGCCTGTGGTCCTCCCGCTGGGCCGGCGTGACCTCCCCACGGCGATCGTCCACACGCCTGCGGGTGAGGATTTTCCAGTGGCGATCGACCGCGCCCGGGGCACGGCGACGATCACGGCCACGCTTGAACCGGGCAACTACACCGTGCGGGCAGGCGGGGCGGTTGGCGGTGTTGCTGATGGATTCAGCGTTGTCCTTGATCCATCGGCGACAGACTTTCGACGTCTTTCCGTCGAGCAGCTTTCCGAAGTACTCGGGCCTGGGCATCGCTTGGTACGCACGGAAGAAGACCTCGTTCGCGACGTGAACCTCGAGCGGATCGGGTCGGAACTGTTTGGATGGGCGATTGTCTTGGCAGCACTCGCGATGGCCGCCGACTGGATTGTCGCGAACCGGTTTTATTCGCCCCGCACGGGTGTCGAGCCGTCAGCGGACGCGGCGACGGTCTTTGCCGAGTCGAATGCCGACGAGGCCGATTGGTTGCTGGAAGGCACCACGTCGGGGATCTCGTCTGACAAGAGTGCCGGCATTCCGAGGCAGGAGCCTCCACCGCTTGCTGGGGTCCGTTCATGAGCGACGAGACATGGCTCGAGGAGCTCGTCGTTGCCTTTGAACCGATCGGTTCCTGGGCTTTTGTAGCGGTGGTGGCCATTGCGTTGGCGGCGGTGCTGGTAATGTTTCCACCAGACCGCAGTCGCATTGACGGCCGACGCCGTTTCGTGCTGATTGGCCTGCGACTCGCAGCCTTTCTCGCGGTCGTGGCCTGCATGACCAGGCCGACCCTTGTTTCCAGCCGTAAGGCGAGGCAGCAGGGGGCGCTCCTTCTCCTCGCGGATGCTTCCGAGAGCATGACGGTCGCTGATGGGGCTGCGGGGCAAAGCCGTTGGGAAGAGATGGCCACAACGCTTGCCAACGCGGTCCCTGCGGCGCGGCGACTCGTCGATCAAGGCGGTTTCGAGATCGCGGCGTGGACGTTCGATCGCGAGGTGTCCCCGCTGGCAGCGACCGCCTCCGACCCGTTTCCGCTGGGCGAATGGACCGCCCGAGAAACCTCGGGCGAGACGGCTATTGGCGCGGCCCTCGAGGAGGCTCTCCGCAGCACCGCCGGTCGCCAGATCGCTGGCGTCATGGTCTTGAGTGATGGTGCCCAGCACGCGTATCCCCCACGCGATGGTCCGCCGCAGGCCGCCGCTCGCGGTCTCGCCGAGCTCGGGGTGCCCCTTTGGAGTGTCACATTTGGGCAGCAGCGAGGAGGCGGCCAAGGGAGGGATGCCGCGGTCGTGAATTTATCGGTCGATGAAACGGTCTATGTCGAGAACATGCTCGAGGTTGCCGGCCGCGTGCGGCTCGAAGGGCTTGCCGGGCAGCCGGCAGCAGTCGTCCTTCTTGCTGAGGATGACGATGGCAGGCTCGCGGAGGTAACACGCACGACGGTGAACACAGCCGGCGAGGTCGGCGAACAACCGATTCGGCTCGAGTGGACGCCCCGAGGCCTCGGCGAACGAAAGCTCACGCTCCGGGTCGAGCCTCAGGATGGCGAAGTCGTCCTCACGAACAACGAGCTTTCGACGTTTGTCAACGTTATCGACGGTGGCCTTCGGGTGCTCTACCTCGAAGGAGCGCTGCGAGTCGAGCAGCGGTTCCTGAGACGGACATTAGCCGCGAGTCCAGACATTCACGTCGATTTTCGATGGATCGATTCAAGTCGCCGCGACGCATGGCCGGTCAATCTCTCCCGGCAGTTGAACGCCGACTACAACGTGATCCTGATCGGCGACCTCGACTCCTCGGCGCTGAGGCAGGACGATCTTTTGACGATCCTGGCGAAGGTTCAGGCTGGTACCGGCATCGGTTTTCTGGGTGGTTTTCATGCGTTCGAGGCCGGAGGCTGGGCCAGTTCGGCGCTCGGCCGGTTGATGCCGATCGAGCCGGACCGGCTTGGACGTCAGCCCTTCGACGAGCCGGTGCGACCGGGTCTCCATCTTCAAGGGCCGTTGACAATGCTCCCCGATCAGCGGTTTGGAGGCGTCGCGATCCTTCGGCTGGGAAAGGGCGACACTGACACGAAGGCCGCCTGGGAGAATCTGCCGCCTCTTACCGGTGCCAACAGACTCGGGCCACTCGTACCCACGGCGAAGCCGCTCGCTGTCACTCCCCAGGGGGCCCCGCTACTCGTGGCCCGAGAGTTCGGGGTGGGGCGAGTGCTGGCGTTTGCCGCCGACTCCACGTGGCGATGGGTAATGCAAGGCGCAGGCGACGAGCATCGACGGTTTTGGCGGCAACTTGTTTTATGGTTGGCGCGAAAAGATGACTCCGAAGCCGAGTCAGTCTGGTTACGGCTGGCCCAGCGGCGGCTCGCCCCCGGAGCGCCGCTCGAATTCGATACCGGGATCACGGGCAGCGACGGCGAGGCTCGCACCGACGCGGTGATCGAGGCGGTGGTCGTGTCGCCGTCGGGGCAGTCAAGACCTGTCCGTGCGATGTCAGTGGGGGAAGCCTTCTCGGGGACGGTTTCGGAGTGTGTCGAGCCTGGCGACTGGAAACTCGTCATCCGGGCTCGTCTGCCAGGGGATTCTGAGCCTCGGGAGCGATCTGCCCGGTTCACGGTGTTTCGGCAAGATCTCGAGCTGGCGAACCCCCGTGCCAATCCGCTGCTCATGCGGCAGCTCGCGGAGACGACACCGGGCGGTGTGCGACTGCCCGAGGAGATCCCAAGCATTTTCGAAGAACTGGCCGCCCGACCGGCCGTGTATGAAAGCCGCGAGCAGTGGACCTTTGGGCCTTGGAATTCCCCTCCGGCCTTGCTGGTCATGGCGGCGCTCCTGATCACCGAGTGGTATCTGCGAAAGCGCTGGGGGCTCGTGTAGGGGCCGCAAAACCGGGTGATTCCTGGCTTTTTTGCCAGAGCCGGGGCTGCTACCCTCCCGCCCCACGTTCCCTCCCGGTCCGCCGACGCCCCCGTAGCTCACTGAAGAAATAGCCAATGGCCAAGCGACGGCCCATTCGCGACAAGCTGCTCCTCGGCGGCCTCATGGTCGGCGTGATGGTGGCGGCGCTATCGACGAGTAGCTTTCTGGGCGTCTACTCGTACCGGCATCTGGTGCGGACGCTCTCCAGCCGTGCGGCCGAGTTGCCTCTCGCAGCGGCGCTCGATGACCGGGTCGCCTCACTTCGGCTTTCGCACGCGCGGGCGATGGCCACGGACGTAGCACACGATGATTTCGTTGCAGGCGTCCGGGCGACGGCCGACGCGCTAACGGCGTACTGCCTGGAACTCGAGGCTGGAGAGCTCGAATCAATGCCCTTCGCCGATCGCTCACGGGAACGGGACACCGCCAGGCAGATTGCCGAGTGTCTCGCAGCGATCGAGGTGATTGCTGCTGATCCCGATGCTGCCGTCGGTCCCCCTGGTTTCCCTCCCGCCGTTCCAGGCCGCGCGGTCTTGTTCGCCGCGGCACCACACCTCGATCGGCTCGCAACGCTCAGCGGGGAACTGCCGACCTTTCTTCAGCAGCGGCTTCATGACTTGTCACACGAGGTGCGGGGCCGCTATCGCACGCTGATCGTCGTGACATGGGCTGCTGCCCTGGCTGCCGGTGCGGTGCTGACAGCCCTCGGCATGGTCACGTACCGCTGGGTGTTCAAGCCGCTCAAGCTTTTGGGCCACGGCTCCCGTCGTGTTGCTTCCGGTGACTTCGACTATCGCATCCGCCTCGATACCCGCGATGAAATGGCCGAACTGGCTGACGCGCTGAATGATATGACCGAGCGGTTTCGCGAGATTCGCGATGACCTTGATGGGCAGGTGCAGCTTCGCACAAGGGAAGTCATTCGGAGTGAACAGTTGGCGAGCGTCGGCTTCTTGGCCGCGGGTGTTGCCCATGAGATCAACAATCCGCTCGCATCAATCGCGATGTGCGCCGAATCGCTCGAAAGCCGTCTCGATGCGCTCGCACCGAACGAGGCAGATGCACAGGTGGCCCGCCGCTACCTGTCGCTCATCCAGAACGAGGCCTTCCGGTGCAAGGGCATCACTGAAAAGCTCCTCGACTTCTCACGGCTCGGGGAGGTGAAGCGACAGGCGACGGCGCTTCTGGCGCTCGTGACCGACGTGGCCGACATGCTCCGCCACGTGGGGCGTTTTGCGGGGAAGTCCATCGCGATCGAGGAAGGCCAGGACGTTCTCGTCATGGTCAATCCGCAGGAGATCAAGCAGGTCGTGCTCAACCTCCTGGTGAACGCGTTCGATTCGATCGAGGAGCAAGGCGGCGTTCGAGTCGCGGCCCGCCGCAGTGGTGGAGAGGGTGTGCTCACCGTCGCCGATGACGGCTGCGGGATGACCCCTGAAGTGCTCGAACATCTTTTTGAACCCTTTTTCACACGTCGGAAGGCAGGGCAGGGCACTGGTCTCGGTCTGTCGATCGTGCATCGGATCGTCACGGATCATGGCGGTCATATCGACGTGGCCAGTGAAGGCCCTGGCAAGGGGTCGATCTTTCGCGTCACGTTCCCACTGGCGCAGATCGGCACGCTCGCGGCAGAGCCACCGCCGGCCCGCGATATGGGTCGTGCCGCCTAATGATACTGCAAGCTTGGAGGCACCCTCAGTGAAGCCACATTCCCGTCCCATGCGAATCCTCTTTGCGGACGACGAGGCATCGATCCAGGAGCTCATGCGGATCGAGCTCCCGCGACTCGGCCACGAGGCGACCGTCTGTCCTGACGGACGCACGGCGCTGGCGGCACTCGAGCGGACCAGCTACGACTGTGTGCTTGTCGATCTCGATATGCCAGGCGTTGGCGGCATGGAGGTCATTGCGCGGGTGCGGGAGACATCGCCTGATACCGAGGTGGTGATCATCACCGGCAAGTCGTCGGTGGAGACGGCGATTGAGGCCGTCCGCCAGGGCGTGTGCGAATACCTCACGAAACCCTGCCGCCTGGCGGAGATCCAGGCCGTTTTAGAACGCGTGCGGCAGAAGCGGGAGCTCACGGCGCGGCTTCGCGCGCTCGAGCGACGGGTGCGGCGGGCTGAAGGTGGCACCCATATTGTCGGCGACTCGCCAGCCCTCGAAAGCGTGCGGCGGCTCGTTGATCGCGTCGCCAAGAGCGAGGCCGCGGTGCTCGTGCGGGGAGAAACAGGCTCCGGCAAGGAACTTGTCGCGCGGGCGATTCACGAGGGCAGTGGCCGCGCCGCTGGCCCACTCGTGGCGGTGAACTGTGGCGCCCTCCCTGAACACCTCGTGGAGAGCGAGCTCTTTGGGCATCGGAAGGGTGCCTTCACAGGCGCCGACGAGCACCGGGCTGGTCTTTTTGAA
Source organism: Pirellulales bacterium (assembly GCA_041744595.1). Taxonomy (GTDB): domain Bacteria; phylum Planctomycetota; class Planctomycetia; order Pirellulales; family UBA1268; genus QWPN01. The sequence goes on from JBGTKO010000183.1 coordinate 16,673, forward strand.
GTGGCCGATGGGGGCACGGTTTTTCTTGACGAGATCGGCGAGTTACCACGGTCGCTCCAATCGCGGCTCCTGCGAGTGCTCGAGAGTGGCGAGATCCGGCGCGTTGGCGACAACCATCCTGTCATGGTCGATGTCAGGCTCGTTTGCGCGACGCACCGGCCGCTCGAGAAAATGGCCCAGGAGGGCGAGTTCCGCGAGGATCTGCTGTTTCGAATCAACACGTTCGAGATCACGGTGCCACCGCTTCGCGATCGTCGGGACGACATCCCGGCATTGGTTGATCACTTCGTCCGCAGGGGTCGCCCGCAGACACCGCCTCGCGCCGAGACGATTGACGATGCGTCGCTCGGCCTCCTCTTGGCACACGACTGGCCGGGGAACATTCGCGAACTGGCCAACGTCATCGAGCATGCACTCGTACTCTGTGACGATCTGCCGATCACGGCGGAACACCTCCCGGGCCGCTTCCGGTTGCTGGTCCCTGTCGCCCCGATCATCCGTCGGGTGGAGCAAGAACCTGTCGATACGCTCGCGGCGGAAGCCAAGACCTGCGACCGCCCCAAGACCCTTCGAGAGATGGAGTTTGATGCGATCCGAGAGGGGCTCGAACGCAACGCCGGTAACAAGCCGAAGACCGCAGAAGAGCTCGGAATCACACTCAAGACGCTCTACAACAAACTGCACCAACTCCAGCAGGTTGGGGCCATTGCCAAGCCGGCTTGACGCTCATGTCTTGCGAACCACGCCCGCGAGGACGCCGAGTACTTTGGCGCTGCGAACGTAAATCGGCTTCATCGAAGAATTGGCCGGCTGGAGCCGAATCCGATCCTTCTCGGGGAACCAGTGCTTGAGCGTGGCATCGCCATCCTCCGTTTGGGCGACAACAATGTCTCCCGCGCGGGCCGACTTGGTCTTCTTGATGACCACCCAGTCGCCGTCGGCAATCTGGGCATCGATCATCGAATCGCCCATGACCTTGAGCACGAAGTGATCATCGTGGTGGAAAAGGTCGTCGAAGGCAATTCGATCTGTCTGCTCGTCAGCCATTCTGAGCGTGCCAGCAGCGACCCAGCCGGCCATCTGAAGGCCACGCAGGTGGGCAGGCTCCGCGACCAGTTCGATGGCCCGTGACATGTTCTTGCCACGGGTAATAAGCCCCTTTTTCTCCAGGGCCTTGAGGTGGCAGACCACCCCGTTGGGAGAACGGATCTTGAAGGCGAGGCCGATTTCTCGAACGGTGGGGCCGTAGCCGCGGGAGTGGATCTTGTCGCGAATGAACGCGTAGATCTCCATCTGTCGCTCGGTCGGCTTGTCATCAGAGTTTTCGTCGATGGTGACCTGGAGGCCGAGCGGGTCACGGCGAACAGCAGCCACCGCGGCTGCCACGCGACGGGGCTTAGGGCGGCCTTCGGAAGGAGATTGTGCCGTTCGGACGGGAGTTTTCTTGCGATTGGCCATGGGTGCCGTGCGGCGAAGGCCGCATCCTTTTGGGTGAACGCCGGTATCCTACTATACGATCGTTCAAACTCAAGCCCAGGCCAGAAAATTTTCTCATGGATCGTTTGCGGCTACCATGAGTTAAGTCCAACCGCCTCACCGGAGAATAGGTTCATGCCATTGGCTCCCCTTTTTGAGAGTTCCTTTCCTCGGCCTTTTTTGCGGCTTTTTTTGGGGATTGCGGCCCTTGTCTGTGCTGGAGCCAGGGCCGAGCCGGCTGCAAGGGCCGAGGCCCTAGTGGCCCGTGCCAAAGCCGCCTCGACGATCGCACATATCCGGATTTCAGGAGAGCTGGGTGACGGCGTTGGGCAGGGAGGCATTTGGGCCGACGTATCACCGCGTCTGCATCGACTGATTGAGCGGCTCGATAAGGCCGCCACCGACGACCGAGTGGCAGGGGTCCTTTTGGTCATTGACGCGCCAGGCATCGGGCGAGGGCGTCTCGACGAGATTCGGGCCGCCATCGGCCGGTTGAAGAGTGCCAAGAAGCCGGTGGTGGGCCATTTCGTGACGGGCGGTCCCGTGTCGTATTTCCTTGCCGCCACCTGTGACGAGGTGTCGATGCCGCCAGCCGCGACGCTCGAGTTGGCAGGAGTTCGGACCGAGATGATGTTCTTCAAGGCGATGCTCGATCGCCTCGGGGTCGAGGCGGAGATCCTTCAGGTCGGTGAGTTCAAAGGGGCCGGCGAGCCATTCACGCGAACAAGCATGAGCCCGTCGCTCCGGAAGCAATACGAATTCTTCGTCAGCGACCTCTTCGAGCAGCTCGTCGAGCGGGTGGCGGCCGACCGTGGCCTCGAGCCGGATCGGGTGCGGGAGCTTGTCGATGTCGGTGTATTCGTTCCGGAAGCTGCCCGCGAGGCAAAGCTGGTCGATGCCGTGCGGTACGAGGATGAGGCAGTCGCTGCGCTTGCAAAACGGCTCGGCATCGATAAGCCGAAGCTCGCCCGCGACTACGCGCTGCGGAAGATCGACGCCGACTTCTCCGGCATCGGGGGGCTCATGAAGTTCATGGAACTGATTTCGGGCCGCGATACGAGAGTCCCTTCTGGCAAGGGAACGCGGATCGCAATCGTTCACGTCGTCGGCGAGATCCGCGAGGGCAAGAGCACCGACGATTTTCTCATGGGGGGCGCCGTTGGCTCGGAGACGATCTGCAAAGCGATCCGGCAGGCGGCAGCCGACGACAAGGTCGCCGCAATCGTGCTGCGGATCGATTCCCCGGGCGGCTCGGCGCTTGCAAGCGATCTGATCTGGAGGGAGGCCGAGCGCACGAAGAAGCCGGTTGTAGCGAGTCTTTCCGACATCGCGGCCAGTGGCGGCTACTACGTGGCTGTCGCGGCGGACCGGATCGTGGCGGCTCCTGGCACGCTGACAGGATCGATTGGTGTCGTGGGAGGTAAGGTCGCGATCGGTGGAGCGCTCGAGAAGATCGGCGTTCACACCGATGTCGTGAGCAAGGGAAAGAATGCCGGCTGGCTGTCGATGACGGAAAAGTTTTCTGAAGGCGAGCGAGAAGCGTTTCTCGGCACGATGAAGGATGTCTACCGACTCTTCACGAGCAAGGTCGCCGCGGGGCGAAAACTTGACCAGGAGAAGGTCGAAGCCCTTGCGGCTGGTCGGGTCTACACCGGCCGCCAGGCGCTGGAGGTAGGGCTCGTGGACCGGCTGGGCACACTTGACGACGCCATCGACGAGGCGAAGAAGCTGGCGGGAATCGACGACGACGAGGCAATCGATCGGATGCTGCTCCCCGAACCTCGCGGCCTTTTTGATGATCTCTTCTCGGCCGCAGGACGCGACGCATCGCCGCTGGCTCGGCTGGCCGCTGATGGCTCTCCAATTCGGGCGATCATCGTGTCACGAATCGCTGCGATTCCTGGCCTCGAGCCACTCGCCCGTGAAGCCGACACGCTCGTGCAGTTGCTCTCTGGCCGGCCGCAGTTTCTGATGCCTCTGCGCGTGCATGTCCGCTAGAGACGATGAACGATGAAAAACTACCAGGCGAAGTGAGCGAAGGCCTTGTTCGCGTCGGCCATGCGATGCACGTTGTCACGCTTCGTGACCGCGGCACCTTCCCGCTTGGAAGCGGCGATGATCTCGTCGGCAAGCTTCTCGTGGGTGGCTCGACCCTTCTTTTCGCGAACGGCCTGGAGAAGCCAGCGGATCGCCAGCGATTGCTGCCGGTTTCGGTTGACCTGCATCGGCACCTGATAAGCGGCACCGCCCACTCGCTTCGAACGGACCTCAACGGCTGGCTTGATGTTCTCGAGGGCCCGATTGAAGACCTCGATCGGCTCGACCTCGGTGATCTTCTTTCCGATGATTTCCAATGCTCGGTAGAAGACTCCCTGAGCAACGCTCTTCTTGCCGTCTTCCATGAGGCAGTTGATGAACTTGCTCGCGAGCAGCGAACCACACCGTGGATCGGGGCGGAGTTGCGTACGACTTGCTGTGATGCTTCCCATGATTGTGTGATCCTTTTCGCTCAGCCCTTCTTAGCGCCGTAAAGACTGCGGGACTGTTTCCGGCCTGACACGCCAAGCGTATCGAGGGCCCCGCGGATGATGTGGTAGCGGACACCCGGGAGGTCACGAACTCGACCACCACGGACGAGCACGATCGAGTGCTCCTGAAGGTTGTGTCCTTCACCCGGAATGTAGACCGTCACTTCCTTCTTATTGGAGAGCCGCACGCGGGCGATCTTCCGAAGCGCCGAGTTCGGCTTCTTCGGCGTCATCGTTCGCACCTGAAGGCAGACACCCCGCTTTTGTGGGCACTTGTCGAGCACCGGCGACTTGGAGAACTTCCGCTTGGGGCGGCGACGGCTACGGATGAGTTGGCTGATCGTGGGCATGCAGGAACCAGTGTGCGTTTGGAACTCTCGGGCGAGCCCTGGAGAATACACGACTGATGCGGCTGACGGAAGCGGGGGTGTTGCTACGCCGCTTCGGGGCAGAGGATTTCGCCGCGGCAGCCCGTGAGAACGTCGCCGTGCCATTGCCGCCAGCGGGTGGGCAGGGGGTGAGGCGGGCAAAATCCCGCTCGTACAAGCCCCGTGAGGAGAAGCCCAAGAAAGGGGGGCGTCCAGGAACGGCCACGGTTGAATGTGGATGGAATAGCCGGATGACAAGCCAACGCCACGAGCGAGCCTCGCCTCATGCCGAGGCCAGGATGGGGGCCGACACGCCTGGCCACGATGACGGTGCCAGCTCGCATCTCGAAGGCTGCTGCTTTTCCGCAACTCCCGCCGATGGCCAGAATTCCCCGTCGCATCCGCTGGCCCGCGAACTGGCCAGCATCTCCGCGCACAATCACCACGCCGCCTCGAAGGCCGTGATCGCTTCCCGGAAGGGCACCCGCGACGTTGTCGCCGGCCGATCCCGCCACCACCACATGGCCACCAGCCATTTCAGCGGCCAGCCAATCGCCTGCGTCGCCAGGCACGCCGAGCCGTCCGCCGGTCATGCCTTCCCCAGCGTGGCGTCCAATGTTGCCGGTGACCCGCATCGTTCCCGACGCCATGCCGGCAGCCACATAGTGGACACGACTGAAGTCACCACGGCACTCGATCGCGGCGTCGCTTCCATCGCCAGTGACAGCACACACCTCGCCTAGTGCGCACGGTCGCTCGTCGGCCCGGATCACCACGCGACGCACGGCATCGGCCGACAGGCCAGCGAGTCTGTCGGGCACGATGCCGGTAAGATCGACTGAAAGCGGACCGCCCGAGGCCGCATCGGCGAGCAGTGAAAGCACGAGCGGCATTGATGGGTTTTCCGGGGGGCAGGCGGTTCGCGATTAGCCTACCCTCACCTCCACCTTCCGCGGCCGGACGGCTGCTACACGAGGTACTCGGATCGTGAGTACCCCGCGCCGGTAGTGCGCCGAAATCTGTGAGGCATCAAAGCCCTCGCCGAGCCGGAACGATCGGCGGTAGTTGCCGATGCCGTACTCCTGAAGGACTGCCCGGCCAGGCAGTTCCCGCGGCGGCACGGCGGCCTGCACTGCGAGGACGCCATCCTCGAACGTGACCTCGATCCCGTCGGCACGGGCGCCGGGGATGTCAGCATCGAAGACAACCTCACCCCCTGTGTCGCGGATATCGACGTTGGGCTGGTAGGTGAGAGTCGTGTCATTGCTGTCGGCCGGCAGAGCAGCCTTCGTATTGATTGTCGCAGTCATCAGAACGCTCCTTTCCTGTCGTGGGTGGAATGATGAATCGCTCGTGTGGAACCACAGCCGCTTGCTTCAGGACGATCGCACTTTGACCCGGCGAGGCTGACACTCGACAGCCTTGGGGCAGGTCACCATCAACACGCCATCGATGAGACGGGCTTCGACCCGACCGGCATCGACGGCAACGGGCAACTGGAGCCGCCGCTTGAAGCTACCGGTGCCCCGCTCCTTCCGGTGCCAGGTCGCTTTCCCGCCGTTCTCGCTGGTCGAGTCCGTGCCTTCGCCGGGCCTCGATCCCTCGAGCAAAAGCTCATTTCCGGTGACTGAGATGCCCACGTCCCCGGAGTCGAGTCCGGGCAGCTCGGCCTCGACGATGACGGCCTCGGCGCTCTCGCGAACGTTCACGGCCGGATAGACAGCCTCAGGACGGACACCCCAACCGTGCAGCGGTGGCGCCGCCGTGAGCGTGGTCCAGAGACGATCGAACTCTTCGCGGAGCTCCTCGAGCGGGAGCGCGAGTCCCGCTGTGAATGTTGGAACGCGTGGCATGGTGCGACCTCCTCGTGGTGAAATTAGTCAAGACATCCTCGAGTGGCTGCCGACGCCACCCGTTTCGGGAAGAAAAGCAAACCACGTGCCGAATTGCATGAACGCAATGCCACTCTTTGAGCCACACAAGAACCTGCGGGAAAAATGGCTCCGTGTCCGACCCCGATGGAAAACCTCTCGGTTGTAGCCGAGTGTGACGGCTGCCAGCCTGACAGCCATGCCCATTGCGAAACTGCCCGCCGTTGAGGACCGTGAGGCATTCTCTATACTGCGGCCCGACTCAAAAAGCCTCGCGGAGACCCTTCCTGCCTTGGCCGGCTTTCGACCCCCGCAAAGCTTGACGTCCAACTGGAGGCAACTCGATGCGATTCTCGCTGCTTGACAGGGTGCTCAACATCGAGCCTGGGAAGAGCATCACGGCCGTCAAAGCGGTGACGCTCTCTGAGGAATACCTCGCCGACCACTTCCCTTGCTTTCCGGTTCTACCGGGCGTTTTCATGCTCGAGGCGCTGACCCAGGCCGCAGCCTGGACGATTCGCCTTGGGGAAGATTTTGCCAATTCGATCGTCGTTCTCCGGTCGGCACGGAACGTGAAATACGGAGACTTTGTCGAACCCGGCAAGACGCTGACGGTCACCGTGGAGGTGCTCTCTCAAGATGAAACGACCACGAAGGTGAAGGCCACTGGAAGAGTCGGCGACCGCACGAGCCTTACCGCCAGGCTGACGCTCGAGCGGTACAACCTGGCTGACCGGTTCCCCCACGGCGCGGCCCAGGACGCGCGGGTAAGGTCTGAGATGCGGCGGCTGTGGGCCGTGCTACACCCGGCTGCACGGTGGCCTAGCCCGGTTCAGGGCGTCGCCTGACTCGGGGGTTGTGGACGGCTGGATAGGCCGATAGGCGCAGTCTTGTCTTTCCGAACCTTGTCCGTCGCCGTGGAATCGATCGCCCTTGACCATTGAAATCCCGGCTTTTCCATCGGTCCACGAGGCGGAAAGGGGCCAGGGATGGCGTTTGGCGAGGACAGCAAGGTAAGTTCGGGTTTTCCTGGAGGCGTTCCGGCATTACAACTCCGGCGTGGCTCCGCTCTCTATCTACTCCTTCTTCAAGGTGAACAGTCGATGCCGTCTCGTGATGAAATCTTCGACAAGGTCAAGGACGCCCTCGTAGAGGCCCTCGGGGTCGATGAGGACGAAGTCTCCCCAGGTGCCACGATGGTGGGCGACCTGGGGGCGGAATCGATCGACTTCCTCGACATCGTGTTCCGTCTCGAAAAGGCCTTTGGAATCAAGATCCAGCGGGGCGAACTCTTCCCCGAAGACGTCCTCTCGAGCAGTGAGTTCGTGAACAACGGCAAGGTGAACGATGCTGGGCTGAAGGAGCTGAAGGCCCGGATGCCGTTCGTCGATCTCGCCAAGTTTGAGGCCAATCCCAGCGTGCAGAACTTCCCGAACACGCTGACGGTCGAGGACATGGTTCGCTACGTCGAGAGCAAGCTGGCCGTCTGACGCTGCTGGCAGAAAGAAGTCGAGGCGGCCTCGCACCTCGAGGACGGCGTCGCCTGGCGGAGAATATTCATGCGCTGGTTCTGGATTGACCGGTACGACGAGTTTGTCCTTGGTAAGCGGGCAACGGCAGTGAAGAATGTCTCGCTTGCCGAAGAGCATCTGCACGATCATTTTCCCGGGGCGGCGCTGATGCCGAACTCGCTCGTCGTCGAGGGCATGGCCCAGACGGCGGGGCTCCTCGTGGCCTTCGCGATCGACTTCAATCGCCGTGTGGTTCTCGCAAAGGTGGCGGCTGCCGAGTTTCATTTTGACGCGATCCCCGGCGACACGCTCGTCTTCAAGGCTGAGGTACTTGATCTCAAGCCAACCGGTTCGCTCGCGAAGGTAACGAGCACGGTTGGGAATCGTGTTCAGGGGGAGGCAGAACTGTTCTTCGCCCACCTCGAGCCGGGCGACGGCATCCCGAAACTTTTCGAGCCCGCTGAGCTTCTCAGATGGCTCGACCTGCTCCACATCTTCGACGTCGGCCTGGACGAATCTGGTCAGCCGCTGGCTCGCCCCGAGTGGGAAAGCTCCCTTGGTTCGTGACCCCGCTTTGTAGCTCTCAGGAGACTGGACGATGATTTCCGGCAGGCGACGGGTGGTGATAACCGGGGTTGGCTGTGTCACGCCGTTGGGAACGACAGTCGAGGCGCTGTGGCGGAACCTTGTCGCTGGCCGGTCTGGTGTCGGACTGACGACCGTGTTCGACGCGTCGCGTTTTCCGACGAAAATTGCCGCCGAGGTCCGTGACTGGGACATCACCGACGAAGGCGAGAAGGCCGAGGACTGGCAGTACTGCGGCCGACACACGAAGTTCGCCGCCGGCGCGGCGCTCCAGGCGATGCGGGATGCCGGGTTCCCGACCGGGCTCGAATCCGACCCCACTCGGCTCGGCATCTACCTCGGCAGCGGTGAAGGACAGCAGGATTTCGACGCTTTCACGGGAATGATGATGGCGGCTATCGAGGGGACCACGCTCGACGTCGCCAAGTTCACGAAGCTCGGCCTCGAAACGCTCCACCCGCAGGCGGAGGTGGAGCAAGAGCCCAACATGCCAGCCTGCCATCTGGCGGCACTCTTTGGTGCGGAGGGCCCGAACCTCAATTGCCTCACCGCCTGCGCGGCCTCCAGCCAGGCGATCGGCGAGGCGGTTGAGATCGTCCGACGTGGAGAGGCCGATGTCATGCTCTCGGGTGGCTGTCACAGCATGATCCATCCCTTCGGCGTGACGGGCTTTAACCTGCTGACAGCCCTCTCCACCCGCAACGACGAGCCTGCTCGCGCAAGCCGTCCCTTTGACAACGAGCGAGACGGTTTTGTCCTTGGCGAGGGGGCCGCGATGGTCGTGCTCGAAGAACTCGAGCACGCGAAGAAGCGTGGGGCGAAGATCCACGGCGAGGTGGTGGGCTACGGCTCGACCGCCGATGCCTACCGGATCACCGACACGCATCCGGAGGGCCGCGGAGCCGCGGCCTGTATCCGCATGGCGCTTGCCGATGCCGGCCTTGGTGACGAAACAATCGACTACATCAATGCCCACGGCACGAGCACCGACGTCAACGACAAGGTCGAGACGCTCGCGATCAAGAAGGTGTTCGGCGAGCGGGCCTACAAGCTTCCCGTCTCGAGCACGAAGAGCATGATGGGGCACCTCATCGCGGCGGCTGGTGCGACCGAATTGATCGTCTGCCTCTTGGCCATCCGCGATGGTCTCCTTCCGCCGACGATCAACTACGAATACCCCGACCCCAACTGCGACCTCGACTACGTTCCCAACAAGGTCCGCGAGGGGAAGTGTGAACGGGCCCTGTCGAACAGTTTTGGTTTTGGCGGCCAAAATATCGCCCTCATCGCCAGCCGCTTCGTTGACTAAGTGGCCGCCGGGATGCTCAGGAAGCATCGCGTAGCGTAGCCCGGGGCGCCGTCAACATTACCCAGCTTGCCAGCGGCAGGGTTCTCTCAACTGGCGCGTCCGGTACGACCGATACGACCAGCAGTCTGCGGTCTGGTTCGCGGGTGGCGGTTCGCTGCCCCGGTCTGTCGGCCGCCTAGCGGGAGCTTTCCCAGATGCATCGCTCGCTCACCAGTTTTCGCCTCCTGGGCCTCGTGGTCGCCGTCACGGTGACTGCCACGAGCACCGGATGCTCGATCATTGATCGACTGTTTCTCCTGAACGCCGACGGACCTTACTCGAACCGCGGTCACGGCGGCGGTCAGTCCGGGTGCAACGGCTGCGAGTCGGGCACGTGCTATGAGCATGGTTGCCCCGACGGGAGCTGCCCGTCGGGTGCCTGCCAGACCGGTGCCTGCCAGGAGTGTCCAGGTGGCGTCTGCAAGGCTCCGCATAACGGCCGGCATGGTGGCTTGGCCAAGCACCATTTGACGCATGACGAGAAGGCAGCCCTCGCCGCTTCCGATTACGGGGCCATCGGGCCGGCCGGTCCACCGACCGGTGTCGTGGCGTATCCGTATTACACGACCCGTGGTCCCCGCGACTTCCTCGCCAAGCGGCCACCGTCGATCGGTCCCTGACGAATTCGCCGGTTTCCGCCGCAATCGCTTGCCGGGTAGGCTTTGGCCTGTCCGGCAGCGTTTGTTCCATGCCGCCGGAATGATTCCCCGGAGGCAGTGGTGCATGATCGCTCGCTCACTTGCGGCCTTGGCCCTGGCTGTGTTTGTCTCGGGCTGTGGCGGGGGCGAACGGGAGTTCATCGCCGTCGGCACGGCGCCCGTCGGCGGCGCTTTCTACACCGTCGGCAGCGCCATCTGCGAAGTGGTCAATGAGGCGGAGGCCGTCCGTGGTTGGCGGGTCTCCGCGGAATCCACCGGCGGGTCGATGGAAAACATCCGCCTGCTTGCCCAGCGCAAGCTCCAGTTCGCCCTCTCAAACTCATCGATCACGTACTTTGCTGTCCGTGGCACGGAGGGCTGGGAAAAGGCGTACGACATTCGCGGGGTGATGACGCTTTTTCCAAATGTGGCGATGTTCGTCGTTCCGGCAGACTCACCTGTGAAGACGGTGGCTGATCTCAAAGGACGGCGGGTCTACCTGGGCCCCGAAGGTGCCGGTTTTGAATACTTCGTTTCCCCGATCCTCCAGGCCCACGGCCTCACGCTTGCCGACATCGAGGCTCGCTACGGCAGCCAGCAGAGCGCGGTCGATCTTCTCGGCGACGGCTCGGTCGATGCCGCGATGATCGGTGGTGGTGTGCCCAATCCTGCGCTTGCCCAGATTGCTCAGGCCAACCCTGTGCGGCTCGTGCCCTACGACGACGAAGCCACCACAAAACTCATCGAGGCGTATCCGTTCTTCCAGGCGGCCACGATTCCGGGTGGCACGTACGCCGGCATCGACGCCGACTACCACGGCCTCGACGTGGGAGCGGCCCACCTCGTCACGGCGGCTGATGCCGACGAACAACTCGTATACGACTTCACCAAGCTCGTCTGGGAGAACAGGGCGAAAATTGCCGAGCGGCACCGAGCGGCGCGGGCGATCACTGAAAAAAACGTTGTCCGTGGCAACGGCACTGAGTTTCATCCAGGGGCGATCCGGTTCTACCGCGAGGCGGGCCTCTGGCCGACGGAGTGAAGGATGGCCGCTGCTGATGCCGGGGAGGTGGCTGGCTCTCCGCCAACGGAAGCCGCTGGCAGGAGCATCGTCGCGACAGGTCTCGCGACGATGCTGTCGCTCTATGTGCTCGTTGAGGTCAACGTGCCGTTGCTGCCGCCGCTGGCGGAGCTTGCCCTTTTTGCCGGCCTCGGTCTCACGCTCTGCTTCCTGAGCAGTGCCGCGAACAATGATCGCAGATGTGTCCAGCGGTTCGTCGATGTGGCCCTCGCAATCGCGGCAGTCATCTGCTGCGGGTATCTCGTGTTTCAGTCGGCCGACCTCGGCCGGCGTGCGGCGGCGTATACATGGCTCGATGTGAGCATCGGGAGTGTCGGGATCATCCTCGTCCTCGAGGCGGCTCGCCGCTCGGTGGGCTGGTCGCTGCCGATTCTCGCCGTCGTGTTCTTGTTGTATGCACACCAGAGCGTTGCCAGGGGATTGCCCGACTGGCTCTTTCCCCACCGCGGACAGGACTGGGCGGCGATCGTTGGGCAGTCGTGGCTTCGCAGCGAAGGGATTTTTGGGACGGCGTTGGCGGTCATGTTCCGCTATGTGTTTTTGTTGGTCGTGTTCGGTGTCGCCCTCCAGGTGGCGGGCGCGACCGGCTGGGTGATCGGGCTGGCCGAGCGGCTTTTTGGTCGTCGCACCGGTGGGCCAGCGAAGGTGGCCGTGCTTGCCAGTGGACTCATGGGCTCGCTCTCCGGGAGCGCCGTGGCCAACGCGGCGACCACCGGCAGCTTTACGATCCCGCTCATGCGGGCGGTTGGATTCCCGCCGAGTGTGGCAGCGGGCATCGAGGCGGCCGCCTCGTCAGGAGGAGCGCTCGTGCCGCCGGTCATGGGGGCAGGGGCGTACATGATGCTCGAGATTATCAAC
>JBGTKO010000184.1:0-21139 GCA_041744595.1 Pirellulales bacterium
ACTCGCCAGGTTCAGGAGCCGAGGGCTTTTCGGTGTCGGGTTCCTGAGCGACGGGTTGCTTGGTTGGCGGCGGCTTCGTGTCGCGGCGAGAACAGCCCAGGCTGATGCCGAGGACGGTCATGGCCAAGAGAACCGCGAGGACGAAACGACCGACAACGGAGCAAGGACACATTCTTGAGCCGCCACTGACAATTTGCGGTGGAGTAGGCATCGCGGCTCGGGAAATTCCCGCTAGGAAAACATCAGGCGGCTAGCGTGCATTGGCAGCAATCACAATCACATGGAGCACGCCGTAGAGGCACTGCAAAAGCGTGAGAATCCCCCCGATAATTGCCCCGGCGATTGCGAGGCCTCGTTGATTGCGATTCTTGCCATTGAGAGCCACCAAAGACAGGATGAATCCCAGCCACGAGAGGCAGCACGTAAGCGAAAGGATAAAACCAGCGATAGCAAGACCGTTGGTGTCTCCGCCATCACCTCCACCTCGCGATTGGCTCGGCACATTCACGTTAATGATGGGCGTCGATCCGCCATGGGAGCCACCACCGCCGGCCAGTTGCGGCACACTCTGAATGGTCATCCATTCGGTGCCCCCCTCAGGGATGACGTACTCGCTTTGCGATACCTGTCCGTTCGCCACGAGTTGCCGGAGTGTGGCAAGGTCCACTGGTCCCTGCTGATTACCACCCGACGTGTAGTACCAAGAGCCTCCGTTGGAGGACGGCACTGCCACACCCTGTGCTCCGGCGTCAATCGAGAGGTTGTCACCGAACGGGTCGCCGCCTTCCGCCGGCGGAGGCGGACTGCCGCCGCCATCGAAAATCTCAGGGAAGTCACCCGCCTTGCCCCACTGGAGTCCGTCGCGAGAGACGTCTGTCGTGCGACCGATCTGGGCTCGCTGAGCGAGTTGACGGATCTGCCGAAGGACCACCGGGCCGATCGTGCGGCCCCGAACTCGGTAGTAGAACGGTCGATCGTCCATGCGTCTTGTCCTGGAAAAGCGGCGCTCTTCACCGACTCGAGTCGATCACTCCTCCGAGGGATGATGCTCAAACACCATCCCAAGTGCAAGCCCCTGCGATGACGGGGCGTTTCGAAGGGCCCAAGGCCCTCACGCCGTCACGATGACGATCGCGATGAACACGACGATCCCCACGATGACCAGCCCGACTCCGCCGACCACGCCCAAAACCAAGACGGTTTCGCGGGCCTTGAGCTTCTTGAGATGGGCCTCGAGATCACGGTTTGCTTGGCCGACCTGCTGAAACAAAGCTTGGGTCGTCTGTGGCACACCCCCTGGGAGCTTTGCTGCCTCCTGTCGGCACTTTTCGAGGGTATCGTCTGCCTGTCGTTTCCACCGCTTCACGGCAGCCTGCATACCCTCACGGTCCGATGTTTTTTCTGGTGCTGTTTCGACCTGACGGAGGACCGTCGCCTCGATCTTCCCTATGATTTCCCGCACGCGGGCCACTTCTGCCTGCTGGTCGAGCCATCGGAAGGGCTCGCTCACGGCAGTATCTATCTGATGGAGCGCTTGCCTGACACCTGACTCGGATACCAAGGCTGCTACTTCGGAAACCGCCGCCGCATCGCGGACGGCTTGGGTCAAGGCGGTCCGCACCTCGCGATACTCCTGTCGGGCTGCCCTTGCAGCCTGGACGGCGGTGACATAGCCCGGACTGCCGAACGGCTGTCGCTTTCCGTCATCGACATGGCGGACGATCGACGCAGCTCCCTGAGACAGCCGTCCGCGGTATTCCCCCATGGCTTCGAAGTGAGAGGTGGCATTGAGCAGTGCGGAAACAGTGCCAGGAAGGTCGTCTCCCCAGTCATGGGAGGCGACCTCTTCCCGCAGTGCCGCGAGCCCGGGAAAGTCGCGACGGCCGAGGGCCGACCGCACCTCATCAGCGATCATGTCCACCCGCTTGCGGCGGATCGGACTGATCATTTTCGGCCAGGCCTCGGGGGTCGGATCGATGCCGCGGATCGACTCGAGGATCACGAGCCGCTCGCCGAGGTGGCCTCGCAGGAGCATGTTTCGCCGAAGCTGCACGAGATAGTCCGAAAGGGACTGGCCAGAAAGATCCTGCGCATAAAGATCTTCATGGATTCGGTTTGCCATCTCCTTGAGGTCGGCGTCCATCCTTGGCGTCACGATGTTCCGGCTCTTCAAAGTCGCCGCCCACGCGTCCCAGCCTGGCCGATCTGGATCGAGCCGGTCGGCTATCTCAAAGAACCCCTCGGCGTGCCATTCGAGGGCTTCGTGACGCAGGCCGCGGTCAGCTAGGTCGAGGCAGATCTGGCGTGCCGTATTGACGTCATCAACCGCGTCGCACCACTCGGACATGATGTTGATTAGGAAATCGAGTCCCTGCTCACCCCCCATACTCAGTGCGGCGGTCACATCGTCTGCCAGTTTGGTCCACGCCTCGATCTGGTCGTGGGTGACGGCTGGCGGATTGCCTGTGGTGGTATCAAGGGCCATTGGGTGGCTTTCAGGGCAGCTCAGTTGCTGGTTTCAGATCGGGCGACCTGGAAGGAGCTGGGACCGGGGCCAGGACAAGCCGGGCGACAGAAGTTTTGACCTTTTCCTTCAGGCCAGGAACATCCCACTCAATAGCGGCGTTGCCCTCGAACAAGGCGCCGATGGGTATCGTACTCAAGAGCTTCTTCAACTCCTCGCGATGCTTCTTTGCAACCACCAGGCCATCAATCGCCAGAAGAACATGGATTGCGGCAAGCTCCGGTTCAGGCTTGGTCTTGTCACCGACCTTCGCATCGCCCCAGTCGTGCTTATCAAGAAACGTGCGAAGTTCGGCCAAGGCCCTAGCTTTCCCGACAACATAATCTTCGCGGGCGTCTATCCATTTCTTCCAGGCCAATTCATAGTCACGTTTTCTGTCCTCCCAGTCCTTCCTCCTTTTGTTGTATTGGTCGTCTTTTTCATCTTTCTTTCGGCTCGGCTCGCGCTCGCGAAACGCACCCGCGTCCCCGCCCTCGGGAACAGCATTCGCCTTGTCGTAGACTTCGACGTGGCGTCTGCGAAAGTGCGTTGATCGAGGAAGCTTCTTCAGTTTGGCCGTTGCTTGCACAATCGCTCCACCATCCTTTTTATCTTCTGCTTCCTTGAGTTCCTTCGCCGCCTTGCCGTACTCTACGTCATGGTCCATTACAAGAAATGCCTGCAAAATATCTTGCAGCGACTCCAGAATCTTGGGATCTTTCAGTCGCCACATTTCGCACAACGGAATGACAGCGTTTGGCACAACCGATGAGCCGCTCGACTCCGAAAGAAGCGATGCCACGACCTTGTTGGTGTCCTTGATGGTCTCAACATTCTTCTCGTTGAAACCCGCGATTTCATCAAATCTCCTTTTCCATGACGACCCGTCGCGTCTGATGTTTTTTGCATCAATCTCAAGTCGCTGCAGAAGCGTATAATTTGGTTTTCCATCGACTAATTCCGAAACCTTTAGGTAGATCCCACCGTTGCCGTCGCGGATTGATTCGAGACTGATCTTCCCCGCCGCGCGTTTGAGAGGTGTCCACGCAACGGTGGCCCCGGACGGCAGCGTGTAGCTTGGCACCGGCGCCGTGTCGGACTCGTCGTAGAGAAGGCTATACAGGCTCACCCCTTGCTCCACTTTCACTTCCTCAGGTCGCCCGAGAATGATCCAATCGTTATGGGTGACAAGTTTTCTGGGCTGATGGAACGCGATCGGCATGAACTTCAACAGCGACTCGTACTTGTTGAATACGGTGTCATCGCAGTTGCCCTTGCGAACCTTTACACCACCACCAGTAAGTTCCACGACGGCGAGACACTTGTCGTCGACCATGATGTTCCATTTTTTTGGATCCTGGGCGTCTCGTTGCGCCTTGGCATCGAAGCCCTTTGTCTTCCCAACGACGACCTCCGCATCGAGTTTTTCGAGAGCATCGGTGGCCGAGATGACATCTTGGTCCAGTGGCCAACGCCCGTCAGCGTGTGTTCGCTCGTTTTTTAGGAGACGTTGAAACTCTTGAAAGGCTGCTGCCTGCTTCTCCGCCTCGGTCTTTTTCGCCGACTCTCTTTTTTTAGAGTTGTCGTCCGCGCCGGCTAGATCCTGGTTTGGTTCCCCTGATCCCGGCTCCGGCAGCTTGGTCGCGTGTTCCCTCAACGCAGGGACAAGTGTAGCCAGCGACTGGACGTCTTCAGGCTTGACGTTCGCGGGGAAACTCGTCTTGGCAGCCACGTAGTCGCGTTGAACTGTGTCGGCTTTGGCCTGCCTCTCCAGGACGTCCCATAGCTCATCGTCTATCGCGGCTTCGGTTCGCTGGCCCTCAGGGATGCTGGCAAGTTTTACAAGGTCGCTGCAGGCAGTGGCCCAGCTTTGGAAGTCCGCGTAGGTGTTGAAGGATGTCTTGTGTACCTCCGCAAGAAGTTGTGCGGCAGGCTCGTCAATCTTCGCGCCAAGAAGGCTACGGTGATTCTCGTCGTGCTTCCCTGATTTCACCGCTTCGATTGCGTCAAGGAGGTTGCGCAGTGCGGCAGAGTCATTGACGTTTTGGCCTTTTACACCGTCGCTTGCGAGCACTTCCAAGAGGAAGTCGAGGTGCTTGGCGACGAGGTTGGCGTCTTGGCTGCCTGGAGCCGCGCCCAGAGCCGTTCGGAAATCCTCGATGGTCGGTTTTTTGGCTTCGGATTTGCTATCGGCATAGCCCTGAATGGAAGCCCATGCCTTGTTCGTGACATGCAAATTCCACGCAACGAATCCACCGACGCCGGCAACGCCGACCAGCACCACCACGGCCACGACCGCGAGCGCAATCCAGATTCCGACAGAGCTCCTTCGTTGGGATGAGCCGTTCGACAAGGGCACATCAACCCATTCGTCCTCTGGCGGAGGCGGTGGCATTCCGCCCAGAGCCATCGGCGAAACCGGCCCACCACTTTGAACTGGAGCGTTCGGGGGTGTCGGCCCCCTTGTGACCTGCCGAGGCGTTGGCAGCGTTGGTCCCGTCCTGGGTCCACGGCCTGTCCGGGCCGTATCAACCAGTTCGCCCGCTGCCATGTTGGATGGGATCGGTTGCGGCCGAGTCAGATCGACCATCAAGAGACCCGGCTGCGATGCCTGGCTTTCCGGGCTTCCCGCGTACGTGCCACGCCAGAGAATGCCGTCGGCTGAAAGCGACAACGTGTCGAAGGTGACGGCCCACCGCTTGGCCGGCGGCAGGATCGCCAGGGCCTCTTCGAAGAGAGCCAGCATCCTTCGGCAGGAGGCCGGCGACGGATCTGGCCCAACCAAGAGCGTCGGCTGATTGTGGATGGCCCGATCGGCAATCACACCGGCCCAGCCTGCGTCTCCCATCACGTGCTGCCACGTGCCGCATGGAGCCGGTTGGCTGGGTGGGATTCCCGCGAGACTGAACGGCGTCTGCCGCTCCTCCGGGTTTCCGGGCCATGTCATGGCCAATCGCCCCTCGATGGCCGCTAGCATCGCTGCCGGCGACGACGACGCCACCTGGCCAAGCTCGGCTGGCTCCACCACGACCATGTGGGCGAGTTTGTTGGAGCGATTCGAGAAATCGACGCCAGCGTCCACGATTCGTCCGAGGACGTGGAGTTGTCCCGCGAACGTCCGGGCAAGGCGATAGAAGTAGCAAACCGGGTTGGCACCACTCCCCGCCGGCAGATGGCGATACCCGGCCATCTTCTCGAGCAGCGCCGCCACGTCGTCCCGCATGCCAGCCGTCTGCATCGCCACCTGGAAGCCTGTGCGACCGAGCTTGATGCCCCGCGGGACGCTCGTGATGACGATTTCGCGCGCCATGAAAGAGACCTCTTCAGCCGCGGACTGAGGGGACCAGATCTGGAATGGACCCGTTGAACAGAGTCAGAAGCGGCACTTCGGCCCAAATCGGATTGATGCTCCCTGCGTAATGGAAGTACTTGCCCCCCTCATCCTTGCCGGCGGGGCCACAGCCTGTGGCGCTCACTGGCACGAAGAGAACTCGGTCTGGCCGGCAACGCTCCTCGATCCGCGTCAGCATCGGTCCGGCGTGCTTGGCAAGCATCTCGCGGCATGCCGCAGACACCCGCTGGATCGTGGGCCGATCGAATACCCGGACCGAGCTTCCATTCTTCAATGGCATGTCGCGGGCGGGTTCCGGAAGTGGCTGGTCGCCGAGCAGGAACGACCAGGCGTCATACTTCGGAAGGATGACGATCAGCGGCGTGTCTACCTGGGCCGTCGGATGAAGGCTCCGGAACCGGAGAACACGGGCCATGGCTTCGCTGAAGAGCGTCTGCTGGCGGCTGCGGCGGTCGTCGGCCCACTGGGGATCGCTACTCCGCTCGCGGCAGGCGGTTCGAAAACTTGTCTCCTGAGTCGGGTCGAATACGAACATCAGGCCCTGGGCCTTGGCCATGTGCCGAGTCACGGGGCTGTCTTCGGTTTCACTGCCTGGCTCGAAATGCTCGCCCGCGTTGTCGTAGATGCAGAGTACTAAGGCCGCTTTCTTGGCGCGAGCATGCAGGGGATGAGTTCTGAGCGGGTCGATCCGATAGAGAAACGGCTTCGGGAGCGTCTTGGTCGAGCCGCCGAACGACACCGTTCGGTACCAGTCGCCAACGAGGTCTGTCTTGAGGAGCCTGACTGGTGACTCCTTCGTCGGCTGGTCGAAAAGTGACTTCTCGTAATCGTGGATAATCGCGTTGGCTTCGGCGTCCACGTCGTCGATGGAAAGGCGGTACGCCCCGAGTCGCTCGGTGAGCATGCGCGTGATGGCTGCGAGGAGGAACGACTTGCCCGACGATGGCGACCCGAAAATTGACACCGTGAACGTGCTTCGTAGCCCCAAGAGCCGCGGCACCTCGAGGTGGCACTTCGGGCAGGCCGTCTCGGTACACGTGCCACCGGCGGGATCGATCGCGTCACCGGTAAACGTGAATTGCGAAGGAAGGAAGCGCCGCTTCGCCCCACCTGGAAGTCGGTGGTCGAAGGCAAGCGAGGGGGACGTCGCTATAAAGTGCAGGTCGTCGGGGGGGAACCGATGCCAGCAATGTGGACAGGAAATCGCCTCCACGAGCTCCGATTCAGTGTCTGGAGGTGGGCTGGGCGGCTTCGACATGGATCGGGGAATTTCCTTGATCCCTTGAAGGAAGGGGAGGGGCTCACTACTATCCTCGTCTTGGATTCTGCCGTCAATGGTGAGGGGCGAGGACAGTGACCGACGGACCTTCGGCTCGGAAATACTTTGTCGCCCACAACGGCCGGAAGTACGGCCCGCTCTCGCTTACCGAGTTGTCGTCCCGCAGGCTGAGCGACGACATGCTCGCCTGGTGTGAAGGGATGCCTGAGTGGGTGCCGATCGCGGAACTCCCCGAGCTCGCGGCCTATGTTCGTCACGCAGCGGCATCTCGAATGACTGCTCCGCCGAGCCCGCCGGTGGGGGGCGCGACGCCAGGCTTCGGGCAGACTCATGCGCCACAAGCAGTGATGCCGGGCATCGAGCCCTTTCCGGTCGTTCAAACTGGAGCCCGCCCGGCTGTGCCAACGCCGCCAGCGGCGCCGAACGGCCGCGTCAAGTTTCTGGGCATCACATCGATCGTGCTCGCCTCGCTGGGGCTGCTCTGCTGCCCTCTGGTGCTCTTGGGAACAGTCTTCGGTGACTCCGTCGATCCGGCAATGCAAGACATCGTGGATCCGGGGGTGGTGGATCCGGGGCTCGTAACCTTTGGCCGTTTGGTGATCCACGGGCTCATGTTTCTGGTTTCCATCGGGATGATGGTGGCCGGAATCGGTCTCCTCAAGCATCGACGCTGGGCTGGAGTCACCGGGATCGTCTGCTCGATCGTCTGCCTGGTGACCTATCTCGGCGGGCTTCTTTTTGAATGTGGCTTCGTGCAGTGGCCGCTCATGAGCTGGGCGGCCGAGGAGGCCGCGGAAGAGGTGATGGGCATGCTCGTGCTTGGAGCCGTTGCCAACGGCGTTGCCGGGCTCGTCGGCATGGCGTGGCATGTCGTCAATATCGTGATGCTCAATTCGGCGGCCGTTCGCTCGGCCCTGCGATGAGTCCGTCGCCGCCGCCACTCCCGTGCCCCCGTCCTCCTTTTTGGCCGTCAGCGCCATCCCGCCGACGTCGGAACCTCAATCGACTCTTCGCAGGTTTTCTGGCAGCACTGGGTTTCGGCGTGTTGGCTGTCGCGATGTCCATCAGACCGTATGACGAATTCGGCCAGCCTCGAACCCATGGGACGCACCGGCAGCTCGGCCTGCCTGCTTGTGCGTCCCTTTCTGTCCTCGGGTTTCGCTGCCCATCGTGTGGGATGACCACGGCTATTTCACTCCTGGCCCACGGGGATCTGGTGGCCGCTTGGCAGGCCAACCAAGCGGGTGTTTTCGTCGGCCTTGCGGGCTTCATCGCCACGATTTGGCTCACGCTGATCGCCGTCGGCCCAACGTCGCGGTGGAGTGTGCCGGCTGAGAACGTAGCCCTCAGTCTCACGGTCGCGAGCGTTGCCCTGGTGATGGTCCGGTACGTTTTTGTCGTTGGCGCCGCGATCGCGACCGGCCTGCCCTGACGTGCCTGAACACTTGTGAAGAGCGGCGGAATCAGCTACTTTCTTGCCCGACGGGCCGCGATCACTTCACGAGGGAATGCCATGAAAGAAATTCGGAATCCAGACGCCAACCCGATCGTTGCCGTCATCCTCAATATCTTCGTGCTCCCTGGCCTGGGCAGCATGTTCATCGGCCAGACCCACAAGGGCCTCATGGAGCTCGTTTGCGTCTTTCTTGGATTCTGTCTGTGCTGCATTCCGGGAGTCTTGGTTACGATCCTTTCCCACATCGATGCCTACCAGTGCGCCGCGGCACTCAAGAATGGTGAGACGCTCGGGGAAAATGAGTACAAGCAAGAGCTTCTCTACAAGATCGTCAAAATGATCGACAAGTCTGCGACGTACCGCGGCTGAGAAGGGGCCATGGCGAATCCCACGGACACACATTCTCCGGGGCTGAACCGAATACGGCTGGCCTTGCTCTGCGGTTGCATGGCCTACGTGCTCCTCATCGCTTATGTACCAGGATTCACGAGCCAATCGCCGCTCGTCTGCATGTCCAACAAGGCGTTTGGGCTGCATTGCCCTGGATGCGGGCTGACGCGGGCGTTCGCCTGCCTCGCGAGGCTCGATCCCGTGGCCGCGTTTCACTGCAATCCACTGGTCGTCTTCGCGGCTCCGTTCGCTTTGGTGCTCGCCCTCGACACGTTTTCATCCGGCGACATCCATCGCCGGATCCTTGGATGGTTGCCACGGTGGCTGATGTACTCGAGCTTGATTGCGTTGTTCGCGACTTTCGGGGTTGTCTTTGTCGTGCGGACAGCGACGTGGCTAGTGCCCGAGTGGAATCCCGAAGGCTGGCTCGTTCCTCCGGATCGATTCCCACCGTCGTAGGCTTGGCGGCATGTCAGGCTACGCCTAGTCCATCGCGTGGAGGGCTTCCGCAAACGCTTTTCCAACAGGGGCGAAGAACTTGGCGGCGCCGTAGTAGTGAAAACCCTGGTTCGAGGCGCCCTTGGCGATCTCTTCCTCGTCGGGTGTGCGCTCCTTCTTGTCGCGGGCGGCCGCGAGCTCGTGGTCCCAGAAGGTTTCGGTGATGACCGCCGTGACGTTGCCATTGAACTCTGGCATCGAGGCAGGGGCCGCCATCGCCTCCCGGAAGCTTTGGTAGATCGGCTTGTACCGTGGCGTGGTGAACGTGTCCACCGGGCCATTGACGCCGAGCACCCCAATCACGAACGGAAGCTTCGGTGCGTTCAAGTCCCTGCGGACATCGCGAATCATGAGAGCGAGGTACTCTGTGTATCGATCGTAGCCGCCGGGCTGGCCGCGGTTCGGATACGCCTTCTGGTCCACGAGATCATTCCAGCCCTGGAACCAGACAAAGCCAGCCAGCTCGTAGCCCTCCTTCGGGTCGTACGACGGCACCACCTTCTGCGGATCGGCAAGGACCCGCTCGACGTGGGCGATCATCCGTCTGTAATACGTGCCGGCCCCTTCTGGTGATGCCGACGGCGGACGGAAGTCGGTGTGGAGGCTCTTGCCTCCCCAGGCCGTCTTGATGAGGAGGACTGGCCCTTCGTGGAGCTTGTCCATCGTGATGCCGAACATGAACTCGGGGCCGATGGTGTCATTCCGAGCACCGAACCCAGCGGTGAGTTTTCCTTCTTTGATCGTCTCCTTGCCGTTGCGGTCCTCGGAGGCATAGCTGATCCAGACGTGATCGCAGACGGTCGGGCTACCCTCTTCGTCTCGCATCTCGTCGAGGAGCGGTGCCGTCTTCGGATCTCTGGCGAGATAGTCAAACGTGGTGACGCTCGCGTGCCCCTGCATGTTGGACTGACCGGCGAGGATGTAGACCGCGAGCGGCGCGGCGTGCGCGATGGCTTCAAGCAACACGGCCGAAACCAATACGGCGGTGGTCACGCTCGACTTCATGGAGTCCTTCCTTCGAGTGCTGAGAATTTAGGTCTGAGAGTATCGAGGGGAGTATCGAGGGGGACAGGCCCTGTCATGTGGACCCCTCTTGATCGTTTGGAACACCCTGCAGGGTGACCAAGGCGTTTGAGGCGGCACGCTGCTCTGCCTCTTTCTTGTTTCGGCCCCAGGCGGGCGGATAGCTTCGGCTGCCAATCTGGGCCGACACTCGAAAGCTTTTGCTGTGATCCGGCCCTTCTTCGGCGAGAACTTCGTACGTGGGTGTCAGACCAAAATCCCGCTGAGCCCACTGCTGGAGGAGCGACTTATGGTTGGAGCCCAGCTCGCCCGAGACGACCTTGTCAATCTCGGGGCCCAAGAGCCGTTCCACGATCGACTTGACCATCGACAGGCCACCGTCGAGGTAGATCGCAGCCACGATCGACTCAAAGAGGTCAGACAGAAGCGAGTCGGGCACCGGCCGGCCGCTGGACAGTCCCTTGCCCAGGATCAGGAACTCTGCCAGCCCGAGCTGACTGCTCAATCGGCTGCATGTCTCGCGGCTCACGACCACCGACTTGATGCGAGTGAGATCCCCCTCGAGAAACTCGGGGAACGAGTGAAACAGTCGCTCGCAGACGATAAAGCCGAGAATAGCGTCTCCGAGAAACTCGAGCCTCTCGTTGGAGCCGAGTCGGTGCCTCGCTCCAGAGGCGTGCGTGACGGCGGCCACGAGAAGCGCGGGGTCGCGAAACGCATAGCCGATCCGCCGTTCGCATTCGGCCACGTCGATACCCGACCCCGGTGGGGCCGAGGGCTCTCCCCTTGGCATGGTATCGGCAACGACCTCCTGGTATGGGCAAGCTACGTTGGGTTCAGGCCGGCTGTCAACGTGGTGGCCCCGGTCACCCTGGGCCGATCGAACCGCCGCTTGGCGGTATGCGTAGACCGGAGTATGCGCCGGCGGTCTGCTGGAATTCCCGATTCCGGCACCTCCTACAATTTTCACAGTCGGGCAGCCAAGTCGGTGCGGTACTGACTTGGCCTGCCGTGCCCCCAACGCTCCGAGGACCATCGATGCTTTCGCATTTCACCCCGGTTCGCCGTGGATTTTATCGGCCCTCTCGACTCTCCTGTATTGCTTGTGTGGCAACGTCACTCGCGGCCGCGGCGGCCCTCGCTGCGATCAGTCTTCCAGAGGCGCGGGCTGCCGAGCCTGCAACCTCACCAGAGGCGCTTGCCCACGCCAATGCACTGTCCACCGCATTCCGGAGCGCTGCCGAGATCGCCACGCCGAGCGTTGTGGTGGTTCAAAGCCGTGTGAAGCCGAAGCAGGCCGCGGCTCGCGGGCCACGTGGCCGCGCCAACCCCTTTGAGGGCACGCCCTTCGAAGGCATGTTTCCAGAAGGCGTGCCGGAAGGTCTCGAGTTCAACATGCCAGAAGGGCGGATGCCGGGCCGATCGGGCATGGGCTCGGGCGTGATCGTGTCGGGCGATGGCATCGTGATCACGAACAACCACGTCGTGGAAGGCGCGGATGAGGTCGTCGTTCGGCTTGCCGATGGTCGCGAATTCAAGGCAGCCGACATCAAGACCGATCCGGAGAGCGATCTGGCCGTTGTGCGGCTGGCCGATGCCCGAGGGCTTCCTGTGGCAAAGCTCGGAAACTCTGACGGCCTCGAAATTGGCGACTGGGTCATCGCGATCGGCCATCCCTTCGAGCTCGAGACCACGGTGAGCGCCGGCATCATCAGTGGCAAGGGGCGTGAACTGGGTTCGATCCGTCGCGCTCAATTCCTGCAGACCGATGCCGCGATCAACCCAGGGAACTCAGGCGGGCCCCTCGTGAATCTCGCCGGTGAGGTCATCGGGATCAATACCGCGATCGCATCCAATAGCGGTGGGTATCAAGGCATCGGTTTTGCCATTCCGGTGAACCTTGCCAAGTGGGTGACCGGCCAGCTCATCGATAAGGGAACTGTCGAGCGGGCTTTCATCGGTGTGCAGATGGGGCCCCTCGACCGCCGCATGGCGGAAAAGCTCGGGGTCGCCGCCTCGCGGGGCGGCGTGCTCGTGAACGATGTTGTTCCTGATTCCCCGGCAGCGGCAGCGGGCGTGCAGCCGCTCGATGTGATCACCGGTTTTGATGGCCAGCCTGTCACGGGCACGCGGTCGCTCCAGGAGCTCGTGGAGCGGGCAGAATTCAATCGCGGACACAGCCTCGGCGTCGTTCGCGACGGCAAGCCGCTGGCGCTCACGATCAATGTGAAGCCACTGCCGAAGGATGTTGCGGGCGTTCCGTCGGGGCGAGGTCCCGCAGCCACTCCCAGTGAGGAAACTTTTTACTCCAAAGAGTTCGGGATCGAGGTTCGGGCAAAGGCTTCGCTTGCCGAGGATGCCTACGCTGATTTCGAAGGGGTGATCGTGGACCGTGTCGATCCAGACGGCCTGGCCGCTACAGCCGGGATCGGGCCGGGCATGCTCGTCCGAAAGGTCGGTCGCACGCCAGTCACGACGATTGCGGAGTTTGCCGCCGCGATCGAGAAGGAGTCATCCGCCGACGGTGTCCTCCTCCAGATTCGCACCCCACGCGGCAACGCGGTGATCCTCTTGAAAATGGATTGATCCTACGGGCAGGCTTTGCCGTTGTATGGCCACCCTGGGCGTCAATATCGATCACGTTGCCACGATCCGTCAGGCCCGCCGCACAGTGGAGCCTGATCCGGTCTGGGCGGCGGCGCTTGCCGAGGTCGGAGGCGCCGACGCGATCACGGTACACCTCCGTGAGGACCGCCGTCACATCCAGGACCGCGACCTCGAGGTGCTTCGTCGCACGGTGCAGGTGAAGCTCAATCTCGAGTGTGCGGTGTCGTCCGAGATGGTGGAGATTGCCTGCCGGGTAAAGCCCGACCTCGTGACGCTTGTGCCAGAGCGTCGGGAAGAGGTGACTACCGAGGGCGGGCTCGATGTCGTGGGGCATCGCGAGGCTGTCCATGGTGCGGTAAAGCGTTTTGCTGATGCAGGCATCGCCGTCTCGCTCTTCATCGATCCCGCGCCGCGACAGATCGACGTGGCCATCGACCTTGGCGTTGCCGCGGTGGAACTTCACACCGGTTGCTACGCCAACGCCGTCGATGACAGCAGTCGTGAGGAACGACTCGTGGAGTTGGCCCGCGGTGGCGTCATGGCAAGGCAGGGAGGGCTCGCGCTGGCGGCAGGCCACGGGTTGACCTACCGAAACGTGGTGCCTGTCGCGCGGATCGAAGGCATGGGCGAGCTCAACATCGGCCATTCAATCGTCTCGCGAGCCGTCCTCGTCGGCTTCACCGAGGCCGTCCGCGAGATGAAGCGTCTGATCGCCGGATAGCCTCAGCCCACGGCTGCGGCAGCGGCGTACGAGCCCAAACAGACCACCCGCTTGCATCGCTTCTCGAGGCTTGCGATCGCGCGGCGCACCCGCAGGTCGTTGCGGTGCCCCTCGAGCTCCACGAAGAAGATGTAGCCACGATCCTGACCCGCGAGAGGGAACGACTCGATCCAGGTGAGGTTGAGTTTCTGGCGCTTGGGAATCGCGAGCGCGTCAGCCAATCCACCAGGCTTGTGCTCGATCTCGAACATGAGCGAGGTCTTGTCTTTGCCGGTACGGCTGGCGTCGGCGTGGCCGATGACAGCGAAGCGGGTCGTGTTTCCCTGCACGTCCTCGATCTCCTCGGCCAGGACGTTCAGCCCGTGGTGAACGCCCGCTTGCCGGCTGGCGATGGCGGCGGCGTTCGGCGTTCGGGAGGCCATCTCGGCTGCCGCGCTCGTGCTCGTCACCTCGACAAGCCGCGCTGCGGGAAGATGGCGGGCGAGCCAATTGCGACACTGCGACAGCGCCTGCGGACGGCTATAGACCTCGCGGATGGCTGAGCGGTCGCACGAGGCGAGGAGTGTGTGATGGATTCGCAGCGGCACCTCGGCGCAGATCTTGACGGGAAGCCTGGAGAGGTTGTCGAGCGTGTCGGCGATCCGACCGTCGGTTGAGTTCTCGAGCGGCACGACGCCGTAATCGGAGTGGCCTGCACACACCTCCTCGAAGGCAGCCGAGATGCTGGCCACCGGTACGAAATCGACCGAACCACCAAAGCGATGGAGCGCAGCAAGATGGCTGTAGGTCCATGGAGGGCCAAGATGGGCCACGCGGAGATGCTGCTCGATCGCTCGCGAGCCAGAAATCAGCTCGCGGAAGATTGCCTTGAGGCTGTCGTCAGAGAGGGGCCCGGCGTTGGCCGAGGCCACACGCTCGAGAACCGTTTCCTCCCGAGAGGGATCGTACGTCTGCTGACCCGAGGTCTGCTTGATGTGACCGATGTCTCGGGCCACCTCAGCCCGCTCGTTCATGAGGCCGACAAGTTGGCGGTCGATCCGGTCGATCTCCGCCCGAAGAGCGGCGAGACCAGTCTTCCGCTTTTCTGCGGATTTTCGCGGGGACTGAGAATCGGGCATGGCACACGCGACGGTGGAAAAACGGCCAAAATGGCAGCCCGGCCAGAGGCTCTTGCCGGGAACCGCTCAACTGTACCTGCCCTGGCAGGCCCCTCAAGGCCGGTCTTTTCCATGATTTTATGAGGGGCGATGGCTCAGGCCGCCGTCGATCCGCTCCGCTTGCTCGGTTGGCACGGGCTTTGCCCAGGGAGAACTGGCACGGTGGAGGTCGCAGAATTTGGCGGCGCCGCCGAGCAATTCAAACCGCGATCGACGCGGGAACACGATCAAATTGGAAGGGGAATTTTCGACATGGCGAACAAACAAGGCGAGAAGATCATCGGCATCGACCTCGGCACGACGAACTCCGTCGTCGCGGTCATGGAGGGCAAGGAGCCCAAGGTGATCGCAAACAAGGACGGCAATCGCCTCACGCCGAGTGTTGTCGCCTTCAACGACAAAGGTGAAACGCTCGTGGGCGAGATCGCCCGCCGACAGGCCGTGACGAATCCCCGGCGGACCGTCTACTCCATCAAGCGTTTCATGGGGCGTCGCCACAACGAGGTGGCCTCCGAAGAGAAGATGGTGCCGTACGAGGTCATCGGTGGTCCGGAGGACTATGTGAGGGTTCGCGCCGGCGACAAGGAATTGACGCCTCCGCAGATCTCGGCCGAGGTGCTGCGGCGGCTGAAGGAAGCTGCCGAAAGCTATCTCGGTCACAAGGTGAACAAGGCGGTCATCACCGTTCCGGCCTACTTCAACGACGCCCAGCGGCAGGCCACGAAGGATGCCGGCCAGATTGCGGGCCTTGAAGTCATGCGGATCGTCAACGAGCCGACGGCTGCCGCGCTCGCCTACGGTCTCGACAAGAAGAAGGACGAAAAGATCGCGGTCTTCGACCTTGGCGGCGGCACGTTTGACGTGTCCGTCCTCGATGTCTCGAAAGACGGCGTGTTTCAGGTTGTGAGTACCAACGGCGACACGCACCTTGGCGGTGACGATTTCGATCAGGCGCTCCTCAATCACGTAGCCGACCAGTTCCAGCGGGAGCAGGGCATCGACCTTCGCAAGGATCCGATGGCGATGCAGCGGCTCCAGGAGGCCTGCGAGAAGGCCAAAAAGGAGCTGTCCACCGCGCAGAGTTCGGACATCAACTTGCCCTTCATCACGGCCGACGCTGGTGGCCCGAAGCATCTTCAGGCATCGATCACGCGGGCTGAGTTCGAGCGGCTTACCGATTCCTTGGTCGAGCGATGCCGTGGCCCGGTTATGAAAGCGCTCGAGGATGCAAAACTCAAGCCTTCACAGATTGACGAGGTCGTGCTCGTCGGCGGTTCGACCCGCATTCCGAAGGTGCAGGAGCTTGTCCAGAAGATTTTCGGAAAGGAGCCGCACAAGGGCGTGAATCCCGACGAGGTCGTGGCGCTCGGTGCCGCGATCCAAGGTGGCGTGCTCGGTGGCGACGTGCAGGACGTGTTGCTGCTGGACGTGACGCCGCTTTCGCTCGGCATCGAGACGGAGGGAGGCATCTTCACGAAGCTCGTCGAGCGGAATACGACGATTCCGACCGACAAGAAACAGGTCTTCAGCACGGCGGCTGACAACCAGACTGCCGTGACGGTCAGCGTGTATCAGGGCGAGCGGCCGATGGCGAAAGACAATCGGCTGCTTGGGCAGTTCAACCTGGAAGGCCTTCCGCCGGCGCCTCGAGGAACTCCACAGATCGAAGTCAAGTTTGACATCGACGCCAACGGGATCCTCAGCGTGAGTGCCAAGGATCTGGGCACGAACAAAGAACAGACGGTTCGGATCGAACAGTCGAGCGGCCTCACCGAGTCCGAAATCGAGCGGATGCGAAAGGATGCCGAAGAGCATGCCGAGGAAGACAAGCGAAAGGCTCGGCTTGCTGAGGTTCGCAATCGGACCGAGGCTCTCTGCTTCCAAACGGAAAAGCTCATCAAGGAAAACGACTCCAAGCTCTCGGCCGCAGACAAGGCCCCACTCGAAGCGGCAATCACAAAGGCCCGCGAAGTGGCCAAGGGAGAGGATTCAGACTCAATCCAGTCAGCCCATGATGCCCTCGAGCAGGCCGCCCACGGACTCTCGAAGGTGCTCTACGAGCAGACGGCCCAGCGAGGCGGCGAAGCCCCGGAGCCGGCTGGCAGCGCTGCCGGCAAGGGCCCAGATGACGCCATCGACGCGGAGTTCGAGGTGAAGCAGGACGGTTGACGTTCGCTCATCAATCATGATTCCCGGCAAAGGGCGGGTCTGCCGGTGGCAGACCCGCCCTTTGTCTTTTCAACCACGTAGGTATTCGCAATGGCATTCCGTTTTGACAAGTTCACGATCAAGGCGCAGGAAGCGGTTCAATCGGCCGTCGAACTGGCGGGGAACCGCGGCAACCCGCAGGTGACCCCCGTGCACCTTCTCTCCACGCTCGTTGCTGAGCGGGAGGGGATCGTACGGCCGCTCCTCGAGAAGATCGGCGTCGACCGTGGCCATCTCGAGCGGGTGGTCGAGGCGGAGCTTTCGCACCTCCCGAAAATCTCGGGAGGCGCTCAGCCACAGCCCGACCAAGAGTTGATCAAGGTTTTTGAGGCGTCTGCGGCGGAGTCGCAGGGAATGAAGGATGAGTTCGTCTCGACCGACCATCTTCTCCTGGCCCTCGCGAAGACGCCTTCCAAGGCCAAGAATCTGCTCCATCTTGGTGGCGTCACGGAGAAGGAGCTTCTCGCTGGTCTTCAGGCTGTGCGTGGTCAGTCTCGCGTGACAGACCAAAACCCTGAGGAAAAGTTTCAAGCCCTGGAAAAGTACGGGATCGACCTCACGCAGCGGGCCGGCCAAGGAAAACTCGATCCGGTCATCGGCCGTGACTCCGAGATCCGTCGGGTCATCCAGGTGCTCTCGCGTCGGACGAAGAACAATCCTGTTCTCATCGGTGAGCCGGGCGTGGGCAAGACGGCGATTGCCGAGGGCCTGGCGCTGCGAATCGTGCAGTCGGACGTCCCTGAAACGCTCAAGGGGCGTCGCGTGATCGCCCTTGATCTTGGTGCCCTCATCGCCGGCACGAAGTATCGTGGCGAATTCGAGGACCGTCTCAAGGCGATTCTCCGCGAAGTCGAGGCTGCGGCTGGCAATGTGATCCTCTTCATCGACGAGCTCCACACGGTGATCGGCGCGGGCGCCGCCGAGGGAGGTTCCGACGCTGCGAACCTCCTCAAGCCGGCACTTGCCCGTGGTGAGCTGCGGTGCATCGGCGCGACCACGCTCGACGAGTTCCGCAAGCACATCGAGAAGGATGCCGCGCTCGAACGCCGGTTCCAGCCGGTGTTTGTCGGCGAACCGAGCGTTGAAGACACGATCGCGATCCTTCGAGGCCTCAAGCCTCGGTACGAGGCTCACCACAAGGGGGTGAAGATCAAAGATTCCGCGCTTGTCGCCGCTGCGGAGTTGTCAAATCGCTACATCGCTGACCGCTTCCTTCCCGACAAGGCGATCGACCTCATGGACGAGGCGACGAGCCGGATCGCGATGGAGCTTCAGAGCGTGCCGAGCGAGATTGACGAGGTGCAGCGTCGGCTTGTGCAGCTCGAGCTGGCCGGCCGTCAGCTCGCCGAGGAAACCGAGGAACATGCGAAGGACCGGCTGGTCGAGATCGAGAAGGAAGCGACCGAGTTGCGTCGAAAACTCGCGAGCCTCCGTGAGCAGTGGGAGGCCGAGAAGAGTGGCGTCGGGAGTGTCCAAGAACTTCGGCAGCAGCTCGATCAGGTCGAGCACGAGTTCGAGCGTGCGGGACTTCAGATCAAAGAGCGTCAGTCGAGTGGGCAGCCGGTCGAGGAGTCGCTCTACCAGCGGTTGTATGAGTTTGATGTCAAGCGAAAGGCGCTTGCCGCTCGGCTCGAATCCGAGGGGACCGAGAAGGACCCGAAGGGGGCGGCCGGCAAGACTGGAAAACGGCTGCTTCGCCGCGACGTTGGGCCTGAAGAGATCGCCGAAGTGGTGAGCGCCTGGACCGGGATTCCCGTGACGCGGCTCGTGGAGAGCGAGCGAGCAAAACTCCTTGTTCTCGAGGATCGGCTGCATCAGCGAGTGGTTGGCCAGGAAGAGGCTGTGGCCGCGGTCAGTGACGCCGTTCGCCGCAGTCGGGCTGGCCTTCAAGATGCCAGCCGACCGATTGGCTCATTTTTGTTCATGGGGCCAACGGGTGTTGGGAAGACCGAGCTGTGTAAGGCGCTCGCTCAGGTGCTTTTTGACGATGAGAACGCGATGGTGCGAATTGACATGAGTGAGTTCATGGAGAAACACACGGTCGCGCGGCTCATTGGTGCGCCCCCAGGCTATGTCGGGTACGAAGAGGGAGGTCGCCTCACCGAGGCAGTTCGTCGGCGTCCCTATTCAGTCGTCCTGCTCGACGAGATGGAGAAGGCCCACCGCGACGTTTTTAATGTGCTCCTTCAGGTGCTCGATGATGGCCGGCTCACCGATAGCCTGGGGCACACGGTCGATTTCACGAACACGATCGTGGTGATGACGAGCAACGTCGGCAGCCAGGTGATTCAGGAGATCACCAAGGAGGGAGGCAGCGAACAGGAGATGCGGGACGCCGTAAAGGACGCCCTTTCGGCTCGGTTCCTCCCGGAGTTCTTGAACCGCATCGACGAGACGATCATCTTTCATCCGCTCGACGAGCGGCACATTCGCCGGATTGTGGAGATCCAGGTGGGCCTGCTCGTGAGCCTGGCGGCCAAGGCGGGGATCACGCTCGACTGCTCGGAGGCCGCGATCGATGAGGTTGCCCGGCTTGGGTACGACCCCGTCTACGGTGCTCGGCCGCTCAAGCGGGTGATCCAGCAGCAGCTTCAGAACGAGCTTGCCCGTGAGCTGCTGGCGGGTGAGTTCCCCGAGGGGAGCCATGTGCGAATCGATTTTGTCCAGGACGGTTTTGTCTTTTCGAAGGTGGGCTGACGCCGCCTCCGCGGTGTAGACTTCCTCTCGACCCAAGGAACCGCAGTCGCGAGACCGCCATTTTTTGGTTTATGAGGACGGGTGGCAGAGCGGTTGAATGCACCGGTCTTGAAAACCGGCAGTCGCGAAAGCGGCTCGTGGGTTCAAATCCCACCCCGTCCGTTTTGACGCTTTGCACGCATCTGCACGCCGGCGCCGCCCATGCACTGCGATCGGCGTGAAAAACGCGATCCCCCGGGCGATTGCTGGGGGCTTTCTCGCCGCCGCTCGCGTTGCAACACCGCCGAAAGCCGTGTCGGCCTTGATTAGGATCCATCCTCGGTCAGTGAGGGTTTCGTGAAAGTCGTGCTGACCGTCGGATGCTTGACAGCCTCGAGCCGTGTTGGATACGATCCCCCCTCGGTGGAACAAACAATTCAGGCATGATCTAGGTGCGTGAAACGTCACGACTTTCTTGGGTTGTCAGCCCAAAAACCACAACTGCTTCACCTGGCCGTTCTTGGTTTCTGGTCGCACAACACCGTTTTATGACCAAACGTAATCCTCAACGAATAGCAGCTTGTAGGGCTGTTAGTCTTATGGCGTCTGTCAATGATCGAAACCCACTCACTTGATGGTGACCCAGTCATGAGCCCGCCGCTTCTTTTCGCCCGTGCGACGTGTCTTCATTTGCATTCGTCGCGACGCTCAATGATCTTCGTCGGTAGCGTCGTGGCATTCTCGCTGGTGGTCAGTCAACCAGCAGCACGCTCGCAGACGTACACCGTCGATAATCTCAATGACTCCGGCAGCGGATCGTTGCGAGACGCCATCACCGCGGCCAATGCCTTCGGCGGCGCGGCCGCGATCGACTTCAACGTCAGCGGCGGCGGCACTATCGCGATCTCGAGCATGTTGCCAATTCTTACGAACGTCAACGGTATCACGATCAACGGCGCCAACGGAGGACAAGGTGCAATCACCATCGACGGCGGCTCGTCGAGCAATTCGACCGGGGACCGCATCTTCTTCGTTGGCGTGAGTAGCGGCGAACCCGGGCTGACGCCTACGACGAGTACCGCATTCAACATCAGCAACCTTTCGCTTATCAATGGCAATGCCCGCGGTGGTGCGGGAGGCTCGGGTGGTAGTCGCGGAGCAGGCGGCGGGGCTGGGCTCGGCGGCGCGATCTTCACAAATGCCGGCAATCTCACGATCTCGAATGTCACTTTCAGCGGTAACCGCGCTGTGGGTGGAGTAGGGGGTGGC
>JBGTKO010000185.1:0-4254 GCA_041744595.1 Pirellulales bacterium
GCTGCATCGGGGCAATTGGCTGCCGAAGTCGGCATCCCGCAGGACGCCTCGAAGGCGACACGGGCTCCGCGACTCTCAAAGGACGACGGCATCATCGACTGGTCACGGTCAGCCTCTCGCATCGAGCGGATGCGGCGGGCGCTCGAACCCTGGCCCCGTGCGGCGACATTCTTCACGCGAGGCGACGGCGTGCAACAGCGACTCGTGATAGCCGACGCCGATGTCGCGCTGCCCGAAGAGTTCTTGGTGTCCGACCAAGCCCACGCGTCCGGCACCGTCCTGGCCGCCGAAGCGAGCCCCGACTCGGGGCGCATCGTCGTCGCCTGCGGACACGGCACTGCCCTTGCCATCACCTCACTCGTTCCGGAAGGCAAGCGCCAAATGACAGCAGGTGAGTTCCTGCGAGGCAGCCCGCTCCGCCCTGGTGCCAAGTTGGGTTGAAGCACTGGCTACACGCGGCGCGGGCCATCCATGGTCCCGCTTCGCTTGCCGGGCCTCCGCCCGGAAAGTAACCGGCCCTCCGGGCCTCGCGCTTCCTCCAATACAAGCCCACCTGCGCGAGCAGGTGGGACTGCGGGTGACGTACCGTCCCGTTTGCAATCATCAACGGGTTCGCCCAACAACCCGCCGTCCCCACGCTGGCGCGAGGGGCTTGTATTCAACACCACCTTCATTCTCCTGAAAACGGTCTCTGAGCCGCGAACGACCTTGCTACACTCAACCCCATGACGAAGCGACTCTGGATCGAAACCGTCGGCTGCCAAATGAACGTGCTCGATAGTGAGCTCGTTGTCGCGGCGCTGCGTCGGCAGGGATGGGACATGGCACAAGGGCCCGGAGAAGCCGATGCCATCTTCTACAACACCTGCTCCGTCCGGCAGCACGCGGAAGACAAAATCTACTCGGCTCTCGGCCGGATTCGGCCACTCAAGGCAAAGCAGCCCGAACTCGTCGTGGGCGTACTCGGCTGCATGGCACAAAAAGATCAGGAGCTCATCAGGCGGCGTGCCCCGTGGGTCGACCTTATTGTCGGGCCCGGACAGCTTCATCAGGTGCCGTCGCTCGTCGATGGTGTGCTCGCTGGAAGTGGGCCGATGATCGAGGTGAGCCTCGAGAGGAAGGGGGCGTCGCGAGATGCCATCGCCCGGTCGTTCGAGAGCTACGACCCCGACCGTGATCCGGCGATGCGGCCCACGCCCTTTCAGGCGTTCATCCGCACGCAGACCGGCTGCGACAAGTTTTGCGCGTTCTGCGTCGTGCCACATGTCCGCGGACCCGAACAGGCCAGGGCCCCAGAGACCATCCTCTCCGAGGCTCAAAAGCTCGTGGCGGAGGGATGCCGTGAGATCACGCTCATCGGCCAGACGGTGAACTCCTACAAATACAAGGATGGCGGTCGCACGACGCGGCTCGCCGACCTGCTCGTGCTGCTCGACGGGATCGACGGCCTCGACCGGATCAAGTTTGTCACGAACTACCCACGGGACATGACCGATGACCTGATCGCTGCCGTCCGCGATCTCCCGAAGGTTTCTCATTACCTCCATGTGCCGGCCCAGCACGGCTCCGACGACGTGCTCGCTCGGATGAAGCGTGGCTACACGATCGGCGAATACATGGAGATGCTCGGCCGCATTCGCGAGGCGATCCCGCACGCGGCCGTCACGAGCGATTTTATCGTCGGCTTTTGTGGAGAGACTGACGACGAGTTTGCCCTCTCACTCGACCTCGTCAGAAGCGTCGGTTTCAAGAACAGTTTCATATTCAAGTACAGCCCTCGGCCTGGCACGAAGGCCTGGGAGCGGCTGCCCGACGATGTGCCCGAGGAGGTGAAGAAGGAACGCAACCGCCTGCTCCTCGAAGCCCAAGCGGACGCGAGCCTCGCGGGCAACCAGCGATTCATCGGCACCCGCCAGCAGGTGCTCGTGGAAGGGCTTTCGACGCGGGACGAAAAGCGAGAGGTCGTGGCCGGGCCTGACGACATGGTGCAGCTCTCGGGCCGGACGATGTGCGACCGGATCATCGTGTTCGATGCACCTATGCGGCTTGTCGGCCGGCTCGTCGATGTCGATATCCATGACGCCGGGGCCTGGTCGCTCTCGGGCTCGGTGGCCGAGGGTCTGGCCGATGCGGTGCCGCTTGATGAGTTGGCTTTCACCGGCGAGTCGGCCCCGGAGCTCTACCAGCTCACGTCCCCGCCGCGACGGGCGTGAATCGCGGGCT
Organism: Pirellulales bacterium; assembly: GCA_041744595.1. GTDB lineage: Bacteria > Planctomycetota > Planctomycetia > Pirellulales > UBA1268 > QWPN01. The sequence goes on from JBGTKO010000185.1 coordinate 2,224, forward strand.
GAGCATCGGCCGAGGTTTCAAATCACACGCCGTTGGCGAGCCAGGCATCGGCCCATGTGCGTATGGCCTCGATGCCCTTGCGGTGACAGAAGTCGCCGAGGGTTTCGCTCGACTGCCGCTCGGCCTTGTAGTAGGCCAGCACGGCCGTGAGCTCCCGGCAGAGGTCTTCAAAGGGCACGACGTCTTTGTACTGCTCGTTGAGCCGATCACCCAAGAGCCGGCCACCCAGAAAGATCGTGTACTTGCCCGCGGTGCGGCCCACGATGCCGATGTCGGAGTTGTAGGGGCGGGCACAGGCATTCGGGCAGCCGGTCATCCGGAGTGTGAAGGCGTCTTGCGAAAGCCCGAGCTTGGCGACCTCGGGCTCGAGTGAGTCGATCAGGCCAGGTAGCACCCGCTCGCTTTCGGCCACGGCGAGGCCGCAGGTGGGCAGGGCCACGCAGGCCATGCTCCAGCGGCGAATGGTGGAGATCTCTTCCGACGTCTTCACGCCATGAGCATGGAGAATCTTGGCGATCCGCTCGCGATCGGCGAGGTCCAAGTCGGTGAAGAGAAGGCTCTGATGCGACGTGATCCGCACGCCCGGCTTGATGTCGCGAAGAATCTGACGGAGTGCCGACTTCAGCCGGAAGTCACCCGTGTCGTGGACGCGGCCGTTCTCGACATTGAAGCCGTAGAAAAACTTTCCGTCACCCTGCGGGAACCAGCCGATGTGATCGTCAAAACCGTGGACCTCCGCGGGGTGGCACGGAGCCAGCGGTTTCCCGAAATACTCTTCCACCTTGGCTCGAAAGTTGTCGAGACCCATCGTGTGGATCGTGTACTTGAGCCGCGCCACCTTTCGGTCGGAGCGGTTCCCGAAATCCCGCTGCACCTTGACGACCGCCTCGGCAATGCCGAGCACGTCCTCCGGTGGCACGAAGCCGAGTCGCTTGGCAAGCGCCGGAAACGTCTTGGCCGCGCTTGGCGTCACGCCCATGCCGCCGCCAGTGAGAACGTTGTACCCGAGGATTTTTCCGTTCTCGTGGACAACGAGGAAGCCGAGGTCATTGGCGTACACATCGACGCAGTTGTCCTCGGGCAATGCAAAGGCCGTCTTGAACTTCCGCGGGAGGTAGGTGGGGCCGTAGATCGGTTCGACCACGGCTCCCTTCTCGCCTCCGGCCGCAAGCGTCTTCTCACCGGTGTCGGGGTCCGTGAGCCAGATCTCGTAGTAGGCACGCGTCCGTGGAGCCAGGTGCCGGGACAGTTCTTCTGCCTTGGCCTGCATCTCGTCGTAGACCGGGTTGTCATGAATCGGTGCCGGGCAGCACATGATGTTCCGCTCCACGTCGCCGCACGCCGCGAGCGTCGTCAGGTGGTTGGCATGCACCTGTTGCATGAACGACTTCAGGTCACCCTTCACGACACCGTGGTGCTGGATGGCCTGCCTGGTCGTGAGTCGAATCGTTCCATTGCCCAGCTCATCCCCCATGTCGATCGCGGAGAGGAGCTGGGCCGCCGAGAGCCGGCCGCCGGGCACACACGTACGAATCATGAACGAGATTTGCCGCTCGCTCTTCTTGCCATCGACCGATTTTTTTCGGGTCTCGCGATCATCCTGCTGGTAGGTGCCGTGGTTCTTGAGGAGCTGCACGCTCGCCTTCCCAAAGCCAGGCGCGCCGTCGTTGAGCTCCGTGGGAATGTCCCCCACGAGATAGTTGCTCGCGATCTTTGCGACCTCGACCGCGGAAGGTTTTGGCGTGGCTGCGGGCTCGGAAGCGGCGTCTGCAGAAGTCTCAGGAGCAGTGGGCGTGTCGGCCATGATGGTTCCAGCGGGAAGAGCGAGGCAAGCCACCTCGGCTCCCCACAGGATAGAGCGGCTGCCCACGCCTGAAAACCGCGTTTTTCCCTGCGGTTTCGCGGCCTGCTACGCTGCGGGCAGCTTGGACGCATCCGATCATGGGCTACCTCTTCTTCTATCTCGCCGTTGTGGCCGCGTGCCTCTGTTGGTCGGCGGCCTTCACGGCGGCGGCGGCCCGCACGCGGCCC
>JBGTKO010000186.1:0-4585 GCA_041744595.1 Pirellulales bacterium
CGTCGTGGCTGCGGTGATGCGGGCAGTCGGCTCGTGGAATGAGCGGGCCGGAGGCCGAGTGGGCAAGGTCCGGATCACGATGCCAGTGAGCCTCCGCATGACGGGATCGCGGGAGCCGATGCGAAACGAAATCAGTTACGCATTCCTCGATCGCAAGCCGGACGAATGCCGCGACTTTCACCAGCTTGCAACATCAGTGGCAGAGGCCAGCCGCTGGATCGTGCGAACCGGCGTGACGGCACAGTTCCTCGATGTCCTGGGCATCGTGGGCAGACGTCCGTGGCTTCTCCGGCTGATCACTCGGCTGCCACTGTGTATCTCGACCGCGGTGGTCAGTTGGGTGGGCGACACCTCCCGCCGCATGAAGACCGGTGTGCAGAAAAGCCATGGGCTCCAGGCTCCAGGCGGCCTCGTCATTCGGGCGATGCGGGCCGTGCCTCCGCTTCGGCCCGGCACCCATGTCGCAATCGCGGCCGTCACCTATGGTGAATCCCTGTCGCTTGCCTGCCTCTGCTCCGCCGGACATGACAAGCGAGTTGCTGCCGCCGAATTTCTCAAGCTCGTGGCCGATGAGCTTGCCACCCTCAGGTGACGGTCGGCCCGCTGGTGAGGTTGACCAATCGCAGGCAATTGACGGGACTTTCAGATTGGAACGAGCGTGGCATTCACCGGACCGTCCCGCTCGATGGCGATGACCTGCACGGAAACCTCCATGCCGGAGAAGGCGTCGGCCGGTCCTTCCCAGAAGCCGGCAAGTGGCATCGCTTTTTCCTGCTCGCGGGCCACGGCGACGGACACATGCTCGATGCCGACGAGCTTGTTATTCGTCGGGTCATAACCTCGCCAGCCAGCACCGGGCAGGTAGATCTCGGTCCACGCATGGGTCGCGCCGTGCTGGCCGTCTTCCATCTGGATGTACCCGGTCACGAACCGCGCCGCAAAACCCCAGTGCCGTGCCGCCTCCATCATGAACACGGCATAGTCGCGGCAGGAGCCCGTTCCCTTGGCCAGCGTCTCACAGGGCACTTGCACGCCGTGATCGTCGCGGGCCGCGTACGTGAAGCTCTCGAAAATCCGTGTATTCAACCTCTTGAGCAAATCTGCGGTGTCGACCAACTGCCCAGGGCGGTAGAGGTCGAGCAACCACCGCTGCACAGTTGGGCCGTCGTGCGGGTAGCTCGGTAGCCGATAGGGAATGATCTCAATCTGTTCACTCGAGTCGTATTGGAACGGGTAGGACTCCGCGAGGGGATCAATAAGCCACGGGATCGGGGCTTCGTAGCGAAGATCCACATCGACCTCACCGAAAATCATCAACTGGCCAGACGGTTCCAGGAACGTGATGATCGCGATGGAGTTGCCGTAGATATCCCGCACCCAGCGAACGGCATGCGCGGGGGTGATCTCAACGCGTCCCCGAACAATGTGGACATCGTGCCCTTCACGAGGCCGCATCATCACACGGTGCGGGCCAAACGTCACCGGCTTCTGGTAGTGGTACGTCGTGCGATGCGAAATTCGAATCCGCTTCATGCGCGCTCCAGTGCCCTTCAGGAAGACGTGCTGTAGAATCCTATTCGCTTGAGTGCCAAAATCCACTCCCCTTCACGAGGTCATCCATGCACCGTTGCATGTTCATTTTCGCACTCATGGTTGTGGCCGCAACTGACCGTGCACCGACACTCGCCAAGGATAATTCCCGGCCGAATATTGTCGTCATTCTGTCCGACGACATGGGCTACAGCGACCTCGGATGCTACGGCGGCGAAATTGCGACGCCAACAATCGATGCGCTCGCCGCCAAAGGACTCCGTTTCACCCAGTTCTACAACACGTCCCGCTGTTGCCCAACCCGGGCAAGCCTGCTTACCGGCCTCTATTCCCACCAGGCCGGGATCGGCCAAATGGTCAACGACCTGGGGTATGACGCCTACCGCGGCGACCTGAACAACCGCTGCGTCACGCTCGCCGAGGCCGTTCGGCCCGCCGGCTATCGCACCTACATGGCTGGCAAATGGCATGTCACAAAGCACGTTGTCAAGGACGGGCCGAAGGATTGCTGGCCGCTACAGCGTGGCTTTGATCGCTTTTACGGCACGCTGTCTGGAGCCGGAAATTTCTTCGACCCGCAGTCCCTCGTCCGCGACAACACGCTCATCTCGCCCTTCAATGATCCAGAGTATCGACCGGAAACATACTACTACACCGACGCGATCAGCGATCATGCTGTTCGCTTTATCCGTGAGCATGCCGAGAGCCACACCGACTCGCCATTCCTGATGTATGTCGCCTACACGGCCCCACACTGGCCGATGCATGCCAAGCCTGATGACATTGCGAAATACAAGGGACAGTACGACGCGGGGTATGAACCTGTTCGAAAGGCCAGATTCGAGCGGGCAGCTGAGGCTGGCGTCATCGACGGCACGCAGCCCATGGCGGCCACCGTTGGCGACTGGAATGCCGTGACCGACAAGCCCTGGGAGTCGGCCGGCATGGAGGTGTATGCCGCGATGATCGATTCCATGGACCAAGGGATCGGCCGCCTGGTCGGTGAGCTCGCGAAGAACAGTCAGTTGGAGAACACACTTGTTCTTTTCCTTCACGACAACGGCGGCTGTCACGAGCCCATGGGCCGCACCGTGAAGAAAGGACATCCAAACGGCCCTCGGCCTTCAGAGCCAACCTTCTCCCCGGTCGGCCCCTCCGAGGTGCTCGAGCGGACATTCTTTCCGGTTCAGACCCGGGAGGGCTTCCCCGTGCGTATGGGCCCGAACGTAATGCCCGGACCGGGTGACACGTATCTCGCCTACGGCCGCAACTGGGCCAACGTGTCAAACACACCGTTCCGCGAATACAAGCACTGGGTCCACGAAGGGGGCATTGCCACGCCGTTGGTCGTCTTCTGGCCAAAAGGAATCAACCCGAAGCTCGCGGGCACGGTCGTCCATGATGTGAGTCACCTGATCGACCTCATGCCGACGGTGGTAGAGGTAGCCGCCGCAACATACCCAGAGACTGCCAGCGACACGGCCATCCATCCCATGGAAGGCGTCAGCCTGCGGCCGATATTCGAAGGGAAACCCCTCGAACGATCCGGCCCGATCTTCTGGGAGCACATGGGCAACAAGGCCATCCGCTACGGGAAGTGGAAGCTCGTAGCCAAGCACGATCAGCCATGGGAGCTGTATGACATCTCGGCCGATCGAGCCGAATCTCGCAACCTCGTGAAGCAAGAACCAGAGGTCACGAAGCAGCTCACGACCGAGTGGCAGACCTGGGCCGATCGCGTCGGGGTCCAGCCGTTCCCGGTGAAGCGTCCGGCAGAAACGAGTCCACGATGACGTACGGCTATATCCTCGCGTTTGTGGCGGCTGTTCTCTGGGGGCTCACGTACTGCCTGGATGAGCGGGTGTTGGCGAGTCTGTCGATCCCAAGACTCTATTTCCTCCACTCGCTTTGCGGAGTCCTCCTTGCGGGCGTCATCCTCGTCGCACAGGGCAACTCGCTGGCCAGCCTCTTCAAGGTCGAGGTAGCAATCCGGCCGCTCGTGGCCGTGACGCTCGTGACCGCTACGGCCGCGGCATTTGCGATCTTGGGGTCGATCCAGTTGCTTGGGGCGGGCACCTCTGCGGTACTCGAGATTTCCTACCCGCTCTTTGTGGCCCTCTTTTCGGTCCTGTTGTTCAAAGGGCAACTCGAGCTCCCCGTCATCATTGGCGGCGTCTTCATCTTCATCGGGTCGGCCATCATCGTCCTCGGTCAGTAACAGCCCCCCCGAGAGGTCACCATTGACGCCAACCTGCCACCCAGTACGATTTGCAAAATTGGACACGTCGATCCGATTTAGCGTCTCGTGACGAAGAAAGGCGGAAACCATGACGATTGCCCACATTGATGAAGTCCGGCTCGAGACCGACACGGTCTTCCGGTTCGGCTACCTCTGCGACTTCATCGGCTTCGGAGAGGACGACATGGATGCCATCCACGCAGCGGCCCCGCTGCTCGGCTTCGTGGCAACAGCCATTTCCCGCACCCTGAGGACCCTTGGTCTGGACCGCGAAACCGAGTCCCGAACCCTCCTTGCCTTCGAGAAATTGCGGTGGATTCAGAATGACCTCATCACCCGACACTATGCATCGGTCACCTAGCCTGTCATTGGAGAAGAATGGATGAAGATTAATCTGCGTCGCATGGAGGCCAGGGGTGCGTGACTTCTTCAATGCATCCGGTGTGGTGATGAATGCCCCACCAATTGCCGAGTTTTCGCAGCGTCACCTACCGAAGCCCAGGCAGCCCGGCTTCGCCCCTGAGTCGGTTGAGTACCGACCATGCCGCCGCGGATCGTTTGAAGAGTTTCAAGAGTTGGGTCGAGGTGACGCCAAGGACTGCGGATGCCCCCGGCATATCGAGGCCATGGGCTTGGAGCTGATCCAGGGCCTCGGCGACGAGGGCGGGATAGTCGGCATGCGTTGCGGAAACGACGAGTTGCTGCCCGCGGCGTCGCGACTGCCAGAGCGCGGACGGCGCAAAGCTAGGTGGAACGCGGTGCTCGAGGGCGAGTTTCAGCCTGAGACGTGCGATC
>JBGTKO010000187.1:0-3598 GCA_041744595.1 Pirellulales bacterium
TGCCGCTGCCGCCGGCGCCGCGGCGCACGGTACGACTGCGGAGCGGGGTACGGCCGCCTGGAAGGAATGGCGGAATGGTCCACAGTGGCAGGCCTGGGCGCAGGCCATGGCGCCGGCGGTAAAGGCTCGTCGTCGAGTCATTCAGCTCCTGGGAGACAAGCAGGCCGCGAGGATCGCATTTGAGGTGGTCGCGCCCCGCTACGCGGACCGCCCTGGCGGATACACGCGGATCTTGAAGCTCGCGACCCCGCGACTTGGGGATGCCGGCGACCGGGCTATTCTCGAGTTTGTCCGTGAGGAGATGGTGACCCGTCCCCAGGCTCCGCGGCTTGAAAAGGCCCGCGGCTGACGGTGAGCCCTGAGTGGCTCGGGAATAGGCTCTCGAGCAATGGCCGAATAGAATATTCGGTAGACCGGGCTGGAATTCGTCCGGCCATGTTCATTCGGGAGCCCACCATGCGTCAGGTCTTTATCGCGCGTACCTCGAGGCTCATCGTGTTCCTTGTCCTCGCGGTGGCTTGGCCAGTGCTGGCAGCCCCTGATGCCAAGGTCATGGAAGGCCAGCACTACGGCATCCCGCAGGTCAAGTTCATCAACGACCAGATCGCTGCCGTCTGGAAAGATGCCGGTCTCCAGCCCTCTCCGGATGCTACCGACGGCGAATGGTGCAGGCGGGTTCACCTCGATCTTGTCGGCCGCGTCCCGACGGTGAAGGAGCTCGACGCGTTTCTCACGAGTTCGTCTCCGACCAAGAAGGCTGATCTCGTGGCGAGGCTCCTCGGGGACGACTCCATCGACGAATACGCTCGGCACTTCACGGATGTCTGGACGACGGTACTCATCGGCCGTGATGTCGCCAATGAGCGAGTCAGTCGCGCGGGCATGAGGCAGTATCTCCGACGAGCCTTTTCCAGGAACTTGCCCTACGACCGGTTCATGGATGAGTTGGTGACGGCGACAGGCGTGAACAACAACCGGAAAGACCTCTCAGGATTCAACGGGGCAGTCAACTTTCTCAGCGGGAAGATGGAGGACATGGGCGTCGAGAACGGTGTTCAGGCCACGGCCAAGACTGCCCAGGTGTTTCTCGGCCTCCAGGTGCAGTGCACGCAGTGCCACAATCACCCGTTCAACAAGGGCAAGCAAAACCAGTTCTGGGAGCTCAACGCCTTCTTTCGACAGACGCGTGCGCTTCGGAAGCGGGATGGCACGCAGGACGTGCAGTGGGTCGAGCTCGTTGACGAGGATTTCGCCGGCGAAGGCGGCAATCCGGAAGAGGCGGAGCTGTTCTACGAGTTGCGAAACGGCATCATGAAGGTGGCGTATCCGGTCTTCATTGACGGGACGGAGATTTCCAAGACCGGATACCTGCCAGGCACCATGTCTGACGGCGCGCCGTACGGTGCGAACCGTCGCCGTGAGCTCGCGCAGCTCATCAAGGGCAGCCCCTATTTCACGAAGGCAATTGTCAACCGGATGTGGGGGCATTTCCTTGGCCACGGCTTCACGAAGCCGGTTGACGATCTCGGCGACCACAACCCGCCGTCGAACCCTGAACTCCTCGATGGCCTTGCGGAGCGCTTTCGAGAGAACAGTTTTGATTTGAAGGAGCTCGCTCGGTGGATTGTGCTCTCGCGGCCATACGCTCTCTCGAGCCGTTCGGTAGCTGGGAACAAGGCCGACGATCCATCGATGGGGGAGCGGCCCAAGTTTACGCATTTTTATGTCCGGCAGATGCAGGCAGAGCAGCTCTACGAGTCACTCTTGACAGCGACTCAGGCGGACAAGACCAGCCGCGGTGAAGACGCTGCCAAGAAGAAAGATCAGTGGCTTTCGCAGTTCATCATCGCCTTCGGTACCGACGAGGGCGACGATTCAACGACGTTCAACGGTTCGATTCCACAGGCGCTCATGATGTTTAACGGTGACCTCATCAAACAGGCCACGAGTACGGGCAAAGGCGGGTTCCTCGATCAGGTAGCAACGAGTTCGATGTCACCTGCCCAAAAGATCGATGTCCTCTACAAGTCTGCCCTGGCTCGAGTCCCGTCCTCCAAGGAGCGGCAGGTCGCCACGGCGCTCCTCGGTGCCAGGAAGGGGGACGTTGTGGCGGCTCTCCAGGATGTCTGGTGGGCGGTCCTTAATTCCAATGAATTCATCATCAATCACTGACCTCACGGCCAGTTGGCGATGGTGCCGGGAATAAGCGATAATCCAGATGCCGAATAGCTGCTTGGGCCGAGATTGGCCAGGAACGATTTTGTCCGCCACGTGAGGAATTTCGTCATGTCAACCAGCCCACACATGCCTGCCCTCCTTGGTATTCCTGACGGCATGAGCCGTCGGCACTTTGTGAGCCACTTGGCTGGGGCGGCTGCCCTTGCGGCACCGGCGACCGCATTCACCAACTCGATCCTTGCCAACGCCACCGACATGCGGAAACGGCACAAGGCCGCAATCCTGCTCTGGATGGGGGGCGGGCCTAGCACCATCGACATGTGGGACCTGAAGCCAGGCCAGCCGACAGGCGGTCCCTTCAAGCCGATCGCGACCAGCGCCGACGGCGTTCAGATCTGTGAGCACCTCCCGCTCATGGCCAAGCAGATGCACAACATGGCGATCGTGCGATCGATGAGCACCCGCGAGGCCGACCACATGCGGGGCCGCTACTACATGCATACGGGCTACGTGCCAAACCCAAACGTCGAGCATCCGAGCTACGGCTCCGTGATCGCCCATGAGCTTATCGATCAGGTGCCGCATCTTGAGATTCCGCCATTCGTCTCGGTCGGTGGCAGCAGTGTGGGGCCGGGTTTTCTGGGCATGACCTGGGCGCCGTTCGTCGTTGACTCCAATGGCAACGTCCGCAATCTCGACATGGGGATCGACCAGGCAAGGCTCTCTCAGCGGCTCGAGATGCTCGCCACGATTGAGAAAAAGTTCATCGGCGAGAGCCGTGGCGGTGCGGGCGATGATCACATGAAGGTGCTCGACAAGACGGTCAAGCTGATGACGAGCGATCAAATGAAGGCCTTCAAGGTGATGCAGGAGCCAGCCGAGGTCCGCGAGAAGTACGGTAATACCGGGTTCGGTCGCGGCTGCTTGATGGCTCGGCGACTCGTCGAGATGGGGGTGCCGTTCGTCGAGGTTGATCTCGGTGGCTGGGACAACCATGCCGGAATCTTTCCGACGCTCGCAGATCGCAAGTTGCCGGAAGTGGATCAGGCAATGAGCGCCCTGGTGAGTGATCTGACTGACCGTGGCATGCTCGACGACACCGTTATCATCTGGATGGGTGAGTTCAGCCGCACCCCGAATATCAACGGCGGTGCTGGCCGCGATCACTGGGCTCGCAGTTGGAGCACGGTCGTCGGTGGCGGCGGGTTCAAGCGGGGCGTGGTCGTCGGCGAGACGAGCTCCGACGGTCGTGAAGTGGTCTCCGAGCCTTACACCTCCGAGGATCTCATGGCGAGCGTCCTCAAGGCACTGGGCATCAAGCTGGAAACGACCTTCACGGCCAAGAATGGTCGGCCGATGAAGATCGCCAATTCCGGGAAGGTCATCAAGGAACTCTTCGCCTGATTCAGGCGAGCGCGAA
>JBGTKO010000188.1:0-2563 GCA_041744595.1 Pirellulales bacterium
GCAAGTCGAGAACGTGCGCCAGCCCACCGCTCGAGAGGCGGTTCTCGCCGCACTGGCATTTCTGGTGCTGCTGGTACGAGACGTTGATCTGCTTGGCGAGAGCCTGCCGCGTGAGGCCGAGCGCCTTGCGGCGTTCACGCAGGCGCTCGCCGACATGGCGCTCGATCTCGGAGAAGGCAAGTCCGGGCGGAGAGGTCATTCACGCGTCCCTAGGGATTTTCCAGTTTCGAATCAGCGTTGTGCAATGATCTTGATGGAGTTTGGATGGATTGCAAGATCAAAAACTGGAAAAAATGGCTTGTGTTTTCCACTCGAATCAGCCTAGCATTGGGCGTTGATACGTCGTGGGGCCGCTCGCCGAGGGTCGGCGGCGCCTCCGAGAGGCGGAGAAAAAACGGAAAAAGGGGCCAGTCGTCGGTTGCTGACGATGACGGCGGGGCTGGCCGCCTCCTTCGAGGAAGAATGTGCACCGTGGGGCAAGTGGGGCCAGCACGCATAGGGGTAGGCCTGAGGTTCGAGGCCCCTTCCCACCGGCGTCGCCAGGACGTCGAAACCAGTGTAACCTCCCGTGCCGCCTGGCGGTGAGTACGGGGCCTGAAGCGGCGGGGCGGCTCCGAACGGGCAGGCTCAAGATCGCGAGGGTAAAGGGGCCTAGTGGCCTGGGGAGGTTGACCGGCGTCGCAGCCGGGCCTTTCCGGGGGCTAGGTCGACCTTTGCCCTCTCGACAGGACTCACCAAACGGGCAGGGATAGAGATTCGTGTTGAATCATAGAGTCTTAAATAGATTCTTTGGGTTTGGTTTTTAAGAACTCGGAGTCAAAGATTCTTTTTAAGAATCAGAATCAAGAATCAGAGATTCTGATTCAGAGTCAGGTTCACGCGAGAAAAAACGCGCGCCACCGACCAGCGGCTTAGGTGTCGATCACCTCGCCGGTCTTCGGGTCGATCCGCCGGACCGGACTTGCCGGACCGAAGGTGCCCAACCGGCCGCGGTGGGCCTGATTCGCCGCATATGAGAACGCGACGTCCTGCATGTACGTCGGCAGGTGCTTGGCGGCTTTTTGCGCCACCTTCTTCTGCTTCTTGCCCAAACGCTTCTGCCGGAATGGCTTGCCCACTCTCTTCTCTTCCGCGAGGACATGCGCAACCGTCTTCTGCTCCTTTTGCCCCCTGCTTTTCCCCTTGCTCCTCGAGCGCCGCTTGTTGGCGTCGCGTCTCTGCCGGGAGGGACTCGTCATCGGCTCTCCTTTGCGCGTTGACGCGGCCCACCGTCGCGGCGCCTCTCCTTGACGCGAACGTCCGTCAGAAGCTCACGTGCATGCCGGTCAGCAAGCCGATGGCCTTGACGTCCGCCGAATCGGAAGCACGGGGCACGGTGATCGGCGAGTAGTCGGCGCTCGATTCCGACCGGAACTCGATTCGGTCCTTGAACACGTGAGCGCGGCGGAGCGACCATTCGTGCAGGGCTCCATCCGCCACCGCCCGGCTGACGAGGTAGATCCTTCCGTGCTCGACGCTGAGGCCGGCGTCCTCGAGGTCGACCAGCACGCACATCGCCCCGTCCGGGATCGGAGTCGGCTCGGCCCGGTTCATCGAATCGCCGCGATGAGTGATCGCGAAGTGAGCGGCGCCCGGATGTGCAGCCGACGGCGCGGTCACGACGGACTCGCGGCTGAGTTGCATGGCTTTCGTCATATCGCGCTCCAAATTTTCCCGGAACACGCCCGCTTCGGAATGCCCAACCCAAGCCACACGGCGCGTCCCCCCTGGCGATAAGCGGCTCGCGCCGCTGGGGGCGCCCACGCCGTCTTCAGCCGCAGACACACCAATAAGATAGGAAATGTCACATTTAAGGGTATTTGCAAGCGCAAAAAGTGTGTCCACCCGGGGATTTTTTGTCCGACCCTCGAGGATGTCACGCACTGCTCCGGGACCCAGCCCGGCGAGGTTGGCCGCTCGCTGAGCCTTCAGTCCCGTCGCCTCCAGCCGCTCGGTGAGTCGTTCGCAGATCTGCTCGTGCAGGATATCCCGATAGGACTCCGATAAAGGCGTCGCGCCGCCGCTGGGCTGCATGTCTGGTCCTCCATTTTCGATGACGGGCATAGCGAGCCCCCGACAGTGGCGCGTCGATTTGGCGGAAAATCCTGCTAAGACCCTGCATAGGGGAGTTTTTCCGTGTCCGCAACTGAGATCAGGCTGCATCTGTGGATGGGTATAAGGCATGAGGTGGGAAAATTCCATCTGATGCTGCGCGGGGAGATACGCACTTGGATCTTCGGCACAGCGGGCGCTGGTGTGCCACGATTCGGACGAGCTGCCCGAGTCGCTGAGCCGCGGTTTATGCGTGCCGGAAGATGGTGCGCGACATCCGTACCAAGTCGCTGGCGCGGATGGTCGAAGATCCGCAAGCGCTCGGCGCCTGCCTAGAAGGCACCTTCGTCACGCTGCGCCGCACCGAGGCCGACGTCGATGCGCAGTTGCCGCCGATGGCGCCGCCGGTGGTGATCGAGGTGCCCTACGACGAAGAGCTGCTCGATTCGGTCGACGATCTCGCGCGGCGCCT
>JBGTKO010000189.1:0-7976 GCA_041744595.1 Pirellulales bacterium
GGCACTGGCCGCCTCGCAGTACCACCGTCGCGGCACAACGATCGATTGGGCGCGGGCGACGGTGTGGCTCGAGGTCGTGCTCGAGTCGCTCCGCGGGCGGTCACTGAGCGACGGTGAATTCTGGAATGTAAACCTTCCCGATCTCGATCCGCTGGCACCACCGCCGGCCGTGGTGGAGTGTGTCGTCGATCCGTCGCCGTTTGCCCTCGAGTACGCTTTGACCAAAAGCGGCTGGCACTACGGCGGAAACTATCACGAGCGGCCTCGGAACACGGACGGGGATGTGGCCACGTGCTTTGAAGGCCACATTGCCGTCTCGCGGCTACGCGTCCTATGACGCCGCCCAGGAGTTCAGGCGCTTCGTAGCTGAACCGGATTGTGTATTGGGGCCGTATTCACCCGGTCACGGCGTGACATGGCTCCTGGGCGCAAGCGGAGGTCGCCTGCGTGAGGGCCTACACATCGGCGTCGAAGACGCGGACATTCGCCCAAGTCGTCGCATTTTCGGCGATGAACTGCGTGTGACGTGGGGCGACCTGATAGGCGTCGTGGGTCGCACGTGAATCAAAAATGACCAGGAGCATCACGTCCCACTCACGATCATTGACCGCCCGGTCGTAGGCGGCGCAGGTGCCCACGTGAAAGGTCACTTCGCCGGGGTGTCCCGCGAGATGTTTTTTGCATGACGCGACGAGCGCGACAGTAGCTTTCGGCGTGCGTTCCTTGAGCGTGAAGTAGACGGAATGGGAGAGCATGGGAATCACTCCTCGGTGCGGTTGGCGTCCCGGGCGGCCTGGACAGTACCGGCAGGACCGACCGAGCGAGGCGTGGCCGGTCCGATGATATCGACCACCTCGGTATCGTCGAGCATCTCTCGGATCTCGAGCTCCGCGGCAAGGCGGTCGAGCTTGTCGCGGTTCTCCGCGAGGAGCGTCACCGCCCGCTCGGCTGCTTCACTGAGGAGTCGGCTCACCTCGTCGTCGATGACCTGCGCGGTGTGTTCGCTGAACTCCCGATGCTCGTAGACATCCCGGCCCAAGAAGGGGTGTTCGTGGGCGTTCTGGCATGAGATCGGACCGAGCTTTTCGCTCATCCCCCAGTGGGCCACCATCTTGCGGGCGATGCGGGTGGCCTGCGTCAGGTCGTTCTCGGCACCGGCGGTGTACTCGCCGAACACAAGCTTCTCGGCCGCCCTGCCGGCGAGAATGAAGGCGAGCCGGTTGTGGAGATCGTTCTCACCGATGTTCATCCGATCCTCTTCCGGCACGAGTTGGGTGACGCCAAGCGCCCGGCCGCGTGGGATGATCGTGACCTTGTGGAGCTTGTCGACGCCTGGCAGGAGCCAGGCGCCCAGGGCGTGGCCCGCTTCGTGGTAGGCCGTCATCGTTTTTTCGCGGCCAACGAGAACCTCTTCCCGCTTGGGCCCCATGAGCACCTTGTCGCGGGCGTAGTCGAAGTCGGAGGCATCGACGGCGTTCTTATCATGCCGCGTCGCCCAGAGGGCTGCCTCATTGACCAGGTTTCGAATGTCGGCGCCGGTGAGGCCGATGGTTCCGCTCGCAAGCCGGTCGAGATCGACGTCGGAGGCCAGCGGCACGTTCCGCGTGTGAACTTTGAAGAGCTCGATGCGGGCTTTGAGGTTCGGACGGTCAACTGTGACGTGGCGGTCAAAGCGACCGGGTCGCAGCAGGGCCGGGTCGAGCACGTCGGGTCGGTTTGTCGCGGCAAGCACGATCACGCTCTCGGATGGGCTGAAGCCATCCATCTCGCTTAATATCTGGTTGAGCGTTTGCTCGCGCTCGTCGTGACCGCCCCCGAGGCCCGCGCCCCGGACCCGTCCCACGGCATCGATCTCGTCAACAAAGAGAATCGCGGGTGACGCATCCTTGGCAGTCTTGAACATGTCACGGACCCGCGAGGCACCGACGCCCACGAACATCTGGATGAACTCACTGCCCGAGATCGAAAAGAACGGCACGCCCGCCTCGCCGGCCACGGCTCGTGCAAGCAGCGTCTTGCCGGTGCCTGGGGGCCCCATGAGAAGCACACCCTTGGGAACGCGGCCACCGAGTCGCTGAAATTTTTTCGGGTCTTTAAGGAACTCCACGATTTCCTGGAGATCGGCTTTCACCTGATCAAGTCCGGCCACGTCAGCGAACGTCGTCTGCGTGTCGCCCGCAGCGTAGCGCTTGGCGGGTGACTTCGAGAAGCCGCCGAGGAAGCCAGTGCCGCCGAGCGGATCGCGGGCCCGGCGAAGCGTGATCCAGAAGCCCGCCATGAGCAGGAGCGGCACGAGCAGGTAGAGCCCCAGCAGAAAACCAGTGCCGTCTGTTGGGGGCCGCACTTCAATGCTGATCGACGACTGCTCCTGAATGAGTCTGTCAAAGCTTTCGCGGAGGTAGGGTGTGAGTGTGACGCGAAACGCCTTTGTCGCTTTGCGGCCACCGATCTCGTCGGCTGGCAGTTCCTTCGTGAAACCTCCTTCGACCTCGTCGCCGCGAATCACGAGCCGTGCCACATTGCCCGCGCGAGCCTGTTTGACGAATTCGTCGTAGCTGATCGGGACAGTACCCCCGCCGATGCCACTGGTGAGAAACGTGGCCAAGGCGACGGCGGCCATCACCACCAGCACCACCACAGGCAGGCCAAGGGGCTTGCCAAACATCGGCGGCTTACCAGACGGTTCGGACGGGGGACGAGGGGCGGTGCTCATAGGCAGTTCAGACCAGGAGTCGGCGAAAAATCATGGAAATTGACGGCTTCGCTGGGCGGGCCGCGCGAGCCGCGTAGTGTAATGTATGAAGTTCCAGCCAGCATGGCCGCGGCTTGTGAGTCAAAAGGGAGTGTGCGAATGGAGGTCGTGGAAGAGGGCCGCAGGCGTGGTGTGATTGCTGTCACCCGCCGGGAAGAGAGGTTTCTCGTGATCCGTCGGGGCCTCGCGGTGGCCGCCGGGGGCACGATCTGTTTTCCAGGTGGACACATCGAGCCGGGCGAGGCGGAGCACGAGGCTGTCGTGCGCGAGTGCCACGAGGAGCTTGCGGCGATTGTCGAGCCACGGGAATGCGTGTGGCGAAGCGTGTCGCCGTGGGGGACGCCGCTGTCATGGTGGACAGTCAGGCTTGTCGATGACCGTGAGCTCGTGCCAGACCCAGTTGAAGTGGCAGAAATTCTCTGGCTTTCGATCGACGAAATGCTTGCCGATCCGACGCTCTTGGAAGGCAACAGGCCGTTCCTTGAAGCGGTCCGTGAAGGGCGCTTGGCTGTATAGCCGCGGCTACTCTTCCGGCGGAACATCCTTCGGAAAGATGACGCCTTGCGGTTGTTGCGGCGGAGGAAGCGTCGGCGGGTTTACGGCCGAGTCGAGAAGGTCTTTGAATCGATTGGGTTGCGGCGGGGGGACGTCGACACTGGCTTGCTGAACGGCGGGATCGATGACAACTCGTTCGGTGGCTTTCAAATTGGCGAGCCAGCCGTCGAGCGTGGCACGCTCCTGGGGTGAGAGGGGCGGGGCGACGAGCGACGGCAGCTTGGCCGACGTGGGGTGTCGCGATGCGAGGAGGATTGCGAGATTGCCGGCGTCTCGCTCAGGCCCCACCGCTTTAAGGAACGCCCGCATGTTGGTAATCGTGCCGCGGCGGTCCATGCCACCTTGGGGGCCGCGGCGGACAAACCGTGGCTCCGGGCTCTCGGCCCCACCGTGGCAGGCTCCGGCAGCGCACCGGTTCAAAATGAGCGGCTGCACACGACGGGTGAATTCAGCGACAACCCCGGGAGGGAGGTCAGAGGCTGTTGCCGCGATCGGCAGGGTCGCCAGGACGAACGCGATGCAGCGACGAATCCGCTTGCCGCGGGTGATGGTCGGTCGGCGAATCAGTGTCACGCGTCCCTGCATGGTGTCGCTCGCTGCGAGAAGGTTCACGGGGCGGAAACATTAGAGATACCGCGACACCTGTACAAGGTGAATCCTGTCGGCGAATGGCTTGTGAGAGAATGGTCGCTGAGCCTAGACTCACCGTACGTATTCTGTTTCGCTTGCCCTGATCCGCTGCCCCCCGGAGAGCCCTTTTGCCCATGGAAAAGACGTTCGTGATGTTCAAGCCCGACTGCCTCGAGCGAGGTCTCGTCGGCCGCATCCTCTCGCGTTTTGAAGAAAAGGGGCTACGGTTGGTGGCGATGAAGATGCTGCGGATCACGCCCGATGTGGCCAAACAGCACTATGCCGAGCATGTCACGAAGCCGTTCTATCCGGGGCTCGAGGAGTTCATCACGGCCTCGCCTGTCGTGGCGTGTGTGTTTTCAGGGCCGGAAGTGATTCGTGTCGTCCGCGAGATGCTCGGTGCCACGAACGGCTTGAAGGCGGCCGCTGGCACGATCCGCGGGGACTTTTCGTCAAGCCGACAGATGAACCTCGTTCACGCCTCCGACTCGCCCGAGTCAGCTGCACGCGAAATTGCCATCTATTTCCAGGACTCGGACATGCAGGAATGGGATCCATCTCTCGCCTGCTGGTACCAAGCACCGGGCGAAGGCTGAGCCACATCGAATGAGCCTCTTTGTCTTCGGCCATCGCAATCCTGATACCGACGCCATTTGTTCGGCGCTTGCGTATGCCGAGTATCTCCGGCAGACGGGGCGTCCCGATGCCGTTGCGGCATCATGCGGGCCTCCCAACCAGCGGACGGAGTTCGTCCTGCGAAGGGCGGGGCTCGCGGCGCCGCGGATCGTGATGGATGTTCGGCCGCAGCTCGAGGACATCTGCCGCCGTGATCCGCCGACGGCAAGCCTCGGTGATCCGTTCCACACGGCCTACCAGCGGATGAAGGCAGACGACCTGCGGGCGATCCCCGTGGTCGATGCTGACCGCCGCGTGGTCGGGATTGTCTCGGTCCTCGCGCTCATGGATCTTTTTTTTCGTGACGCTGGCGATGCCACGCGGGCCCGCACGGTGGAGTCGAGCCTGGCAACGATGTCCGACGTGCTCGGTGGTTCCTATCAGCACGTGCTCGAACCGAGCCAAAGGGAAGAGCTTCTCGTGATGGTGGGTGCGATGAGCACCGAGGGGTTTACCGAGCGTATGCAGGCCTATCCTGCCCGCCGGCTCGTTGTCGTGTGCGGCGACCGGCCCACGATCCAGCTCCCGGCCATCGAACATGGCGTGCGGGCAATCGTGGTGACCGGTGGATTTCAGTTATCGAGAGGGCTCGTGGAGCTCGCGCGGGCACGTGATGTATCGGTAATCCTGAGCCCATTCGACACGGTTAACACCACGCTTCGGCTCAAGTCGTCCCAGCTCATCGATCCGGTCGTCGAGACCGAAGTGCTCACGCTCCCCGCGAAGGCGAATGCGACGGAAGTTCGAGGCACGGTGGAGCGGTCAACGCAGCCGCTGTTCCCTGTTGTTCGGGACGACGGGGGGCTTGTGGGAATCGTCTTCAAGTCCGATGTCCTTAATCCGCCCAAGCCGCGGCTCGTGCTCGTGGATCACAACGAGCTGGCGCAGGCAGTCCCTGGCGCCGACGAGGCAGAGATCGTCGAGGTGCTCGACCACCATCGACTCGGTGGCGGCCTCAAGAGCACGCAGCCAATCCGATTTGTGATGGAGCCCGTGGGTTCAACCTGCACGCTCGTGGCACGGCAGTTTCGCGGAGCAGGCATCGAGCCTGAACCGGCGGTGGCTCTCTGCATGGCGTCGGGAATCATCTCCGATACCCTATATCTTCGATCACCGACGACCACGTCCGTGGACCGCGAAATCCTGTCATGGCTCGCAGTACGTTGCGGCGAGAATCTTGACTCGTATGCCAAGGAGTTTTTTGACGTGGGCTCGGCGCTCAGGTCGAAGGCTCCGGCCGAGGTGGTGCGTGAAGACTGCAAGGAGTTCACGGAGCACGGCGTCCGGTTTTCGATCTCGCAGATCGAGGAGACCGGTTTTGACCTGTTCTGGGAGCGCAAGGAAGACCTTCGCGGGGCGCTCGAGGAGTTCGCACGACGGCAGGGGCTTGACTTCTCGGCGCTCCTCGTGACCGATGTCGTGAGCAACGGCTCGCTGCTGTTACTCTCCCGGGAATCCGAGGCCTGGGAGGAGATTAACTATCCTCGTCTCGACCGCGGACTCTATGAGCTCGAGAACGTCGTGAGTCGCAAGAAGCAGCTCTTGCCGCTCGTAAGCCAGGTGCTAGCCGACGCGTAAACGCGTTTAGAGGAGCTTGGCCGCTGGCGTGTCCGCGGCGAGGCGGTCGATCATGTCGCGGCAGGCTCGCTCGACGGCAGTCTGCCATTGATTTGCGGCCAAGCCATTGTTCATCTCGGGTCGTGCGTGCGCGAAGATCACATCGCGGGCGCTCACGACCAGCGCACCGAGGCCGTCGGCATGAAACGCCCCGCGCACATCAGCGGCCCGGCCGCCTTGTCGTCCGAAGCCGGGCACAAGAATCCAAGCATGCGGCATGGCGGCTCGGAGGTCATCAAGCTGCTTTGGCCACGTCGCCCCCACGACCGCGCCGACGGCGCCGTAGGTGCCATCCCCGACCGTGCGTACGGCGAGCGTCTCGACACCGGAAGCGACATGCTCATAGATGGTGTGTCCATCGCTCGCGAGATCTTGGAAATCTTTGCTGCCTGGGTTCGACGTCTTCACGAGCACGAAGATTCCAGCACCGTGATCGGTCGCTGTCTTGACGAAGGGTTCGACGGAATCGAGGCCGAGATAGGGATTCACGGTCAGGGCGTCCGCTGCCCACGGCCCAGCCAGCCACCCTGCTGCATAGGCCTCAGCGGTTGATCCGATGTCCCCTCGTTTGCCGTCAGCGAGGACGAGCAGTCCGGCCGCGCGGGCGTAGCCCATGACATCGGCGAGCGCCATCATTCCATGGGGCCCGAGCGCCTCAAAGCATGCAAGTTGCGGCTTCACGATTGGTACGAGCGGCGCGACAACGTCGATCACGCCCTTGCAGAAATCGGTGAAGAGCCGAGCGAGAGTGGCGGTGTCGGAGGCCGGAACATCGGCCGCACTGAGGGCCGGTGGCAAGGACTCACGCCGCGGATCGAGACCGACGCAGGCGGGTGTCCGGCGGGACGCGATGGCAGAAGCGAGTCGAGTGGCGAATGGAGGTTGCACGGGGCTCGACGAGGAGAATGCAGCGGTCATAGCGAGGACAAGAAGCTCGTGTTGAAGCCATATGGAAATTCTGGGATAGTTTGACCGTCGTAGTGCGGCGATGCGAGAGCATGCCGTGATTCGGCTGTTTCGGGGCGTGGCGCAGTTTGGCTAGCGCGCTTGACTGGGGGTCAAGAGGTCGCAGGTTCAAGTCCTGTCGCCCCGATTTGATTTAGTATGCTAGAATAGAAGGAGTTTTGGATACCTGCCGATGGTCGGCAGTGCCTTCGGGAATCCCAAGTATCGGGGTCAATTAATGGGGTCTGACCCCATTGATTACTGGAGAGCAGCCTCAGGTATGAGAGGCTCATTGCCGAGTATCTCGCGAACGGACGAATAAGTTCGCCCGCCGAGCAGCCGCAAGCAGCGGTCGATATTCGCCCGTCAGTGCCGGGGGCCGAGATATCCACTTCTGCCGCCTTGGTCGCAGCCAGGACACCGGATGGCCTGACGATTGTTGAACTGGGTGTTCGCTACCTCGAGCACTGCCAGACCTACTACCGGGACGCGAGCGGCAAGCAGACAAGTACCTACGGGAATGCCCTCCAAGCGGTCCGTGCGTTACGGATCTTTGATGACACGCTTGCGGCGGAGTTCGGACCGAAACGCCTCGGCATGATTCGAGACGCTGAGGCGAGGTCCGGGCGTCCAAGGGTCGGTTGCAACGCGATCGTGAAAAGCATCCTGTTGACGGCGGTCGAAAATGGCGACGCGGGGCGGTCGAAAACGACAGCGCTTGGTGGTGTTGATATCCCATTGTTCGTGGGGGTGTCGCGGTCCTTGTGATCCCCTCGTCAGGCCAGTGCCCGCCTCCGCCTTT
>JBGTKO010000190.1:0-3130 GCA_041744595.1 Pirellulales bacterium
GGGGCACCTTGGCTGCCCCCCGCCGAGCCAAGGCTGCCGGGGCCATGGATGGACCGGCAGCCGTGAAATCATATCTGCCAATCGAGGGATGGCTCGGGGGCGTCCCCCTTCATCCGGAGCTTCGGCCGTTCGAGGACGACCGTCGTATGCGGGTCGACGGAGCGGGTAAGCCAGACGCTACTCCCGATGACTGAGTCGTGGCCGATCCGAGTGGCACCGCCGAGGACGGTGGCGTTGGCGTAGATCACGACTCGATCCTCGAGGGTAGGGTGTCGCTTCGTGCCGCGGATGAGATGGCCATCGGCGTCGGTCTGAAACGAGATCGCCCCGAGCGTGACGCCCTGATAGAGCTTCACGTGGCTGCCGATCTCGCAGGTCTCGCCAATGACCACGCCGGTGCCGTGATCAATGAAGAAGTGGTCGCCGATCGTGGCGCCGGGGTGGATGTCGATGCCCGTCCGTGAGTGTGCCCACTCAGCCATCATCCGTGGGATGAGCGGCACCTCGAGCCGGTGAAGGAGATGGGCAAGACGATGGATCGTGACCGCTTCGAGGCCGGGATAGCAGAAGATGATCTCGTCGAGCGTTCGCACGGCCGGGTCGCCATCGTAGGCGGCTTGAACATCGGTGGATAGGACGCGGCGAACCTCTGGAATCCGTTCCAGGAATTCGATCGCTTTGGCCTGGCCGAGGGCCTCGAAGTCGGCCTCTTCCGTGCAACTTTGGACGGCATCGGGTATCGGTGGTGGTTCGATGCCGGAAGCGGTCGCCATCTTGCCCGCCGACACGATGTGGCGGAGGGCGCGACCGATCTGGGTCGTGAGCTTGTCATGCAGACCGTCGATCAAGTCACCGACGTGGTATGTGACATTCCCAAGATGAAGATTCTCCCGTCGGCGATAGCCGGGGTACATGATCTCCTTGAGATCCTCACAGCAGCTAACGATCGTGTCGAAGCTCGGGAGCGGGCAGTGGCCCAGATGATGAATCGCAGGGACGTTCTGGTAGGTTTCGACAATCCGCCGGGTGAGTTCGGGCAACTGCTCCTTGAGGCGGATGTCGGTGGCCATGGGAAATGATCGTAGGGAGCGAGGGCAGCGGTTCGCAAACGGCCCACGGTAACCGTCGGCGGGAACCGCCCGGGGAATTGAAGGTTCCCGCGGGTTTTTTTGGGGGGCCGTTGCCCGCGTGATGGCCGTGGGGATCCAGGCAGACTGGGCGATCAGTGTGCGTCGCCGGCAGCCTCGACAGCGTCCGGAATCGTAACCGCCCCCTCGTACAACGCGCGGCCCACAATACAGCCAGTGGCGCCGGTTGCGGCCACGTGGCGGATGTCGTCCACCGAGGCGATGCCGCCCGAGGCGACGATCGGAACGGGCACCGCCCGCACCATGGCCTCGAGAGCTGGAAGGTTGGGGCCAGTGAGCATGCCGTCGGTGGCGATGTCGGTGAACACGATCGCGGCCAGCGGCAGGTCGGCGTGACGTCGGGCCACGTCGATTGCTTCAAGCGTGCTCGTATCGAGCCAGCCGCGGGTGGCGACGCGGCCGTCACGGGCATCGAGGCCGAGGACGATCCTTCCCGGGAACGCCGTGGCCATTTCGACAAGAAGCTCAGGCGACTCGATTGCCACACTGCCGACGACCACGCGATCAACACCGGCCGCGAGGTAGCGACCGACTGTTTCGAGTGACCGCACGCCCCCACCGAGTTGGCAGGGCACAGCGGCGGCAGCGATCATCTTTGCGATGAGATCAGCCTGCGTCGGCATACCGTCCCGGGCTCCATCGAGATCAACGATATGGAGCCGTCGCGCACCGACCGCAACAAAACTGCGGGCCATCCCGACGGGGTCATCTCCAAAGATTGTCTCGCGGTCGTAGTCGCCTTGAAGAAGTCGAACACACCGTCCGCCACGCAGGTCGATCGCTGGCCAGAGTTCCATTGTCAAAGCTTCCTTCCCAGGTTTGCTGGCGCCGTTGCATCGAGCCACGAGGCAAGAAGCCGAAGACCGGTGGCCTGGCTCTTCTCAGGATGGAACTGCGTCGCATAGAGATTGCCACGGCGAACCGCTGCGCAGAAATCACCACCGTAGTCAGTTACGGCCGCCACGATCGACGAATCAGTGGGCCGCGCGTAGTAGGAGTGCACGAAATAAAAATGGTCGCCATCGATGGCGGGTCGCCAGTCGCCCGTCCAACGTGTTGTGTTCCAGCCCATGTGGGGCACCTTGATGCCATGTGGCAACTCAAACCGCACGACCTCGCCGGGAAGAATGCCAAGCCCCTGGTGCTCGCCCCCCTCGAAGCCCGTCTCAAAGAGCAACTGGAGCCCCATGCAGATTCCGAGGAAGGGCTTGTCGGCCCGTGCATGTTGCTGGATCGGCTCAACGAGGTCGCGATCGTGGAGGGCACGCATGGCATCACCAAACGCGCCGACGCCGGGCAGGATGACCCGTTCGGCTTTCGCGACAAACTCGGGAACGCTCGTGATCGTGGCTGCCGTGCCGCACTTCTCGACGGCCTTCTGGACGCTCCGCAGGTTTCCGCTTCCGTAGTCGACAATCGTGAGCATGGCAGGAGTGTACGAGCGAATGTCGCGCACCGAAAGTTGCTTGCCCAGAACGACGTAGCGGCCGAGTCAGCCGTCGCCCCCAATGCGTTCGGGGTAGATCACCAGTTCCACGCGGCGGTTGCGGGCTCGACCGGCAGCAGTGGCATTCGACACGAGGGGATGGTTCGCGCCGTGGGCTACGAGAAAGAGTTGGCCCTCTCGCATCGGGGTTCGAGTCGTGAGAAAGTCGAAGACGGCTGCAGCGCGGGCGGCGGTGAGCTGGTGTGGCGAGGCCCATGTCGCGTTCTGGAGCGGCTCGCTGTCGAGGTGCCCCTCGATGCCAATGAAGTGGCCGGGGTAAACCCGTTGAATCTCTCCCGCGACCTGTGTCAGGAGAGCTGTGCCTCCAGGCAGGAGGTTGGCCGTGCTGCCGTCGAAGAGACGATCGGCGGGTATGTCGATTCGCACAACCGCCCCGTCAAACCGGGGTTCGAGATCTGGTAGCGCTAGCTCTGCGAGGGCAGACCGCATGGTCGTTATGGGTATTGACGCGGCGGCTCCCGGCGCCCCGCCCGCG
>JBGTKO010000191.1:0-7804 GCA_041744595.1 Pirellulales bacterium
ACAGGGAGGGATACTCCTGGAGGATGGTCTCGGCGCTCGAGCCCGCGTGAAACGACGCCAGTACGGAGTCGAGCATCACATGGGTCGAGCCCACTCGCATGACGCCATGTGCGTCGGTTGTCACGTATTCAGCAGCGGTCGACATGAAAAGGCCTTTTTCCGAAGTATACGCCCACCACTCGGGATCGATTACAGAAACAGGCCTGGTTCGACCTTGAAGTGGTTTGCGAGCACCCGGATGTGGGCCTTGCTGAGGTCGCGCTTGCCGCTCAAGATCGCCGAGCCGAGGGTGCGGTTGCCAAGAAGTCGGCCGAGGTCTGAGGCGGTCATGCTAGCTTGGTCCATGAGGTATTGGAGCGTTTCAATCGGTGTTGCGATCGTGTCGATGGAGTGGTGCTCTCGCTCGTAGGCCTCGACCAGCACGGCCCAGGTTTCGACGTACTCGGTCTGGCCCTTGGTCAGCTTCGGCCGGGCGAGGACAGCGTTGATCATTTCCAGGGCGTTGCGGTACTCGGTGTCGTCGTGAATCGCACGCGGCGGCAGCCTAGCCACCAGCTCACTGAATCGGCCGGGCATCGCCTCGCGATCAAGTTTTGTGGTTGGCATGGCTAGAGCTCCAGTTTCCAGCGGTCCCTGTCGTAGTCGTACTCGGCGTGCGTCATCACTTTGCACACGTAGGCCACCTGCACTTCGTAGAGCACGTCCACGATCAGGCGATACTTGTTGCCACCGATATTGAAGACGACGACCGTCCGGCCGCTCGCGACCTTCACGCCGTCAGCGTGTGGGTACGTCCGGCGGACGTCGCCCAGCGATTACCAGACAGCCTTGCTTGCTGTGCGGTACCAGTCCCGGAGGGGCGTTTGGGCGTCGGCGTGCCCCGCCTCCCAGAACTCCCGGAGCCCGCTCATGGCAATAACCCGCATGTCTACATTATGTAGTCATTCGGCTGCGCCGCGGAACTGCTTGACGCCAATTTTGGAGACGACGGATATGAAGACGGCGGTGATCGACGCGGCGATCACGCCCGACGGCGGCGGGCAAGGCGGAGGCCGATGAAGGCTACGCCGGAGGCGAGGAGTGCGATGGTGCCGGGCTCGGGGACGGCGATGGCCACATCAGCGTAGGTCGCGCCGAAGCGGATTTCGTCATAGGTTTGAACGCCGCCGGAGTTGCGCTGGCCAAAACTGATGGTGTTCAAAGCCGTTTGATCGAAAGCGGCAGTGGTTCTGACACCCCCTCCTGTGGTAGGCTCTGTTGCAATGTCGTCGAGGGCCCGCGTCCAAAGGGTGATCGTTTCGGTATCCACGGGGGTAGCGCCCCACACGATTCTTCCAGTGACAAGGGTAGGTGTGGAAAGTGCGACTAAACCCACTCCTGTGCCACCGGTACGCGTGCCCCCCGACCAACTGGAGGCGACAACACTCGTGGCATTGGTATACGCACCAAAGCCATATCCAGAGTTTTGCATATTCAATCCATTGAAGGCCGGATTGACACGATCCGTTCCGAATGCGAACCCCGAGTGCTCGTTCGAGCCACCGTTTGACGTCTTCTGGAATACGTAGCTGAACCAGAGCGTCGCGCCGTCATTGAGTAAACCCGCATTTGCCAAAGCGGTGGTGGTGGTAGCCGACGCCCAAGTGCTGCCAGAATTGGTGAGATTCGCCTGACCACCTGTGTGGTCAAGATCGCCATAATTCATCGTAGGAGGATCCACGACGTTCACGGCAGAACCGCCAGTTGTGGACGCCCAATTGCCGGAAAGCCCGGTGCCACCGGCTTTGCCATTGAGGATGCCAGTTGCCTGGCTGAACGGCTCATAGATGATCGGCGCTGCATTGACTGACCCGACGAGCGCTGCCGACGCAATAACCGCTGCGGCGAAAAACGATGTGTTCGCCATTTTCAGGCTCCGAAGCCTCGAAGGCACCGCCGAGCCCTTGCAGAGGACTCCAGAAACCTTTTGGAGGACAGGGCGGGCAACGGCTTTTCCACAGCCGGCAATCAACCAGGCGGGACGGTTGCAAACGATCATTTGGCACCTTTCGGTGAAGCAAGAAGCGATGAAATCGGCTGGAAAATCAATGCTGGGCGGTTCGCCCCATGCACTCCCGAGATCAAACTTTCTAAATCGTAGGCTAATGCTGTTTGGAAAGCAAGGTTTTTTCGGTGGATTGTGGAAAAAGGCCAGCGGTATTCCGCAATTGGGGGGACTGTGGCCGCGGGCGGCGATGTCCGTGGCCCGTGGGTTTTGGACGGGCGTTTGGGCGGCAGGGGCGGCGACTCAGAAGTGCCGTTGATCGTCCTCTCCTTATCCGCCAAGCATTTCCAAGAACCACATCATCCGGGAGTCTTCCATTGAAAAGAGAGCGGACCATTCTTTCCGCGCCCATTCGCCATCAATGTGCCCTTGATTCGCGGCAATGAGTGCCTGGATATCGGACTGATCTTGAAGGCGAAAGGCCAGGAGCTTCAAGGTCGATGAGGGCTGCCTGCAGAGGATCGCGCTGAGCCCGGTCCGTGGTGGCCATGACTGCGAATCAGAGCCGTGTGAATCTCACGCCAACGCTCTTCCTGGATACTCATCGTGTCCGATGGAGACCTCGACACGCGGCTCGAAGCCGGCCGAAGTGCAACAACTGGAACAGCTTTCGCCATCGATCACCCGACGGGAGCGACTGGAATCGCCTCGCGTCCTCGGCAAGAACCGTGCGGCTGTCCGGAAAAGCCGGTGCACGCTCGCCCGGGTTCGCCGTGTCGCTGTCGGTACACTTCATTCATCAACGGTAGCAGACTCCCTGGCCATGACTTGCCGGCGCGACTGCCATGCGAGGCAGCACGAGGCAGCATTGGGACAGGCACTTTTTCGAGGTTGCCATCGGCGTCGTGACGAGTCGAGAATTGGCCGCCTCTCGGGAGTGTGCCTCGATGGTCAACCGCATGCTTTGTTCCATCCTCGCCACTTTGTGCATCGTTTGCAGTTGGTCGCTTGGATCAGAGGATGCCGAGACCAGCGGGCCAGATGCAGCCCGGCCGCCCGTCGCCGCTCGGCCATCGCCAGCACCTCCCGATCCACATGCCAAGCCGGAGGGCTCCCTCAACCTGCCGATCGAGACCTCGGGAGGCATGCAGTTCTGGACCGACTTCGTCGTGCGCGGTGGCTGGCGAATCCAGCGGCATGCCATGACGGGGCACTACCGTCTCCTCGACCCAAAGAATGTTCGGCAGGGGTTGGGAAACTACGCCTTCTGTCTTCAGGAACTCGACCGCCGATTCCCCAAGGATTTGCAGGCGGCCGACCGCGGCCATGTCGTGGTGCTGCTTCACGGGCTCACCCGTTCGCGGACATGCTGGCGACCACTCGTGCCGCGGCTGGAAAAGGAGGGCTATCGGGTCGTCACCTTCGGCTACGCCAGTACCCGCGGTTCACTGAGCGACCATGCGATGGCGCTCGAGCATATGATTCGTCATCTCGACGAATGTACGACCGTGTCCTTCGTGGGGCACAGCCTCGGGAATCTCGTCGTACGCTGGCACCTGGGCGACCATCCTGAACCGCTCGACGGCGAGCCACGACGCGGTCGCATGGTCATGCTCGGGCCACCGAACCAAGGTGCCGAGATGGCACGACGGCTCGGTGACAGCTCTCTTCTCCGGTTCGTCGTCGGCCCGTCTTGGCAGCAGTTGGGAAAACGCTGGAACGATGCCAAGCCGCACCTGGCAACACCGCCGTTCGAGTTTGGGGTGATCGCCGGTGGCGCCGGCCTTCCGGTGTCCAATCCGCTCATTCGAGGCGACGATGATCTCATCGTGGGCGTCAAGGAGACTCGCCTTCTGGGTGCCACTGACTTTCGCCACATCGGTGCCGCCCATTATTACCTCCCTGAAAACGACGAGGCGATCGAGCTGACCGTCCGGTTCCTGCGGGATGGCTGCTTTGAATCGCCGGAGAAGCGCCAGCCGATCGCCGGTCCAGACTGAGCACTGTCATCCCGAAAGACTTCGGGGAACGGCGAAGCCCCGGTGATCGAAAGACCGAGGGGTGATGACGGTGGCGGTCACCGCTTACCCCTTGGCTGATTGGCTCGCCCTTCACCGCTGCCCGAGCAGCCGGTCGAGGAGGTCATCAACGCCAATCGATTCGGCCATGCGATGCATGTGCGGGATGTCGAGCGAGTCGCCGAGGAGCTGAACGAGCCGGGAAACGTCGTCCCATTGCCGCTCCGAGACCTCGTCTCCCGGCCGGTACCACTCGAGCTTGAACACGATCGAGTCCTCTGCCGACGCAATCGGAGCAGTGAAGCGGTCCTCCTCCCGCAAAATGCAGGGAGTGGCTCGCTTCATCGCTTCACGGTCGAAGGGCCGGCCACGGCTCACGAACACGTCTACTTTGAACGAGGTGGGAAGGTGAATCAGATTAAAGCTGCTGCGGCGGTTGACCGCGTCACGCACGGCCGAACCGCTCACGTAGAAGTCGTCATCGAATGCCGAAAGAAAAGCGTCTACCTGATCCGTTCGAAGATCACAGACGACATCAACGTCGAGCGTGGAGCGGATCGCGCCATGGAACGTGCTCGCGACGCTGCCACCGACGTAGTGCCCGACGCCGAGCTTCCGAAACACCGCGGTCACGGGGGACAGGGCCGCAATGATGTCGTCGGTATCACCCACGACACCGTTCCTCGAGCCAGCGACCGAGGTCGGCCGCCAGTTGCTCGCCGTACGCGAGCCTCACATAACGGAGACGGATCTCTTCAGGGGCTGCCGTCGGATAGCGACGTCGGAGCGCTTCCATCGCCTGCCGACGGCCGCGATTGGAAAGGGCACAGGCCTTTTGAAGTCGGTCCAGCGGCCGCATCGCTCGGATGCAGTCGAGCTGAACGGCGAGTGCATCAGGCGCAGTGTCGGTGAATGGCAAGGATTGACGCATGAGACGACGGCCTCAGAGCCTGAACCGGGAAGGCACCAACATACGCCCCCAGGATCGGGTACAACACCCGGCCATGAAACGGCTTGTACGCCACTGGCAGATCGCGATCGGGAAGGTTGCCGGGGTGGCCTTCGGGGCCGGCGACTCGAAGCCGGCCGAACTGCAACAATTGGAGCAGCGTTCGCCATCGTTCACCCGACGGGAGCGACTGGCAGCGCCTCGCGTCCTCGGCAAGAACCGTGCGGCTGTCCGGAAAAGCCGGTACACGCTCGCCCCATTTCGCCGTGTCGCTGTTACCTGGGCGACCATCCTGAACCGCTCGACGGCGAGCCGAAGCGGGGTCGCATGGTCATGCTCGGGCCACCGAACCAAGTGCCGAAATGGCCCGAAGGCTCGGCGACAGCGCTCCGCTCAGGAGTCGAGCATGCCAAGCCGGACGGCGCGGAGGCGAGCGACCATGTCGGCGGAACGCAGCGATGGATGCTCTTCCAAGATCGCCAGGATGTCGGCGACGTCGTGTTGCCTTTTACTGGGGCGTCGCCGCGGCTCCAAGGCGGCAGCGAGCTTGAGCTCAATCAGATCGGCGGGTCTGGCGACTCGAAGCTGGATGCCATCGGCGAATTCGGTCGCCTCGGCCCCGGCAACCGCTTCGGCGATGCCAACGTCCTCTGCTGAAAACTGAACGGCGACTCGCGGGGCTGTTTCGCTCGTCGACGGCGCCAGCCAGTTGTCGCTGTGCTCATGCCTTCCCGTGTGCTCAAAACCGGCCGCGAGGAGGGCGTCGTGCGGCACGTCGGCAAACCAACGAACCGCAACGTCAATATCGAGAGTGGTGCGAGGCTCCGAGGTTCGGAGTTGGACAGCCATGCCGCCAATCAACGCGTACTCCGCTCCCGATTTTTCAAGCACTTCCGCGAGGAGCTTGAGTGGCCGTTCCTTTGTGTCTCCTGGTGAAATTCCCATCGATTCGGCCCAGAGGTGGTCCAGTTCAAAACCGACGCGCAACCGCTCCAGAAGAGAAGATGACTGCTGAATCATTGACAGTTCGCTAAATATCGCCTTGAAGCGCCGTTCACCACCGCAAGGATACACCCGAGAGGCAAACCCCAGCGAGAAGACCGAGAACCGTCGGATCGGGTACAACACCCGGCCATGAAACGGCTTGCACTCCATTGGCAGATCGCGATCGGGATGGTTGCCGGGGCGGCGATTGGCGTGGGGCTCAATGCCCTGGCAGGCTCGGCGACGACAACGCTCGAGCGCGGGCTGCCCGCGGGGGTCGCCAGCGCGTCCGTCACCGACCGGGTGGGACGAATCGTCATCGAGACGGTGGGCGAGGATGGCACGCGAGAGCGGTTTGAGGTGGGGGCACTCGCAGGGGCCAGAGGGGAGCAGGCAGGTAAAGGGGAACAGGCGGAGCCGGATGTTCGGTGGTTTGCCACGAAGGCCGAGCTCGCGAAGGCGCGGCCGGAAATCGCGGCACTCGTTGATCAGGCCACTCCCGCTCCAGCGAACCTGTGGGGAGGACGCTTCCAGCGTCTCGGCAACCTCTTCTTGCGGATGCTCAAGATGGTGGCCGTGCCGCTGATCGTGACATCGCTCGCCAGCGGGATCATGGGGCTCAGTGGGGCCGCAAGTCTCGGGCGGATGTTTGGCCGCACACTGGCGTACTACTTCTCAACCAGCATGCTCGCCATCCTCACGGGCCTCGCGGCAGTGAACCTCTTGCGGCCAGGGCTCGGCGGCGAGCCGCGAGGCGAGGGAGCGGCAGCGGCCGCAGGGCAGGGAAAGAGCCTCGCGGATGTGATGTTTGAGCAGATTGAAAACCTCATCCCCGAAAACCCATTCGGTGCGTTTGTCGAGCCAAATTTTCTCTCCATCATCGCCTTCACGCTCGCCTTCACGATTTTTGCATTGCGGGTGGGTGGCGACGTGGCTGACCGCGTGCGCCAGGCCGCCGACGCGGGGTTTCAGGTGATGATGGCCATGACCCACGCGATCATCCGGCTCGCCCCCTTCGGGGTGTTCTTTCTCGTGGCGGCCACGACCGCAACCCAAGGAGCGGAGGTGTTTTGGTCGCTCTCGGCCTACATGGCCACCGTCGCGGTGGCGCTGGCCTTCCACGCGATGATCACACTGCCGCTGATCCTCTGGTTTGTCGCCCGTCGCAGCCCTTGGGAGTTTGCCAAGGCGATGTCGCCTGCGCTCCTCACGGCGTTTTCGAGTGCGTCGAGCAACGGCACGCTCCCTCTCACACTCGACTGCGTCGAGTCACGAGCGGGAATCAAAAACCGCGTGGGGTCGTTTGTGCTCCCGCTGGGGGCCACCATTAATATGGATGGCACCGCGCTCTACGAGGCGGTGGCGGTGCTCTTCATCGCTCAGCTCCATTTCGGGGCCGACCTCACGATGGCCCAGCAGGTGGTGGTGTGTATCACGGCCCTCCTCGCAAGCGTGGGGGCCGCGGGGATTCCACACGCGGGGCTTGTGATGATGGCAATCATCCTCCAGGCCGTGGGGCTGCCGGCCGAGTCGCAGGGGGTGATCCTGGCGGTGGACCGCGTGCTCGACATGGCCCGCACGAGCGTGAACGTGTGGAGCGATGCGTGTGGCGCCGCGGTGATTGACCGGCTGGAGGGGTGAGGGAAACGCGCGCACAGTCACGCCGATCGTGCAATGGACCATAAAAACCCCTCGCGCCAGCGTGGGGACGGCGGGTCGTTGGGCGAGACCGCTTACGATTGCCACCGGGAAGGTGCGCAACCCGCAGTCCCACCTGCTCGCGCAGGAGGGCTTGGATAGAAACACGCGAGAGTCAAGGCCTGGAGGGCCGGGTTGAGTTCCGGGCGGAGGCCCGGCACGCGAAGCGGG
>JBGTKO010000192.1:0-10857 GCA_041744595.1 Pirellulales bacterium
GAAGGACGATGCCCGCCTCGTCCATGCCGGCATCACGTCGCGGTGAGCGAGCCCTGAAGCAACGAGTTGGTCGCCGAGGCGGCGCTTGAACTCCGACGGAGGAAGCCGGGCATCTGGCAACGCCATGCCGCTGCCATACCAGGCCGGCCACAGGGCCAAAGCGACATCGGCAAGGTTGGCGAGCATGTGATCGATCAGGCCATCGACGCCTGGAACCGTCTCGATGCGATCCATGACCATCCGCCGCGGCAGCGCGGCCGACGTACACCATTCCCGCGCCTGCCCGAGGACATCACCTACCGTCGGCGCGAACACCACACGCACCTGGCCAGGTGGAGGCAGGAGGTTTGAATGCGTCTCGTTCGAATGAGAGCCGGACAAGCGTTCAAGAATTCCTTGAAGCGTTTATGACACAGACCTCAGCCATCCCCAAGCTCCCGGGCGAGGTCGTCAAAGTCGACTCGAAAAACATCCTCACGCTGCCGCGCGAGCGCCAGGAGAAAGTCAGTGCGATCCAAGGCAGCGACCTGAGCAGCAACCTCTTGGGACACGGTGCCGTGTCGGTACCAATTCATGGCGGCGGCAAGTCGGAGCTCATGCCCGAAGTGCCGCGGGTCTTCCCGAAGGAAAGCAAAAACCTCATCAGGCATTTGCAGTGTGACCATTGTCATACCCTGATCGTAGCAGGCTGTGGAACACGCCTGCCGCTGCAGGGCGTGATGGTGGTTGCGATGGTGGGCTCACCCGCAGTTCCCAGGCGAGCATGTCGGCCGCAGCGTCGGCGTCGAGATACTGGGTACACGCGGCCGAAGCCATCCTGGCCTTCAGCCGCTTGCGAACCTCCGGTTCGAAGTGAGCCAGCTCCTGCCGGCGGCAGCTGACGCCGCCACGCCGGCCGCGTCATCCACGAGCCGCTCGACCTCACTCATGAATATCTTCGTGAGTGCCGAGACAGCTTCGGGTTAAAACGAGCGCGGAGGCCAGAACCGGCAAAAGCAATGGATACACGCTGCCCCGAAAGGGCCCTTTTTTCGGGCGAATTCCCTGATAAACGTAGGCTCTTCGCCGCACGTCACGCAGGAACCGGTTGTGGAAGTGCCTTTGACCCTCCTATCCTTGAACAATCAATCGCCGCATGGCCGTTGATCCGGCGTGGCAATCCCGCTACTCCTGTCGAGCACCTTGCGCGAAGAGCAAACTTTCAATGGTGTCGTGCCCCTTGAGTTGGGCCAGCGTGAGAGCGGAGGAGTAATCGCGGCACTGATGATGCACATCGGCCCCCCGACCCAACAGCAGCCGTACGGTTTCCACATGGCCGTTATGCGAAGCGTGCATGAGCGGCGTCCAATTGAAGCGACCGTTGGTCACGCCGTCGATATTCGCCCCCTGATCGAGTAACCGGCCCACCCTGGTCGTCTTGCCCGTGCGGGCCGCGTCTTCCAGCGACTGAGCCAAACGCTGTTCGATTTCCCGCTGCCGCATCTCGTTTGACCACCAGGCGCAGGCGAGTGGAACGGCCATCTCGGTCAGCACCAACAACAGCGCTAGCGGGCAAACTCTCACGGGCTGCCTCCCTGCGTGTCACGTTCCAGCACGGTGTCGATCAGCGTTTTCTCGCGGAGTGTTTTCACAATGCCGGGAACCCTTCTGCGAATCTCCTCGGGCTTCTCCAGATCGACCAGTTCGACCGGCAGCCAAGCCAGCCTCGACTTGACAACGGGCGGATCGGCCGTGAGATCGACCACAATCAAACGGGATTCCACAGGGCTTTGAGCTTCTCCGCCGGCGATCAGCGTTTCTTTGCGAATTTTGCGGCTTTCGGGGTCGAGCTCGAATCCGTATTGGACAACCACCTTGCGGCCGCCAAGTTCCAGTACCTGCTCAATCTTGCCGGAATCTTTGTCGAGTGTCGCCGGGCAGGGAAACTGGCCGGGGTTTTTCGCCGTCGCATCGTGCTTGAAGACAATCGCAAACGGCACGCGGGCCGCATCGTCGAACGGCTGCACGCTACTCCAAATCAATCCGAGCTCGCCCGGCACCAAATACATCCCACCACTCTTGAGCTGGCAAAACCCGTTGGAAGCAACCGAAGGACCGCGAAGCGCGATCGGCTCGGCGGTGGCGCGACTGTTTTGCGGCGGCCCGGTGCCCACGATCCGAAACAAATGCATTGCCCCGGCCAGCAACGGCACTACGATCAGCACAACGGCGATGAACTGCCACAGCAGGGGAACCGCCGGATTGGGTTTACTCTTTTTGATTCGCAGATATCCCCAATAGGCAGCAATGCCCGCTGCCGCGACGAGCCACTGCCACGATTGCAAGTGGATGTTCATGCCGGAACCGCTCGGTCCGCGATGCATCTCAAACCACATCCAGGGCGAGCCAAGCCGAACCTGCCCGCGATCGACGAACAGCGTCGCGCTCGAGCTCATCATTAAGAACAGCGACGCGAAGGCGGTCGTCAGCAAAATGCCTTTGGCCCAGGTGCGATTTCCTTCTGATAGCCGGAATGGCTTTGGCTCGGCGGTACTCGGCGTTGCCCGCTCCGGCACGGCGCCGGTCGGCGTTTTCGAGGGTGGCCCCGCATGGATGCGGATCGCCTCGACATCGGTCTTCACTTCGCTCGCCTGTTGGTAGCGCAGATTGGGTTCATTTTCGAGCGCTCGCAGCACCACTTCGTCGAACCGCACGTCGATCTCCACCTTATTGCTGGGCGGGGCAAAGCGGCCGATGGGCAACTCGCCGGTCAGCATTTCGTAGAACACCACGCCCAGCGAATAGATGTCGGCCCGATGATCGACGGTGCGGGATCCTTCCATTTGCTCGGGGGCCATGTAACGCAGCGTGCCCATCACCTGATGCGTGGCGGTGAGCGAGGCTTCGATCTGGTCGTTGCCGAGCAGTTTGGCCAGGCCAAAGTCGGCGATCTTTACGCGGCCGCGCTTGTCGAGAAGAATGTTGGCTGGCTTGATATCTCGATGGACGATGCCTTCGTCGTGGGCAAATTGCAGCGCGTCGCAAATCTGCGGCACCAAGGCGAGCGCGTCCGCCGCCTTGAGCATGCTCGCCGCAATCGCCTGCCGCAGGTTTACGCCATCGACGAACTCCATCACGAAATAACACAAGTCGCCAACTTGGCCGAAGTCGTACACGGCCACGATATGCGGATGACTCAGCCGCGCGAGTGCCCGAGCCTCGCGGATAAATCGCTCGGCGAAGGCTGGGTTGCGGCTCACCTCAGGCGGCAGAATCTTGACCGCCACCAGCCGATCGAGACCCGGCTGCCGAGCCTTGTAAACCGCACCCATGCCGCCCTTGCCGAGCAGCTCCAGAATTTCAAGCTGCGGAAGTCGTGCGGCCAGTTCTTCGGGCGCGGGGGGAACAAAGCCTTCGCGGTACCCGGGCGAGGCTTGCGTGGGAGCATGTTCGGGTTGCGGGTTCTGGCTTTCTAAGCCGGCTTCGAGCAGGCATCTGGGACACAGCCCGGCGGGAGCGTCGGCGGCAATCACCGAGCCGCAGTCGGGGCACAAACGGGGTACGGCCATTGTGAGTTTCCTTGGTGGAATCGCCTTCTACCCACCTTCTAAAGCACGCGGCCCGGTTTGTGACACGTGTGGTTCGAAATTTTCAGGCTCCCAGGACATGAAACAGGCTGCGGATTTCGTCTTCCACTTCCGCCGGGTCGGCCACGGTTTGGGCCACTTCATCGCGGAGCAACTCGCGGTAGCGCTTGCGCAACCGGTGGGCGGCCTGCCGGGCGGCATCTTCCGAAATCGCTAGACTTGCCGCGATACTGGCGTAGTCGATCGCAGCACGATCGCCGGTGAGCGCGACCTTTAGTTCGTTAAACTGCTGCAACTTGCCGACGGCGGCAGAATCGTTTCGAAGCCGTTCGAGCACGCGATCCAACAGTGCGAGAGCCCAACTGCGATCAAACAGGCGTTCGGCAGTCATTTCGTGCGCGGGATGCAGGCTCAACCGCGACGCGTTATCTTCCCAATCGAGCGAAAGCACTCGTTGCCCACCGCCACGCTTGAGCGCACGAGCACGGTCGTACTCGTTGGCCAAAAAGTTCTTCATTGAAGAGAGCAGAAACGCGCGAAACCGCCCACGCTCGGGCGTCGCACTCGCCAGCACGGGCTTCTCAAGCAGTCGCAAGAAGAACTCCTGCGTTGCATCCTGAGCCGCCTCAACTTCGCCAAGCCAACGGCGCGCAAAGGCGTAAAGCGGAAACCAGTAGGCATTGCATAGTACTTCCAAAGCACCATTTGCGCTGTGTGCACTTTCTGCATCCAATACCCGCTGCGCTCCCGCCAACAACACGATACTCCATTGCGTTGTGGCAAATTCATGCGACACCTTATCCGATGCTGGCGGATGCATGCGGCCAGTATAGCCAGGTGGAGTTACTTCGCTTGCAACGCCAACACAAGCAGACGTTTCTCGCGACCCTCTGGGCTCCCATCTCCCGCCCCGAAACACATCCTGACAACCTCGGGTACGATCTTCGATCGACCCTCAGTCGTCCACAGGCTGCGACAGTGCCGTAAAAAGGATAAAGGATAGGACGGTCAACGCCACTTTTGCACCCCTTGGCCCAGCGACGCTTTCCGTCCGAGCATAGCGGCCGGTGTGAGAGGCCGTCTTTTGGTGTAACGCACGGGCTCGAATGCCCGCGAAACCCCTCACCGGGTACCGCCCGTATCCTTTTCGGCTCGCCTTGCCAGTCCTTGGCGGATTGGGCCCGGAGGCGTGCGTCACGGCCGCGGCCCCGAAGGGGCCATTTTTCCGGGCGAAGTCCCGGAAAAACGGAGGGTCTTCGCCGCACGTCACGCACGACGCGGTTGTGGAAGTGCCTTTGACCGTCCTATCTTTATCCTTTTGCGTGCGCAGAAACCTGGGCTATGGGCACATCCGATCACGATCCGCTTTCGGCCGACGACCAGCGGTGGCTCGATCGGATCTCCACGAACTCGATGGCCGTGCATGACGCCGGTCAATTCGTCCTCCGCTACGGACCTGCCATACGAGCGTACTGCGAGTCGCTCCTGCCACGCCCCCACGAGGTAGACGACGTGCTCCAGGATCTGCTCGTACGGGTGGTGGAAAGGGGCTTTCCCAGCGTCGATGCTTCGAAGGGCCGCTTTCGCGACTACCTGAAGGCGACCGTGCGCAACGCCGTCATGACGCACTTGCGAAGACCCAGGGCGACCCGGTATCGCGGACTTTCCGGTGACGGCATTGCCGAGGAGGCCTTCGTGCCTTCCGCCGACGAGCCTGCGGCCGACCGGGCATGGATCGACCAATGGCGCCGATGCCTCCTTGACCGGGCCTGGACTCTTCTCGATGCCCACCAGCGGGAACACCCTGACGGTTGGGCGTGTGCGGTCCTGCGGGCCGCCGTCGAAGATCCCGAGGCAACCAGCGACACCCAGGCCGAGCGGATGAGGATGCGCTACGGCTGCTCCATGAATGGAACGTCGTTCCGGAAGCAATTGAGCCGTGCGCGGCGACTCTTTGCCCGCCTGGTGGTTCAGGAGGTGGCCGCCACGCTCGAGCATGCTGATGCCGATCGGGTCCAGGAGGAGTTGATTGACTGCCGTCTCTGGGAATCCATCCGCGAATTGATTCCCCCCGATTGGCAGACGACGCTCCTCCCTGGCAACGCCTCTCATTGACTTTTGACTAGTTGACTCACGTGCTGCCGTCGCATCGCGACGGCAAAAACGGGCCATTCACTATTGAATGAACATCTCAAACATCAATAGGTGTCCCGTGGCGGACTCCCTCCCGACCAAATCAAACGACGTGCCTGCGACGCCGCCGGCAGTGTCGGTCGGCAGTTGCCTGGGTCAGTTTCGCCTCGTCTCCATGCTCGGCCAGGGAGGCATGGGAACGGTCTATGCGGCTCTCGATACCGTGCTCGGCCGTCGCGTCGCCATCAAACTGAGCCGACGGAGATATCCGCTCCCACGACACCTCCCGAAAGAGCCTGGGCAAAGTTTCTTGCAAAGATCGCCGGGGCGTTGCCGCTGGTGTGCCCCGTCTGCAGCGGCGACATCCGGCTTATCGCGAGAATCGACGATCTGGCAAAGGATTTCGGTGGCATTCGAGCCCGTGCGGCAAACCAAAAAAGACGGCCTCTCACACCAACGGCTAGGTTCGGAAGGGAAGCGTCGCTGGGCAAACGGGTGCAACAGTGGCGTTGACCGTCCTATCGTTCGGGCAGTTCACCACGATCCGGCATCGTGGTCATACCTAGAAACCCTCGGAGCAACTCAATATCGCCAAGGGGAGTATCAACTCGCCCTCGACACCTTGAGAACGAGTCAATCGATTCAAAATCAGCCTCCCGAGGCCCCAGCCGACGAAGATCAGCCAGCCGATGACCTCGACCAGGCCGATCAGACCTCCTATTGGACCCGCTGCTTTCTCGTTCTCGACCTTGCCCAGCTCGGGCCGATCGAAGAAGCTCAACAGGAGTTCGACCTCTTGCCCAAGGATACCGATGCGTTGGAGGAGTGGACCGATCGCATGATCGTCACCACCCTTGGCAAGGAGATCAAGGGCATTCTCCCACCTGCCCAGCCCCCGCCCGCTTCGGAACGGCCCGACTTTCCGTAGAGAACGATGAGTTGATGCAACCATGGAACCATGCGAAGGAATCGAGACGCGGGCGGATCAGGAGTGGGCCGCGGAGGAGATTCTCGAGGCGTTCGGCTCGCGGTGGTTTGGCCGATACGAGATTCGTCGGCTTCTGGGCAGGGGAGGGATGGGGGCCGTCTACCTGGCTCATGACTCGATCTTGGATGTCGAGCTCGCCCTCAAGGTGCCGCATCGATCGATTCACAATTGGAGTCCCGAACGGCACCAGCGATTCCTGGACGAAGCCCGCTCCTTGGCCCGCCTGCACCATCCGCATCTTTGCCGGATTTTCGATGCCGGCACTATCGGTGGTCGGTGCTACATCGCCATGGCTTTTGTAGAAGGGGAGCCACTCAACCGGTCGGCCCTGCCAACCGCACGGGATGTGGCCGATTGCATCCGCCTAGTCGCGCTGGCCGTCCATGAAGCCCACGGCGAGGGGATGGTCCACCGAGACCTCAAGCCGGCGAACATCCTCCTCACTCGCGACGGTCGGCCGGTCGTGATGGACTTCGGCCTGGCCACGGCGGTTGAAGAGGATTCAAGCGACGTCTCCCGGAGTCAAGGAGTCGTCGTCGGTACACCTCTCTTTATGCCTCCGGAGCAGGCCCGTGGGGACCGGTCGCTGATCGGCCCCGCAAGCGATGTTTATGGCCTGGGCGCGGTGCTGTATTGGCTGCTGACGAGGCGGCACCCGGTGGAAGCCGCCGACACCGGCTCGCTGCTGGATCGTCTTCGGCAAGACTCGCTCGACATTCTGACCCCATCGAGCTTGGCCGAGTCTGTGGACGCAGCCCTCGACGCCATTTGTCTGAGAAGCCTCGCCTGCAGCCCGAACGACCGCTTTCCAGACATGCAGAGTCTTGCCGCCGCGTTGGCCGACTACCTGAGCGCTGAAAGGAGCCAGTCGGAGCAGGTCTCACGGGATCGAATCCGCTTCGAGTTTGTTGGACCGGGGCAGTCCGCCCCAGACGAGCTCAGGCACCAGGACTGTCTCTATCTTGACGCCGGGGGCGGTTGCCGGGCCGGCATCATCGACCACCACCATCTCGAACAACGGGCCACTTGTTCCACCATGCTGGTACTCGAGCATCCGGAGTTCATGCTCGATGCAAAGAAGCCCTGGCGTCGGCCCGACGCGCCCTTCACGATCATCCTCCATGAGGATCCTGATCTGGACGCACTGGCTGCCGCTTGGGTGGCAAGGGAATGGCTCGCCACCGGCCAATTTCCCAGGGGAGCAGAACAGTTGGCCTGCTATGTCGAGCGGGTGGATCAGGGCTTTCCTGGCTTCAGTCTCGAGCAGCCCTTTTCGCTCTACGCCGCGATTGCCCAGATCAAGCATCGATTGGGTCAATGCGAATGGCCGAATCGCGAGGCGTTGTGGAAGCAGTGCGTCGAGGACGGGCTCCGAATTCTTGATTTCGTGGCAGCCGAGGCGGTCAATGGCCAGTTCGATTGGCCAGCGGTCGATGCCATGCGTTGCCCTGGTCTGTTTCGTGCACTGGATCGCCGGGAGCTCGAGGCAGACATCGAACGCTATGAACGCAAGTTGGAGGATCCCGAGTCGGCCGTCCGCATCCACCACTTGTTTCTTCCGCAGCGGGAGGGTGGTCAACGCCCCGTTCCGGTGCTGCTCGTCCGTAATGTGCAGAATCCGGAGGATGCGGACCGTTGTCTGTTCTTCAAGGATTGGGCCCGCTCAGATCGCGGGCGGTCGGGCGATGATGGCTTCATCGGCCTTTCCGTCTTCCATCAAGAGTTTGGCGAACGCCCGCGTCGATGCATCCTATCGACCCGCCCCGACGCTGGCGTGACGCTGCGGGGTCTCGGGGATCAGCTTGAACAAGCCGAGCGAGCCAAACGGCTTACGACCGACGGTGAGGATCGCCGCTGGCGTGATCCCTTGACTGGAGAACGTCGCCCGAGGCGGCACGGGTTTGATCATCCGGATCCGTGGTACGACGGTCGCGGTGAGAGCTTCACCATCGTTGACTCCCCCCGAGCCGGCACCCTCCTTACCGCCGATGAGATTGAAAGCATCTTTCTTGCCTTTGGCCGACCACCGGCAGGGCCAACGCATACCTTTGGATGTGGATAGCCACTTAGACACTTAGTTAGGGGTTTCAGATCGACAATTTGTTGTCGATCCTGATTGCTATGCCGCGATGTTGAGCGTCTCGAGCAATTGGCGGATCTCGTGGCGAAGGTTGGCGTAGTGGCGATCGACTGGATTCCCGCTCTGCGAAGCTGGTGCTTGCAGGTTGCAGTTCCGGAGCGCCGGCTTCAACACCTTCTCACGCAAGATTCCTGACGCCGCCAGCATTCGCAATCCTTCGGCGGATGTTTCGTATCGATGACTCTTGCCGATGGTGTCCACCAGGTCTTTGCCCCGCAGCTTCTTCAGATCGTAGGCGGCTTGGCGTGGATGGTACTCCGACGCCGACATTCCTGTTCTCTCCTGAACCTTCATAGCCACATCGCCACTCGTAAAGCCGCCGGGTTGTATCGACAAAGCCACAACAGACTAAATCACGGCAGCCATCCTCGCGCTCGCGAAGTCGATTCCGGCCACCCGCGAGGCACCCACCTGCAATGGCTTCGGCAACGATTCATAGACACCGTCATCCCACGTGGCCATGTCCGCACATCGGACCACTTCCAAGAAGCGAGTCAGCACATCCTCGAGATGCGCGACGACATCCGCCCAACGCACCAGGCTGTTGCCCTGCTCCAGCTTCCGCACGTTGTGCACGATCACCTCGGAACGGAGTACACGTTCGCCTTTCGTGTACATCTTGAACGTCAAGGCACCGGCATGGACCTTAAACACTATAAGGTCGTACTCAGGTGTCTCGACCGTGATCTCCCAACGGGTCTTGCTCTTCTTCTGCGGCCGCTGCTTGCACCCCAGAATCGTCTTCACTGCCTTGATGCCGAGCGTGGACCGCGTGCGAGGAGTACCGCATCAACTGGCGGACACTTGTGAAGTTGCTCAATCACGTCGAGCCACCGGTCTACGGCCGGAAGGCGAGGCGCAGATGGACTTTGGTTTCGCCCACGTCGTTATCGCTGGTGAGCGGCAACAGGTGCACTGTTCGTGATTTCACTGCCATTCTCCGACGCCTTGTATTTGCAGGCGTTCCCTCGAGAGTGCACGGAGTCATTTCTCGAAGGCCACAAGCGTGCTGGTGACGGCGGTCGAAAACGACAGCGATTGGTGGTGTTGATATCCCATCGATCGTGGGGGTGTCGTGATCCTTGAGATCCCCTCGTCAGGCCAGTGCCCGTCTCCGCTGTTTCGCTGGCCGCGGCCCGCGCCTCATACTCCGCGGCTGCCAACGTAGTCGAGCCCAACACCAACGCGCCACCCAGAACCAAACTTTTCCTCGCTTGATGCTCCTCGACCGAGCGTCGTGCAGCCAGATCGACGGGCCGCGTTTGAGACCGCAACCACCGTGGGTGCCGTTTTCATCCGCAAGACTCCCCCTGGTCCAACCGATTGCGCCGGGGACCGAAGTTTTCTTCGCCTTCACGGCTGCGAGTGCCCCCGCCGCCGGAGTGTGGTTCGCTGGGGTGGTTCTTGTTTGCTACCCGGACTGTTGGAACGTAGTTTAAACGAATCGCCGGGTACCGCTTTCCAATACCCGACGTTCGACGATTGCCTGCGGGAGATGCCTTGGGTACGACTGCATCCGACTCACTCAACGCGTCGCTCCTGGGCAAGCTCCCCTTGCCGCTGGCCCGGCTTTACCGCCAGGCGCACAATCGCGCCGGCGCCTACGAACGCCACCAGGCCGCCTATTACCTCTGGGAAGCCGGCCTGCGGCTGCTGGCCAGCACGGCCACGGTCGAGTACGCCCAGCTTGATCAGCATGACCCGCGGCTCGACGATCTGCTGCAGCGTCTCGTGCGGCCAGCACTGGGCACATGGTGGGAAATCGCCCGCGAGTTGGTTGCCCATTTGCACACCGCCGGTGTGGCCGGCTTCGATCAGGTACATGCCCTGCTGCTCGATGGCCCGCGCGACGACCTACCCCGCACCGCCG
The DNA here is from genome assembly GCA_041744595.1 of Pirellulales bacterium. Classification (GTDB taxonomy): domain Bacteria; phylum Planctomycetota; class Planctomycetia; order Pirellulales; family UBA1268; genus QWPN01. The sequence goes on from JBGTKO010000192.1 coordinate 10,698, forward strand.
GCCTCGATGCCGCGCTGGTGCAGCTGAAGACCGGAAAACCATCGGCCCGCAGCACCGTGCGGCTCAACGAGTTGTTCGACCACCTGGTCAGCTACCGCAACAAACAGATCGGCCACGGCGCCGCCGGCATGGGCAGCAGCGCCGGCTACGACGAGATGGG
>JBGTKO010000193.1:0-5366 GCA_041744595.1 Pirellulales bacterium
AGTGGACCACTTCGGTAAAACTCCGCGCGGCGTCGTCGTAGTGCCGATGCGTCTCCTCGCGGAGGATGCCGCGGAGGTACGGGCCCAGCGCGACTTGCTGGTAGGCGGCCTTGGGGTTGACGCCCCTCGCATCGGTGGCGGCTGCGACGATCGCTCGCTGCTTGTCGGCCACTTGCAGGCTATAGGCTTCGGCGTCGTCGCCGTCCTGCACGAGGTTCGAGAGCGCGAGCATCGCCCGCACGAGCACTTTTTCATAGTCCTCGCCGGCGTACGACTTCTGGTCGTCGTCGGTGGCCATCACCCAGATGGATTCGGCAGGGCTGTCCTGCTCCAGGTGGTCGAAGTTGTTTCGCACTGTGCGGAGCAGGCGTTCCGCCTCCGCGGGACGATTGTCGGCGAGCGCGACCATCGCGAGGTCGAGCCGCAGGACGTCGCGTTCCCGCGGGTGGTTCTCGAGATGATCTCCGATCAGCCGCTCGGCCTCGGCCAGATTCCCGCCGTGAAAGGCCGTTCGCACGGGATGCAGCCGAAAGGCATGCGCCGCGCAGCCACTCGCCACGAGGGCGGCTGCGACGATTGGCATGAACTGGACGGTTCGCAGCATGACGCACAGTCCGACCAAGTCACTTCGCCTCGTCACTTCGTCTAGTCACTTCGCCTGGAGTGGATTGGTCGCCTTCCATCGGCTCAAACGGCTGTGGTGATAACCCTTGCTGAGCTCGGCGGATTGTTTGTCATAGCCGCCGGTGCGAACGTCAACGAGCTCCAACGTGAGCAGGTAATCCCGTTGGTAGTCCCTGTTCGCCTGCGTCGTGCCGGAGGTGATCGTCGCGTAGAGCAGGTAGTCGATGGGCTGCCCCTGCTGCTCCATCTTTTCGGCAAAGGCTCGCATCTGCTCGGGCACCATCAATTGGTCGGGCCGCAGGCGGGCATCGCGGAGGCCCGCATCGACGAACCTCCGGTTGAGCGTCTGGAAGACCTGTGACTCGATGATGCGCTGGTCGATGATCTCATAAATCTGTTCCTTGAAGTCGCCGATGTCCTCAACGCTCTTGTTCTCCACGCCGACGAAGCAGATCCGCTTTACGGGCGCCGGCAACATCTCGGTGCCGGGGACGGCCGAGCCATCGCCTGGAAGCTGGAGCGATACCTGCTGCACGCCTTCGGTGGCATGGCGGCCCAACAGTTTTGAGACGGCCTCATTGACGAGCGGGCAGAAGGTCTCCTGGCCAGCCTGATGGCTGCCCATCATCGTGTCTTCGCCCGGCTGAATCACGCGGGCAAACTGCGTGGCCCGGCACCCGGCCAAGCCGCAGAGGATGGCAACCGCGGGCAGCGTGCAAAACACACGCGTACGAAACGACCGAAAGTCCATGACGCTCCCTTTGGTGGGCTGAACGCGGGCCGGGGATCGTACCGCCGGCGGCGGCGGCAACCGAGGCCATTCCGCCTCGGGAAAAGCGGCTAGGGGCCCCGTAAAAGTCGTCCGCGTGGGGGGTAACGGACGGTCAATGGCACATCCGCACCGGGTGGATGATGTGATTGACCAGATACGGAGCTGTCTGGGCCAGGCGTTGGCCGTTGCAAGACTGGCACCTGCTCCCGATGGACCGCTTTCAAGCGACCGCTAGGATTCCTACACAGGAACATGCTACCCGTCGGCACCAGCCAATCGTGGAGGTGCCCGCCCTCGCTCTTAACGGGAAGCGAAAACGTCGCCTGGAGGCGGCCATAGACGCCACCGTGACAAACAGCGAACCACACCTCAAGACTGCGGCCGACGAAAGGTCCGGGCCAACACCCACCAGGAAGAATGCGAAACTGTCCAACAACCGCTTCGAGGCGTCAACCATGAAACCACACGAAAAACCAGTCGTCGGTTCAACAAGTCCCTCGGACGTGGAGCCGAAGGGAGGTTCAGGCCTGATGGTGCTCAGCCGCTTTGTCATCGCCAACGGCATGACTGCCGAGGTAAAGGCCGCATTCTGCGCCAGGCCGCATTTAGTGGACCACGCACCGGGCTACCGTCGCATGGAGGTGATCAGTCCACTCGATCGCCCGGAGGAAATCTGGCTGCTCACGTTCTGGACCGATGAGGCCAGCTTCCGCGCGTGGCACCACAGTCATCAGTATCACGAATCGCACCGGGGAATGCCCAAAGGACTCAAACTCGTACAAGGCGAGACACGTATCAGTCATTTCGAACATGTGAGTTCTTAGCATGCCTATGAAACCGATCTCTGTGCAGGCGAGTGAAGCCATTCATGAACAGCGGACCGAGATTGCCCGAAGCTTTGTCGCTCGCGAGTTCGCTCGCCATCCAGAACTCGAACACCGCTATGGAAAGGTAGGCCGGGAGAAGTCGCTCCAGGATGCTGGCTACCATTTGTCATTCCTGGCGCAGGCGCTCGCGTTAAGTCATCAGGGATTGTTTCTCGACTACATCGCGTGGGCGAAGGTGCTCCTCAGTCAGCGCAACGTGCTGGCCTCTGATCTGGCATTTCATCTGGAGTGCTTGGCAGACGTGCTACGCGAGCAGGTGCCTGGGGAACCGGGTGCCTTGGCAGCTCAATTCGTGACGGCCGCCGTCCATGGGATGCCGTCGATGCCTGATGACCTGCCAACCTTTTTGAACGAAGATGCGCCACTGTCGCCATTGGCCCATCAGTATTTCGAGGCGTTGCGCCGCGGCGAACGCCATGTGGCGAGCCAACTGGTGCTCGACGCCGTGGCCGCCGGGGCGTTGGTGAAAGATATCTATTTGCACGTCTTTCAACCCGCGCAGCATGAGGTCGGTCGCCTGTGGCAGACGAACCGCCTTTCCGTGGCTCAGGAACATTTTTACACAGCCGCGACGCAGCTCGTTATGTCGCAGCTTTATCCGCAGATCTTCGCCAGCGTGAAGAACGGGCGCACGTTGGTGGCGACCGCCGTCGCGGGTGATCTGCACGAGCTCGGTGTGAGGATGGTGGCCGATTTGTTCGAAATGGATGGGTGGAACACCTACTACTTGGGCGCGAACACTCCCCACGCCAGTGTGGTGGACACGATCATCGAACGGGGGGCGGATGTCTTGGCAATCTCCGCCACGATTCCCTTTCACGTCGAGGCCGTTCGTGAGTTGATCAGTGCCGTACGCAAGCATCCCGCCGGCAATCGGATTAGGATTCTGACGGGAGGCTATCCATTCAGCCGTGATCCTGACCTCTGGCGCAGCGTCGGTGCGGACGGAACAGCGTCGGACGCGGAGCAGGCCATTGCGCTTGCGGATCGGCTCGTGACGGGAAGTATGGCATCATCATGACCGATGAAAGCCGGATGCCCATCAACGTTGAGCCAGCCAACTTGTCGCAGCCCCCCGCCCAGGAAGCGGCCTTTGCCCTGGGACTGCCATCCGACGGCGACGAAGCCCTGTATGACGAGCTGACGAAACTGAACAACGAGTTGTTGAACCTGCATCGCGAGATGGCAAAAACCAATGTCGAACTGGAAAAGGTGAATGAGCAAAAGAATCGCCTGCTCGGAATGGCCGCACACGATCTGCGGAATCCGCTGGGAGTCATTCATGCCTATGCCGAATTTTTAGAAGCTGAGGCGTCCGACGTCTTGACCGCCGAGCAACGCGAGTTTGTCATCACGATCAAAGACACGAGCGACTTCATGCTCAAAATGGTCACCGACCTGCTGAATGTTTCTGCAATTGAGGCTGGCCTTTTGGAGTTGGACCGACAGCCGGCGGACCTGGCCCGTCTGATCCAGCGAAGCGTGACGTTGAATGGCGTGCTCGCCTCTAAAAAGGAAATCGCCCTCGACTTCGATTCGCTCGGTACGATCCCGACGCTCAGCTTTGATGCCGGAAAGATCGAGCAGGTGTTGAACAATCTGATCAGCAATGCCATCAAGTTCTCCCACCGCGGAACACGCGTGCGGATCCTGCTGGCATCAACCAACCAGGTGGTGACGGTGTCCGTTCGGGATCAGGGACAAGGAATCCCCGCAGAGGAATTCCCCAAGCTCTTCATTCCGTTCAGTAGTCTGAGCGTGCGGCCGACCGCGGGTGAGCAAAGCACCGGCCTGGGACTGGCCATCGTCCACCGAATCGTCGAGGGCCACGGCGGCCGAATCTGGATCGAGAGCGAAGTAGGCAAAGGGTCCACGTTCACGTTTACCTTGCCGGTCATCATGGATGGCTCAACGACACGGAATGGCCCGGTGCTGATCAAAGGATAAGGGCTGCTGGAGTGTCCCACTCAGATGGGGCCTTATCGAAAGCTCTGCGAGATCAGTTGATTCTTCGAGGAATTTCTCAACCGTTGGAAGCAAAGGATCGGGTAACGATGGAACGCAATCCGCTGGTCGAGGAAATCCAGAGCTACGCCCTGAACATTGTCGATACGGTGCGAGAGCCACTGTTGATTCTCGACGCCGCGCTGCGTGTTCGATTCGCCAACCGTGCCTTCCTTCAGACGTTTCAGGTTTCGCCCGGCGAGACAGCGGGCCGCTTGATCCATGAGTTGGGCAATGGTCAGTGGGACATTCCCGGCCTGCGGGTTTTGTTAGAGGACACGATCCATAAAGGCTCCGTGCTCGACGACTTCGAGATCGATCACGACTTCCCCGTCATCGGGCGCCGGGTGATCGTGCTCAACGCCCGCAAGCTTCAGGCTGGCCACCATGACGAATTGTCGGTCCTCGCAATGGAAGATGTGACGGAGCGGCGGCGAGTGGCCGAAGAGTTGGCAAAGGCGTTGGAGGAGTGCCAAGCCGCCAACCGCGCCAAGGCCCAGTTTCTCGCAAACATGTCGCACGAACTCCGCACTCCGTTGTCCGCCATCATGGGGTTCTCCGAGTTGATGCTGCACGGCCCGGCTCTGACCACGGATCAAAGCCAGTACTTGGGCGTCATCAACCGCAACGGCGAGCATTTGCTCGCCCTGCTGACCGACGTTCTGGTGATGTCCAAGATCGAGGCCGGGCGCACGATTCTGTCTCCCACCACGTTCGATCTGCCCGGCCTCCTCAAGGACCTCGAGATGATGTTTCGTGCCCGCACGGATGCAAAAGGGTTGAATTTCTCCATGGAGTTGATCGGCGCCGTCCCCCAGTACATCGTGACCGACATTAATAAGCTCAGGCAGGTGCTCATCAACGTGCTGAGCAACGCCGTCAAATTCACGGACCGAGGCGGCGTTGGCGTGCGAGTGCGGGCAGAGCATCGGAGCGAAATAGTCGCTTACGGGTCTTGGATCGACAAAATGTTGTCGATTGCGGCGGTCACGCCGCGATGTTGAGCGTCTTGAGCAATTGGTGCATCTCGTTGCGAAGAGTCGCGTAGTGGCGATCGACGGGATTCCCGCTCTGGGAAG